>NZ_PVWN01000008.1 GCF_003003885.1 Chlorogloea sp. CCALA 695 | reverse complement strand
ATCCCTGGTTAGATATTTTTCCAAGTTCCAATTTATTGCTAGGATTCAATCACTTAATTGCCAAAATGAATCAATTTAAATCCTTTTATGCTTCTGGATAATTTCACTTATTTGTTACTTTTTGATTTCGGAAACTGACAAAAAAGGGATATAAAGCCGCCCTGAAGTGCGGGGCTTTAAACCCATTTTTCCGGTAAGTTAGAGGCAGAAGATTAACAGGTTTATTGAGAGACATTTTGCAGGGGGTTTGGGGGAGGCAACTCGTCCCCCAATGGGGGGTTTGGGGGGCAGACCCCCCAATTCCTGGTTTTTCTTAGCAACCTTTAGCTAAATAAACCCTAATAAAAGTAGCAGAAGTCGCTTATTGTCAAAAAACAGAGCTTTCTAAAAAATAATGACACAGTACAGGATTACGCTTTTACCAGGAGATGGAATTGGCCCAGAAATCATGGCGATCGCAACTGAAGTATTACAAGTAGTTGGACAGCAGTTCGATCTAAGCTTTAAATTTACCGAAGCTTTAATCGGTGGCGCAGCCATCGATGCGATAGGCGAACCTTTACCCCCAGAAACCTTAGATAAATGCCGAGATAGCGACGCAGTATTATTAGCAGCCATTGGCGGTTACAAATGGGACAACTTACCGCGCCATTTGCGCCCAGAAACCGGATTATTGGGATTAAGAGCGGGTTTAGGATTATTTGCCAACTTGCGCCCAGCCAAAATATTACCCCAATTAATTGATGCTTCTTCTTTAAAACCAGAAATAGTAGAAGGCGTAGATATTATGGTAGTGCGCGAACTTACAGGCGGCGTATATTTTGGGCAACCAAAGGGAATTTTTACCACCGAAACCGGGGAAAAACGGGGAGTAAACACAATGGCTTACACCGAAAGCGAAATAGATCGCATTGGTAAAGTTGGATTTGAAACAGCACTTAAACGCGGCGGAAAACTCTGCTCAGTAGACAAGGCAAATGTTCTAGACGTATCGCAACTGTGGCGCGATCGCATTAACGAACTAGCCAAAGAATACCCCGACGTAGAACTATCCCACCTGTATGTAGATAACGCCGCCATGCAGCTAATACGCTACCCCAAACAGTTCGATACCATCGTCACGGGTAATTTGTTCGGCGATATTCTTTCTGATGCCGCAGCCATGCTTACGGGCAGCATAGGAATGTTACCATCGGCAAGTTTAGGACTAGCGGGAACACCAGGAGTATTTGAACCTGTACACGGTTCAGCGCCCGATATTGCTGGGAAAGATTTGGCAAACCCCCTAGCTCAAGTATTAAGTGCAGCCATGATGTTGCGCTACGCCCTCAATCAGCCAAAAGCCAGTGATCGCATTGAGCAAGCAGTAATGCAAGTATTAGACAATGGCGATCGCACTGGGGATATTATGGCTCCAGGAATGAATCAATTAGGGTGTAAAGCGATGGGTGAAGCGATAATCAAAGCTTTAGATTAATTTATGGATCCATTGCTGGCATTACCCGCCTTCATCGTTGTTTTTATCCTCGGAGCATCTATAGGCAGTTTTTTAAACGTAGTTATTTATCGAGTTCCCGCCGGATTATCGGTACTTTATCCCCCCTCTCGTTGCCCCCAATGCTTGCACAAACTAGGTTTAAGAGAGAATGTCCCGGTTTTCGGCTGGTTAGCGCTCGGTGGGCGCTGTCGTCATTGTCGAACTAAAATTTCGCCGCGTTACCCTATCGTAGAAGCGGTAACGGGGCTAATATTTTTGTGCGTCTTTTGGCAATTTGATGTCTCGATTCAAACTCTTGGTTATTGGACGTTTTGTAGTTGGCTACTAGCGCTATCTCTAATCGATCTCGATACTATGACTTTACCTGACCCTTTAACACAATCTGGGGTAATTTTAGGGCTGATATTTCAGTTTGCCGTCGGGTATATAGCACTTAATAGCATTAGTGGGGCGATAAATCAGCTAATGGCAGGCATTATCGGCGCAGTAGTGGGAATTTGGCTATTAAACTTGATTACGATCTTTGGCTCAGTATTCCTCGGACAGGCGGCGATGGGTTGGGGCGATAGTAAACTAGCGGCAATGATGGGCGCTTGGCTAGGCTGGAAATATTTGCTATTAGCAAGCTTTATTGCTTGTGCTTTGGGGGCATTTATTGGCGGTGGGGCGATCGCTTTGAAAATCATCAATCGGCGGCAACCTATGCCTTTTGGGCCCTTCTTGGCATTGGGGGCGGTAATATCTGTATTTTGGGGTGAATTTCTTTTAGCTACTTACTGGCGTTGGTTTTTTCCAATTAGCTAAACACTCGCTCCCTTTCGAGTAAGATTATAATGCTTAATTTATGCATTCTACATATCCATGTCCCTGTTTGATTGGTTCGCAAATCGTCGCAAAACTGAATCTACAAATAAAGAACCCCAACGTGATATTGCTGATGGACTCTGGAATAAGTGCGTAGCTTGTAGCGTACTTGCCTACACCAAAGACCTGCGTGCTAATCAAATGGTTTGTTTAGAATGCGGTCATCACGTCCGTGTAGATAGCGATGAGCGCATTCGCCAGCTAATTGATGATCGCACCTGGAACCCCATCAATCAAAACCTGTATCCCCTCGACCCCTTAGAATTTCGCGATCGCAAACCCTACAGCGATAGATTAAAAGAAACTCAACAAAAAACTGGCTTAATCGACGCAGTACAAACAGGTAACGGCAAACTAGACGGCTTACCCGTTGCTTTAGGCGTAATGGATTTTCGGTTTATGGGCGGTAGTATGGGTTCGGTCGTCGGTGAAAAACTTACTCGGCTCATTGAACAGGCTACCCTTCATCGCTACCCCACGATCATTGTTTGCGCCTCTGGAGGGGCGAGAATGCAAGAAGGGATGTTAAGCCTCATGCAAATGGCAAAAATATCAGCCGCGCTAGAGCGCCATCGTGAAGCAAAATTACTCTACATTCCCGTACTAACTAACCCCACTACTGGAGGCGTAACCGCAAGTTTTGCCATGCTGGGTGACTTAATTATCGCCGAGCCCAAAGCTACCATTGGCTTTGCCGGACGACGGGTAATCGAGCAAACTATCCGCGAAAAACTGCCAGAGGAATTTCAAACCGCCGAAGACTTATTACGTCACGGCTTTGTGGATGCGATCGTTCCCCGTCCACAGTTGAAAAAAACCTTAGCTCAACTAATTTGTTTACATCAGCCGCTTACAACTACGCCCATAATAGACCCTTGGCACAGTGCGATCGCCCAAGAGTCACCGCCAGAAGCGATCGCACAGCAACCTATTTAAGCGCTAAGTTTGGCTGACAAATTGCGCTCTCAACATGATATTGATAATAGAGTGGCTTAATCTCTATTTATTACTGAACTATTCATTATGGGTTTTGCAGACTTGTCCATTGCTGAAATAGCGGCGGACTACAACCTCTCCGAAGCAAAGGTACTATCTCTGTGCGACCAGTTGGGAATCGCTTATAAATCCTCTAAAACTCGTCTAGCTTTAGAAGATGCCAAAATAATCATTTCCCACATCTTGACGCAAATCCAATCTTCAAGTAATCAACAAGATTAAAAAGCGGTCAACTTTACATAAGTACAACAAGTTATTAAGATACGTGGCATTTTGCCCCGCTAGTAGTGACTTTGGCGAAAAATAAGAACCGCAGCCGAATTTATTACCTGTGGTTTTTGCTCGAACAACAGTAATCAAGAGAATTAAGCCCATGATAAATAGCTGTATTCGGAGTCGAAATTTTTGAAGGGGAACTATGTTTAAAAAAACGATCGCTCTAGTGATGGTAACTTTACTACTAACCTTTGGGCTAGTTGTTGGTCGTGCGACCGCCCTAGAACTTAGCGAAGCTGTACGGACAGTGCCATTAAACGGGCAAGGAGATACAACCGTACTCAACCTCAAGCAGGTTCAAGAAGGTAAACGCTTATTTAATTATGCTTGCGCTCAGTGTCATGCTGGGGGAGTAACGAAAACAAATCAAAACGTAGGACTCGACCCAGAAGCCTTAGCTTTAGCGACTCCACCCCGCAATAATATTGCAGGATTAGTCGATTACTTGCATAATCCGACTACTTACGACGGTGAAGAAGAAATCGCCGAATTGCACCCCAGTACAAAGAGTGCAGATATTTACGCGGCAATGAGAAATCTATCGGAAGATGACTTAGTAGCTATTTCTGGTCATGTCTTACTGCAACCCAAAATTGTTGGCGATAAGTGGGGCGGTGGCAAAATTTATTACTAAAGCCTGTTAAGTAAAAGCCTTCAGCCCTTCTGGAGGCTTTGGACAATATAAAAAATTAATTTAAGGTTGAACGCTATAAATGCTACGTCGATTGTGCTGTATTGTTGCCGTAATTTTAATTTCAATCCTCCAGACTTACCCCGCCCAAGCGGCAAATATTGATCGCTATTTAGTGCGCTTTCTGCACGTAACAGCGCCCATAGATTTAGCATTGAACGAAAAGGGCGAAACGCGATCCTATGCCCCAGAAGTCTTAACTCGTGGTAAAGAACTGTTTGAAAATAGTTGTTTAAACTGCCATGTAGGGGGCGCTACGCTGCCCGATCCGCAAGTTTCTTTATCTTTGCCCAAACTTCAGGGCGCAACCCCGCCCCGCGACAATATCAATAGTCTGGTGGCTTATTTAAGGCGACCAATGGTTTACGATGGCAGCAGCGAAACGTTTTGGTGTCGTCAAGTGCCAGAAAGCTGGATGTCGCAAGACGAAATAGAGAGTTTGGCAGCTTTTGTACTGACGGCAGCCCAAAAAGCTCCCGCCTGGGGTACAGATAAACTGTAGATTAATCTAGGATCTGATGGGCGATCGCGCTGTATCGTGCCTAGAAACTGTATTATTGAATCATAAAGACAGATATTTTTGGAGAAAATTATGAAATTGATTGCTGCAACTTTACGGCGCTGCGGTTTAGTAGCATTAGCTATGGTGGCGCTAGTCAGCAGCTTTGCTTTGTTTACCCCCTCGGCGGCGGCGGAAAATTACCAAGTTAAACTAGGTTCAGACAAAGGAATGCTAGTTTTTGACCCTGCCAAGCTAACTATCAAGTCTGGCGATACCGTTGAGTGGGTAAATAATAAAGTTCCCCCCCATAACGTTGTTTTTGATGCAGCTAACAACCCCACAAAGAGCGCTGATGTAGCTAAAGGCTTGTCACACAAGCAATTGCTCATGACTCCCGGACAATCTGTGAAAACAACTTTTTCTGAGACAGCCCCCGGAGATTATACCTACTACTGCGAACCTCATCGTGGCGCAGGCATGATTGGCAAAATCACCGTAGCAGAATAAAGTCTTAGTTTCTCCTATAGGTTGAAACTTCGCTCATAATTTTATGAAAGGGAAAAGGTTAAAAGTAAAACCTTTTCCCTTTTACAATTTTTACCCGTGCAACGCTATGAGAAAAACTATATCGATTCTCCTCTTAGCTTTAGCAACTTTTGCCGCTTTATTTTTGGGTAATTTTCCCGCCCTCGCCAGCCACACCCATCGCGGAGAAGAAATTTTTAGCCACCACTGCGCGGCTTGTCATCTTGGCGGCGGTAATATCGTGATTTATGAGAAAAATTTGCACTTGTCAGCGCTGGTAAAGCACCACATGAATTCTATTAATGCGATCGCCCATCAAGTAAAGCATGGTAAAAAAGCTATGCCAGCTTACAAAGGTCACTTAAGCGATCACCAAATTGAAGAAGTTGCCTCTTACGTCCTAAAACAAGCTAGAAAAGGCTGGTGAATTTTTAAACTAAACTCATAAATCCATCCGTAGGCTAGAAGCTACAGCCCCAAAAATTGCTTATTGTGTTGCTAGTTTCAACAAACCGGAAATAAGTCGGCATGGTTCCAATTAAAGACAATAATCCTACAACAATTACTCCTTACATAACTTTTGGGCTAATTGCAGCAAATATTCTGGCTTTTTTATTTGAAGCAACTTTACCCCCTCAAGAATTAGATGGATTTTTCCACTTAGCCGCCGTAGTACCAAGAGAATTAACCGCGAGTTTCGGCGGTATAGCCGTAAATCAACCTGTACCAGAGTGGATCACTCTATTTACTTCGCAATTTCTGCACGGCGGTATCTTACATTTGGGCGGTAATATGCTGTTTTTATGGATTTTTGGCAACAATGTTGAAGATCGTTTAGGTCATGTCAAGTTTTTAATTTTTTATCTTGCTTGTGGTGTGCTTGCAGGCTTGACTCAGTGGTTTTTCTCGCAAAATTCTGGGATTCCGTCTTTGGGGGCGAGTGGGGCGATCGCTGGGGTCATGGGGGCGTACATTCTCCGCTTTCCCCGCGCTGAAGTTGTAACTTTGATTCCCTTGGGTTTTTTCTTCCCAACGGTGAGGGTTCCAGCGTTTTACTTTCTAGGCTTTTGGTTTTTACAACAAGCCTTTTACGGATTTGCTAGCTTTGAAGCACCAACAAATATTGGCATGGAAAGCGGCGGAATTGCTTACTGGGCGCACGCTGGCGGCTTTGTATTTGGGGCAATATTGGGCCCGTTACTTGGATTACTGGAAGCGACACCAGAGGAAAAAGCTTATCTGTAGTGGCAAAATGTAAAAATATTTATTTAGGAATAATTACCTGTGGTTCCATTACGAGATAATAATCCGATCTCAATTACTCCCTATGTTACTTACGGGTTATTTATTGCCAATATTGCTGTTTTTGTATATCAATTGAGCTTGGCAAAACCGCAGTTAGAACAATTTTTTCACGTTGCGGCGATGGTTCCCTGTGAATTGTCTGGTAGTTGTCCAGTAATAGGACAACTACCAGAATGGATAACATTATTTACGTCGCAATTTCTGCATGGTGGGTTTCTGCACCTCGCGGGTAATATGTTGTTTTTGTGGATTTTTGGTAACAATATTGAAGATCGGCTAGGGCATATTAAGTATCTAATTTTTTACTTAGGTTGCGGCGCATTAGCAGCTTTAGCGCAGTGGTTTTTTTCGCAAAATTCTGGGATTCCATCATTGGGGGCTAGTGGTGCGATCGCCGGAATTATGGGCGCGTACATTCTCCGCTTTCCCCATGCCAAAGTTTTGACGTTAGTTCCCCTAGGCTTTTTTATTACTACTTTCCAACTTCCTGCCTATTTGTTTCTGGGTTTCTGGTTTCTCCAGCAAGCATTTTTCAGCTTTGCAAGCTTAGGAGTGCGGACAAATGTAGGCATGGAAGGCGGCGGAATTGCCTATTGGGCCCACGCCGGGGGGTTTGTAGTTGGGGCAGTTCTAGGGCCAATGCTAGGGCTAATGAGGCGCGATTAGTGCTAAGGAAGGGAAGCTTTAGGCGGGGCAAATAAACTAATCGAACCAGATGCACCAGCTTTTTTTAATTGACGAGTAATTTGAACTGAACATAAGGTAAGTATGCTCAACTGTCCTAGTAGCGTCAGTAATATGTTAAATGCCCCAGCATCTTTAATTGCTGCAACAGCAAAGACAGTAAATAGCCATAAAGTCGGGGCTTTGATAGGACCTATAGACAGTAAGGCAAGCATAAGGGGCGGTGTAATAATTACAGTACCTAAAATGCCCATTATCCAAAGTCCCTGTTTTTGCGTCTGCGTAAATACAACTAATTGGGCGATCGCGGCACACACCAAAATAAAGCTTGAACTCAGCACCAAAGCCATTAACGCCGATAATTTATAGCTGCCGTCTAATGCTATAACAATCCAAGGAATTAAGATAATAGCTGTAATTGCTAAGTTAAGTGCGATCGCAACTATTGCCGGACTTTTTTCACCTATTGCCAAGTCCCGAAGCAGCGATGAATTTAACAAACCCTTGCGGCTACTCTGTTTTTGCTTTCTATATCGCGCCCAATCTTGCACAGCTTGCCTTTGAGGTGTAAGCGCAATAATTAAGCCGAAAAACAGCAGGAAGTTATAAGCAAGTAAAATCTGAAAATGGTATATTAACCCAGATTTTTCGCCAAAAACAGCAAAGCCTAAAGTTACTACCTCAAAGCAAGCAACTAATAAATAACTTTGACGTTTACTAAATATGCTCTTACTAAAATTAGGAAAGCGGCGCTGCATAGCTTGCCAACTCCAATAAGTCCACAAACTGTAATTTAAGACCGAAATACTGACTACGCCTACAATTCCTAGCCCTACAGGCAAGTTAAACCAGTGTAAATTTTGAATTCCTAATTGAGAGAACGAAATTGTCGGTTCGTTGCCAGTAGCTGAGATTAAATATTGAAGAATTAAAGCTGGAGAAAATACATTTAGCCAATCAAAAGGATCGCTTTCTATCCGTTTACGCAAAGCAAAGCAGAGGAATATTAAAACAGTACCACTCCCTAACCAAGCTTCAAATCCACTCAATACACCAGAACTAATTAAGCTAAATAGCAGAGAGAGGCTATAGAAAAATAGGCAACTGGTTGCTAATACGCCGTAAAAGCTCAAAATCCAAATTAAAGGGATACTCGCACTAAATCCAGCCCACAAATGCAAGGGTACAGCCAAGAGCGCGACTACATAGAGCAGAATTGGTACGCCGAGAATTTTACCCCATAAAATATTTTGGGGCGATCGCGGACTAAGACGAATAAAGTTTAACGTCCCTCGGCGTTCTTCTTGAGCCAAGTTGTCAATTAATAGGTAAGTTCCGGCTACTAATAAACTAAATATGCCGATTACGCTCAATATTAAAAATAAGTCTAGCGACCATCTTTGCCAGTCAATAAGCAAATCGCCCGCCGCATCTACAAGACAAGTGCGATCGTTATCATGGGCTATGGAGCGTGTACAGTAGGGATCAATAGTAGGTAAAACCTCTATATTATTTTCTACTATTGGGTGTGGTAAACGCACCAAAAAAGACATCAATAGTAAGAACTGACCTAGGATGGATATGGCTCCAGCTAAGATTAAGTTGCGCGGTTTGAGTCGTCCTTTGAGTTCTCGTAATAATTGGGGATTGCGATCGCCTAAAGCCTCGATCCAGTCTAGTTTGAGCATAAAAAGTCTCTGTTTTAGCTTGTTATTTGCACTGAGATAAGCGATCTCTCACGATGGTTGTTTGTGACCGAGTTTAAGAAAAATAGTTTCCAAGTCTTCCTGAGCGCAATGAAACTCTGTAATTGGAATACCAGCATTGATTAAAGATTGCAGTAAATTTGCACCCGCAGCGCGATCGCCTGTAAAGTAAGTTCGCATACTATTGGTTTGCGGTATAACTTCCCATTCCTCAATTAATGGATGCTCGATTAGGTAAGCTTTTAAGGTTTCTAAGTCTCCTAAAGTTGATATAAATATCTGTTGGCGGCTTTGACGCTCGTAAAGGTCAGTAAGATTACAACTTTCGACTAAATAGCCTAACTCCATAATTCCTACCGACGTACAAAGTTCTGCTAAGTCGCTGAGGACGTGAGACGAAATCAATATTGTCATCCCAGCTTCTTGTAATACTTTGACAATCTCCCGAAATTGCTGCCGTGCAATGGGATCTAGCCCTGATACAGGCTCATCTAGTAATAGTAAAATCGGTTCATGAATAATTGTTCGCGCTAAACTTAGGCGCTGCTTCATTCCCCGCGAGAGCGTACTAATTTGACTATTGCGCTTGTAGGTTAGTTGGACAAGTTCTAATACTTCGTTGAGGCGTTGACGGCGACGAGGATTTTTTAACAGGTACAACCTGGCAAAATAATCTAAATAATCCCATACACTCAAATCGTTGTATAAAGGGAAATCATCGGGTAAATAGCCGAGATGACGCTTAAGTAAGGGGTTGCTTTGGTCTAATAATAAGCGATCGCCATTGATATAAATTTCCCCTGTAGTCGGTTCTTGAGCCGCCGCCAACATCCGAATTAGGGTAGTTTTTCCCGCACCGTTTGGGCCGATAAGTCCATAAACTTCACCTACAGCTATTTCTAAATCCACATCATTAACAGCAATATGGCGATCAAAGCGTTTAGTTAGTCCGCAAGTTTTAATTGCTAATTCTTTTGTCATAGGTGCGGAAACTGGTAGCCGTTTTTTGGTCTAGCCTAGCCTGCAATTAGGAGAATCGCTGTAGAGTTGCAGAAATGGAAACAATAGATTAGACCTCTATACTATTAGGCGATCGCATTGTTGCAACTACAAATTGGGCAGTCATCTCGGCGCGGGATGAAACTTCAAGCTTGCGAAACATCCTTTTGAGTGCTTGCTTGACAGAGTTTTCAGTAATCCAAAGCTCTACCCCAATTTCAGAGTTTGTGCGTCCTTGAGCAACCAATTGAGCAATTTGCACTTCACGAGGGGTCAAGACTTCGCTTTCTAGTTTTTGCACGGGTTGCGATCGCATTGTTGCCGTCCAAGTAGATAGATGTAAGCACAACGCACTCAAATCGGCTAGATTTTGGTCATCAAAAGCAGGCATAACTTGTTCGCGGGTAAAGCCTACAGTTCCCACCAATTGACCGCTACTAACAATTGGGCCAGCCATAACGTGCCAATGATCGGCGCGGGGACAAATTAGCCGCCAGGTTTTGGGGGATGTTAATAAACCATCATGTACGGGAGCATGACGCTCTACGAGGTAACGCGCTACAGGATTGTATTCAACCGATAGCGCCAATCGCATTACTTTCGGGATATTAATGCGGTCGAAGAAGAATACACCACAGCGTTTTGCTTTGAAATAGTCGCCTCCTGTTTCTACAACGTGCGATCGCAATTGTTGTTCGTCTTTGCAAAGTGCGATCGTCTGAAATAATGGTTGCAGAATGGTCATAAGTGTACCCGATCGAGGACTGGGCTAAACAGGGCTACTAATCCTATTCTAGTTTTATTCCCAGCCAGCGCCATTAGGAGCATTATTAATGACTGACTCACAAAAACACATAATTATTGGTTTAGTAATTTATCCCGGCATGACGGCTCTTGATATTGTCGGCCCCCAACAGGTTTTTAGTGCGCTTCCCGGTGTTCAGATTCATCGGCTTTGGAAAACCCTAGACCCGATCCAAACTGATGATGGGATGATAATTTTGCCCGATACTACTTTTGAAAATTGCCCCACTTTAGATGTTATCTGTATTGGTGGCGGCTTAGAACAAATGGCAGTAGTAAACGATTCCCAAGTGCTTGAATTTCTCCACAAGCAAGGTAGCACTGCAAAATTTGTTACCTCTGTATGCGGCGGCTCTGAGTTTCTGGCAAAAGCAGGACTGCTCCAGGGCTACCGAGCGGCTACTCACTGGATGATGCGCGAACAACTAACTAAATTGGGAGTTGAAGTGGGAACAGAACGAGTTGTAATTGACCGCAATCGCATTACTGGCGGGGGTGTAACCGCCGGAATTGATTTCGGTTTAACAATTGCGGCAATACTTTGCGGTGAGGAAGTCGCTAAAATGACTCAACTAATGTTGGAGTATAATCCCGCCCCTCCCTTCGACGTGGGTTCACCGGAAAAAGCGGGGGCTGATTTAGTGGGTAAGGTGAGAGCCTATGTTATGGGAACAGTGGGTTTAGAAGTAAAATAAACTTTGACATGACTACAAATTTGGGAATAGTTCGCACTCCTGCCCCTTGGGTACAAATTGGTTTTTATGCAACTGCAATCGTTTTTAACCTCTGCTTGATTGCTCAGTTATTAACGGTTGGCGTTGCCTACTTCAACAATCCTGCGTGGTGGAGCGTTCATGTTTGGCTAGTGCAAGGGTATAGCGGGCTGTCATTAATATTACTGGGATGGGCGTTTATCGCCCCTTTTTCAAATAAAGTGCGATAGCGCAAGCGCGCACGCAGGGCTTCGCTCACTGTCAGTTTACCTGTGCTGCTTGGACTACAATTTGCCAGCATTCATCTCAAAACTCCTTTTCACTTAGAGGTACTGCACCCTCTGATTGGATTTTCGTTACTCTATGTTTCTTCAAACCTTGTACATCGCGTGTCTCGCAGTTTGTCACCTAATACTCTTCTGATTGAGCCAGAATAAAAAGAGCGATCGCACCCTTAAAAATTCATAAATGACAACTTCTGTTCTTTCAAATACCACAACTAAAACCTGGACTTGGCAAGGTTTCCCCATTTGTTACCAAGCTCAAGGAGATACTGGCCCGGCGGTGGTGCTAATTCATGGCTTTGGCGCTTCTTGGTGGCATTGGCGGCACAATATACCTGTACTAGCTCAATTTGCTCGCGTGTATGCGATCGATTTAATTGGTTTTGGCGCATCTGCAAAGCCAATTCCGGGGGAACTCAAACCGGGGGAACAAGTAACCTACTCCTTTGAAACTTGGGGACGACAAATTGCAGATTTTTGTACTGAAGTTGTTGGCGAACCAGTTTTTTTAGTTGGCAACTCCATCGGTTGTATTGCCGCCATGCAAGCCGCTATATACACCCCAGATACAACTTTAGGAGTTGCCTTACTCAATTGTTCGTTACGACTATTGCACGATCGCAAACGTCAATCTTTACCTTGGTATCGCCGTTTTGGAGCGCCTTTAGTTCAAAAACTTTTATCAATTAAACCTATTAGTCAGTTTTTTTTCAATCAAATTGCCAAAACTTCGACAGTACACAAGATTTTATTACAAGCTTACGCTCAAAAGGAAGCTGTAACCGACGAATTGGTAGATATTATGATGGCTCCAGCCAGCGATCCTGGCGCATTAGCCGTATTTGTTGCCTTCACTGCTTACGGACATGGCCCCTTGCCCGAAGACCTGTTAGCGGTGCTGCCATGCCCAGCTATTATGCTGTGGGGAACTGCTGACCCTTGGGAACCCATAGAATTAGGGCGAGAATTAGCCAAGTTTCCCCAAGTTCAAAAGTTTATCCCCATTGAAGGCGTAGGGCATTGTCCCCAAGACGAAGCACCAGAATTAGTTAATCCGATTTTGGAAGCGTGGATTGAAGATAATTTGGCGTTGCTGAAAGTATGATGACTTTTCCTTTCTGCAATCCTGTTTCCTCCTCATTCCTACCCCATTGGGAATTGTTCATTAAAGTTATTCCCAATTACCAATTACCAATTCAGCAACGAACCTATTGCTCAATTTGTTCAAGCCTTTTTAGCCAATCTTGTCCTAATTGAATTGTGATGTCAGATTGGAGATTACCTGTACTTTCGACGCGCACCTCGCCAACATTTAGCGCTTGACGAATGGTTTGAGCGCTATTGCCATCGCCTTGCTGGGCGACAATATGAGTTACATCTAAGGGTTCGCTCCAGCGTTTAGCAACATACACGTTGCGATAGCCAGCTTCAGAGAGAGAATTTATTAGCGATTGGACGGCGGTATCATTCCCGGTACTATCTTGAATTGCTACCCTTAATCTTGCTGGCTCGACTACCGCTTGCATACCCTCGGTTGGCACATTAAAATACTGCGTCATCATCGTAGCAATGCGATCTTTATCTGGTAGCCAGTAACTAGCGCTGTATTCTCCAGGTTCGCTAAAACGTCCCGGTACTAGCAGCATCTGAGCATCGGCGCGTTTTGTCTGTACGCCAAAACCAACTAATGCCATTAATTCTTGGATAGTCAAATTAGTATCAATGTGCGACTTTATCACCTCTAATATCTTGGGAACTCGCGTTACGATAGTAGGATTTAGCGCCTGTTCCATTAAAGATCGCATCAATATTTGCTGGCGTTGAATGCGCCCAATATCGCCATTTTCATCATAACGAAAGCGCAGAAATTGTAAGGCTTGGTCGCCATTAAGATGCTGTTTTCCGGCTTTAAGATTGATGTATAAGTGCTGGCTATCGTCTTGATACTTCATATCTTTGGGAACGTAAACCGTTACGCCACCTAAAGCATCAACTAGCTTTTCTATCCCTTGGACGTTAATTCTAATGTAGCGATCAATGGGTGCGCCGTTTAAAAGATCGCTAGTAGCAGTCGCGCTAAGAGCGGGGCCTCCACGATAGTTAGCCGAATTTATCTTATTAAATTTGTATCCTTCAACTTCCACGCGGGTGTCTCTAGGAATTGAGAGTGCGGCTAATTTTTTGGTGGTAGGGTCAAAGCGCAACAATAACATTGTGTCAGACAACCCCTCAAAGGAGTTAATCGTGGCATGGTAGCCTAATTTATCGCTTCCGATGGGGGGGTTGCTAACGTCTGAAGTGAGAACTTTTACACCCAAAACTAAGATATTTACTGGGCGAGTTAGTTCCGAAAGCTTGAGACTTCCGCGAGAGATGCGATCGCCTTTACCAAATATAGCTTCTTGTTCGGGGCTAAGTTCTGCTTGCATCAAAGGCGTACTCGACAATGACACTGCAAGCAGCGCTCCGGCGGTGGCAGAAACCATGGCGACACCTGTTAAACCTGCCCAAAACCACAACCAACGCCCAGTCTGAGAACGAGAGGATTTTTTAATAACTTTTGCTGTATTTATTGAAGGCGATTTTCGCTCTGAATGTTTTTGAACTGCCACAGACTTCCTCACACTTAAATTAAACCAAAAAATAATTGCCCTTAACCGATTGCAGCATTTAGCCAGTAATTATTAGCTAAACGGATCAAATATGCAATCTATTGCAGTGAACTCTACTATTTGACAGATGGGTTCAAGAAAAGTGTACTCGGATTGTATTTGACTGGCAAACGGCATTTTCACGGAAAGTGCCACAGCAGCAATTAATTTTTTGTTTTTTCCTCAACCAAATACTTATCTACTTGTCTTGCCAAAAGGCTAAACCCTGGCACGCGCAAAGGTTTACGCTGATATAGGCGAATCATTAACATCATACTGACTAAAAAATAGCCAGAAGTTAGGAAAGTATTTAAGATCAAAAGCCGCAACGATAAATATTCTGAAGCTTCTGCTCCCGTCCCTAGTAATAAATAACCAATTAACCAACTACTTGCTAAGGTTACAGACAAACGACTAACTTTTAATTGTTCCGTTTTAAAAGAAGAATTTGCAGATTTGTCACGCTGGTAGAGCGTCCATAAAGATGGAAAAAAGCCCAGTACAGGGATTAAATAGAAAAATAGCTGTAAATGATTGAGGTCGTAATTCTCTGTAGGGTCAACATTTTTCATATTTCCGGCAACAATCCTGAAGTGGGGGGATGAGTTTAGTAGATGAATTTAGAGATAATGATAACTGCTTAAGCAAATTCAATCGTGTTTTATCCGGCAGTAGGCAAATGCAGAAACGCATAATACTTGGATGGTGGCAAGGAATGAGTCTGGGAGGGCGGTTGACAGCGATCGCTCTTGTTGCTCCTCTCATCGTACTCAATGCTTGGGCAGTTGCTTCGATTTTCAATTATTTCAACTCGCTAATTGTAATTTTGGTAGCCGCTTCGCTATTAGCATTTTTGCTTAATTATCCGGTGATGTGGATGGAAAGCAAAGGAGCCAAGCGCGAACAAGTTTCTATTTTGGTGTTTTTGGCAGCTTTATCGATTCTGCTGGCTTTGGGTGTAACTTTAGTTCCTTTGGTGCTTACTCAAGCTCAACAGTTGGTAATTCGCTTGCCAGAATGGATTGATTCGGGACGTTATCAGTTACTACTATTAAATCAATGGGCGGATACTCAGGGGTTTCCTCTCAACCTTGATGCGCTGCTAGTACAAATCAACGATCGCCTCAAAGGACAACTGCAACAAATCGCCTCTCAAGTATTAAATCTAGCGGTACTCACTGTTACTAGCTTGCTAGACTTTGTCCTGACAATGGTTTTAGCTTTTTATCTTTTACAGCATGGCGATAGTTTGTGGCAAAGTTTAATCGAATGGCTCCCCGTTAAAATTCGCCAACCGTTTTCGCAAACTTTAAGGCTGAGTTTTCAAAATTTCTTTATTGGACAGCTTATTTTTGGTACTTGTATGGCTTTTGCCTTAATTCCTACCTTTTTATGGCTAAAAGTTCCTTTTGGGCTGCTCTTTGGCTTAAGTATCGGGATTATGGCGCTGATTCCTTTTGGGGGAACAGTAGGAATTATTGCTACTACTTTATTAGTCGCATTACAAGATTTTTGGTTGGGATCAAGGGTATTGATGGCGGCGGTAATTGTGCAACAAATTCTCGAAAACTTAGTTGCGCCCCGAATTTTGGGTAGTGTTACGGGCTTAAATCCGGTGTGGATATTGATATCGGTTTTGACAGGGGCGCGGGTAGGGGGATTGTTGGGGGTAATTGTGGCTGTACCTACGGCTGTCGTAATTAAGACTGCGTTGAGTTACGTGCGCGGACGTACTAATGTGGCGGAAAGCTTGGGGACAAGTCAATTAGAATCAGAAAATAGCGATGTATCTAAAACTACCGTTGAAGTTGTACCGCAGTAAGTTAAAGGCGATTGCGCCATTGCTGTTCTAAGGAAGATGAAGGGGTAGTAAATAAAACTGTAGAGGTATTAAGCTTTGAGTATCCAGCCATCGAAAAGCCTAGCATCACCACACTAGCGGCGGATAGGGCGTACCGTCTGCCTAAGCGAATCCCATAGCGTCGAAGCTGAAAACTTGACTTAGGACTAGACTCTTGCTGATTCATAAGTACCTTGGGGCTTTAGTAAATCTTGATTAGGTTTACGAGCGTTAAGGATTTACTATGACATTATTAATCGGGCGATCGCGTGTTAGTTACTATTTTGGTAACAGGAATTAGTTATTTTGTCCACCAAGCCAGAGCATAAGGCTGAGTTGCTTGATTGACTTTTTGGTCAAATTGGACGCGGATTTTGTATTTACCTGTGCGGGGAACAGGACAAAAAATATGTTCTACACTATCAACTTCACTAATAGACGTACAAAGACTACTAGATGGGTTGTTGGATTCGGTGCTAACTAGATAAAGGTCTAAGTTATTTAATCCGCGATCGCTAAAAGTCTCCCCGACATCATACTGCTGGTTTTTATTAGCATCGTTTAACTCTACCAGTCGATTCCAAGCTAGAGTCACCGACACAAAACCCCCTTGTACTAAAGGTTTAGCTAATAGGTATTCCTGCATTGAATTAGCACTAACTAAACCATAATCCCAGCCAATCGCCGGAACTACTGCCGTAGGTTTCCATTCTCCCGGACTAAATTGCCCGTAGGCGCGAAAAGCATTTAATTGACCAGTTCCCATTTGCGCGTGGAGGGGAATTTTGGGGTCAGTGTAAGCATCCGAAGCCGTCCAGTCTTGATTTTGCTTATCGATAATTGTTTTAGTCATACCTAAGCGCAAAGATGCAACGGTATCAAGCAGTTTATCAGCAGAATTTAGCATCACAGCTTTCATTACTTCTTGACGACGAGCGTTCAAACTCCAATTATTTTTTTTGGAGCGCAACTGTCTGTCGCCGTATTCTTGTAATAAAGCTACTGTTGCAGTGACGTGGGGAGTAGCGAAACTCGTACCACTTACTTTCGTAACTTTACCGTTGGGATTGAGTAAAGAAATATTGCTTCCTGGTGCGACTAAACCAATACCACGGCGGATGCCTAGGTTTACTTCTTTTCCATTCAATCTCCCTTCTAAGCCAACTTTGATATCGCTCAAATTAGAAACATCTACTTTGTTAAAAATCCCGTTTCTACGGCTGCTAAAAGCGACATTAATACCGTTGTAATTGTCTGTAGGGATAGGGATACCCCCTTTCCCTTGGTTGCCTGCGATCGCATACAAAACATTGTGAAAGCGGCTAGACCAGTCTATACACTGAGTTAATAAAGCTTTGCCATCCAAACGAGCGTTAACGCGCGGATCTCGTTCTAAAGTTTCCCCAAAGCTAAAATTTATCGCTCTAACATCGCCGCTATTTTGCATTGCTACGTGCTGCGCGGACAAACATTCTTCCGGTTGTCCACCAGTTTTTAAAGAGCCAACCGCCCCCGAATATAGCCTAGCTCCTGGTGCTACACCGCGAATAGCTTTATCTGAGCTAATCATCACGCTAGCAACGTTTTGGGCGTGGGGATCTAAGTTACTATTTGCTTTGGCGGGGCGATCGCGTAAAAATACTCCAGCAAGGGCGATCGCTCGTCCCGACACTGCTTTATCTAAACCGTATTGTCCGGGACGACCAATTTCTACTTGACCAATACTAATTTTGCGCCCAATTAAGTCGTAAGGTAATTGGTGCAAACGCAACGCATCGATTCCTGCTTCGCCAATAGATGTATTTTGTAAAGCTAAAGCTGGACTACCTAACCCAAGCGCACTTAATCCCCCAATCGTCCACGTCAATTGTTTTATCATCTGCTGTCAAAAAAAGCCTTTGCACCCAGGCACTTTATTTTAGATTATGAATAGCAATGTCGCCCGATGTTAAAATAGTTAACAATCGAGGACTTAGGAGAACTAATCTATGACTAATACGCCATCATCCAAGCAGATTGTAATTGCTCCATCTATCCTATCTGCTGATTTTAGCCGTTTGGGAGACGAAATTAGGGCTATTGATGCCGCCGGAGCCGATTGGATTCACGTTGATGTCATGGATGGTCGATTTGTCCCCAATATTACCATCGGCCCATTAATTGTTGAGGCTATTCGTCCGGTGACTACAAAGCCTTTAGATGTCCACTTAATGATTGTCGAACCAGAGAAGTATGTAGAAGATTTTGCCAAAGCTGGAGCCGATCATATTTACGTTCACGCCGAACACAATGCGTCTCCGCACTTACATAGGACTTTGGGACAAATCAAAGAACTCGGTAAAAAAGCAGGAGTTGTACTCAATCCCGGTTCACCGCTAGAGTTGATTGATTACGTTTTGGAATTATGCGATTTAGTGCTAATTATGAGCGTTAACCCTGGGTTTGGCGGTCAAAGCTTTATCCCTGGCGTACTTCCCAAAATTCGCAAACTCCGTGCTATG
This sequence comes from Chlorogloea sp. CCALA 695, assembly GCF_003003885.1. Classification (GTDB taxonomy): domain Bacteria; phylum Cyanobacteriota; class Cyanobacteriia; order Cyanobacteriales; family Chroococcidiopsidaceae; genus Aliterella. The sequence continues at coordinate 116,177 of NZ_PVWN01000008.1, read as the reverse complement.
TGTGACGAGCGCGGCTTAGATCCTTGGATTGAAGTAGATGGCGGTCTAAAGATTAATAATACTTGGCAAGTTATCGAAGCGGGTGCAAATGCGATCGTTGCAGGTTCGGCGGTATTTAATGCGCCCGATTATGCTGAAGCTATTAAAGGTATTCGCAATAGCAAACGTCCTTCCCCAGAACTTGCAGCAGTTTAAAGACTACTTGCACTTTTCCTTCAAATCTCCCCAAAAAAGGAAGAATATAAACTATTCTCCCCCTTTACCATCAGTTGATAGCATCCCCAATTTAAAAATATTCTCCCCCCTTTTTCAAGGGGGGTTGGGGGGGATCTCTAAATCCCTAGCAATAAGTCCGCCAAGATCGCATATCTTGGCGGACTTATTTATCTTTTATCTTATTCAATTACTGATGACGGCGATCGCCTAACCATTTCGCAGCCGCAATTCCAACTACCGCAGCTACTAAGGGATTACTCAAAAACTTAATTACCCCAGGCTTCTCGGCTAATACTTCTTGGAAGATATCAGGGTGATTGTGATAAGCAAAAGATGCCAACTTAGTTACGTCATCCACGTTCATCTTGCTGGCGTGGTGAGTAGTAAGACCTAACTGTTGCTCCAATTCGCGGTCTTTCAAGCCTCTTTTCTCCAAATGCTTGAAAAAGGCTTTGGCTACATCATCGCGCTCGTTGGGCTTAATTTGAGCGATCGCTTTTTGCAATTCTGGCTCTAGTTGTCCGGGAGGAATGCGATCATGATGTAAAGATTGCCCAAATAATTGACGGCGTTCTTCATGAGACGAACGATTTGCAAAATCATCAAAGTTTTCATACTGCAATTCCGAACCCGTATCCGCATCGCCTAAACTTTCTGTAGTTCCTTGTGCCAAATCGTTCATAATTTGACGTTTATACTGATCGCTACTACTCATTTAATTTATTCTCCTTTTGTTTATTAATAACTGCTGATTGTTGTCAAACTTACAATCAATTGACAACTTATTTGTATTCAACCTGGTTAGATTGAACGTCATACTTTGCAGTTAAAATCAATTTTTTATCTGGGGCGTACATCAAAACTGTTAAGTCTTGATTGGGGAAGTTTTTGTGAAATCCTTGAGCTAAAGATTTGGCTAAAGGTTTTACTTCTGTGGGGCTAACTTGAGGAGTAACTATAACTCCCAGTTTATTGTTGTCGCGCACGTAAGCATCTTTAACTAATCCTTTGCTTTTGCTGACAACCCAGTTACCAAAGTCTTGTCCGCCTGCGCTATTTCCTCTTTCTATTTGCCCGTAATTGTTACTACTACTTGCGGCGGGTAAGGTTGGCGACTTTGCTTGAACAGCGCCATTACAAGCTACTGTTGTTGTTAGTACCAATACCAAGACTAACGCTGTTAAAATTCTGCGTAGTTGCTTAATCATGCTGAATTTACTTTGTTTTTATTTTTACAGATTGTGCGGAACATTAGTCTAATGTTCCGCTTTTTTATTTGTCTCTTAGTTTAATAAGCCTTGACTTTTGTTACAATCTACTTAAGGCTCATTAATCTATTAATCAAGCTTTTCTTTTACTTTGTCTTTTACATCTTCTACAGTATTGCGCGCTGTACTTTCGGCTTGCTTTGCTTTGCCTTCTGCTTGATCTTCAGGATCGCCTGTAACATTACCTAAAGCTTCTTGGGCTTTGCCTTCTATATTTTTACCAGCAGCTTTGATTTTGTCATCTAAACCCATGATCTTGTCCTTCCTTAAGTAATAAAATAGCTTCAAACTTATCTGAATTTTGAAGCAGAGTTGTTATCTTGTTTACAACTTAACTATTTATTCAAGCCTTAGACTTCTGCCAGAAGACATATTAGTTATCTATGCTAAAAGATGTAAAAACTTGGAACTAGCAGCAGTTATTAAGTTGAGATTTTTGTTAATAAAAGTAAAGTCAAAAATTAATGATAGTAAACAATAGCTCCTTTCAACTCCAAGCACCTTTTTCGCCCACGGGGGATCAACCAAAAGCGATCGCCCAACTAACCACAAGTATTCAAGCCGGAAAACGCTATCAAACTTTACTAGGCGCAACAGGTACGGGGAAAACCTTTACTGTTGCTTCAGTAATTGAAAAAATCGGCAAACCTACCTTAGTTTTGGCTCACAACAAAACCTTAGCCGCTCAACTTTGTAACGAGTTTCGAGAGTTTTTTCCTGAAAACGCCGTAGAGTATTTTGTCAGTTATTACGACTACTACCAGCCAGAAGCCTATATTCCTGTTACCGATACTTATATAGAAAAAACTGCCTCAATTAACGATGAAATTGATATGTTGCGCCACTCGGCTACAAGATCGCTTTTTGAACGCCGAGATGCGATCGTTGTCGCTTCAATTAGCTGTATTTACGGTTTGGGTACGCCGAGAGAATATTTAAAAGCGGCTATTCCCTTACAAATAGGCAAGGAAGTTAATCAAAGGGAACTATTACGCGACTTAGTTACCGTACAGTATCGCCGCAACGACTTAGAAATGAGCCGAGGACGCTTTAGAGTAAGGGGAGATGTCTTAGAAATAGTACCCGCCTATGACGATCGCATTGTTAGAGTAGAATTTTTTGGCGACGTAGTAGAGGCGATTCGTTACGTCGATCCGGTGACGGGAGAAATCATTAAAAGTATCGAAGCTATAAATATCTATCCAGCAAGACACTTTGTTACCCCTGAAGAACGGCTAGAAGGCGCTTGCGAAGCCATAGATCGAGAATTGAGACAAAGGCGACTTGATTTAGAAACTGAAGGCAAATTATTAGAAGCCCAACGCATAGATCAACGCACCCGCTACGACTTAGAAATGCTGCGGGAAGTAGGTTATTGTAACGGCGTAGAGAACTACTCCAGACATTTAGCCGGACGCAGCCCTGGAGAGCCGCCAGAGTGCTTAGTTGACTACTTTCCTGATGATTGGTTGTTAGTGGTAGATGAGTCTCATGTAACCATCCCGCAAACGCGGGCAATGTACAATGGCGATCGCGCCCGTAAAAATGTATTAATCGAGCATGGTTTCCGTTTACCCAGCGCCGCCGACAATCGCCCCCTCAAAGCCGATGAATTTTGGCAAAAGGTCAATCAATGTATCTTTGTCTCCGCAACTCCTGGAGAGTGGGAGTTGGAATTGTCAGAAGATCGCATTGCCCAACAAATAATTCGCCCCACCGGGGTAATCGATCCAGAAATTTTTGTGCGTCCCACCGAGGGGCAAGTAGACGATTTACTTGGAGAAATCAAAGATCGCATTGACCGCAAAGAACGAGTGCTAGTAACCACTTTAACTAAGCGCATGGCGGAAGATTTGACCGAATACTTGCAAGATCGGGGTGTTAGGGTGCGGTATTTGCATTCAGAAATCAACTCAATTCAAAGAATCGAAATCTTGCAGGAATTGCGAGAAGCAGTTTTTGATGTTTTAGTCGGTGTAAACCTGTTGCGGGAAGGCTTAGACTTGCCTGAAGTGTCTCTCGTAGCGATTTTAGATGCTGACAAAGAAGGCTTTTTACGCTCGGCGCGATCGCTTATTCAAACAATTGGGAGGGCGGCGCGTCACGTAAACGGACAAGCAATTATGTACGCCGACAATCTCACCGACAGCATGGCAAAAGCCATTGAAGAAACTGATCGGCGAAGAGAAATCCAGCTTGCTTACAACGAAAAGCATCAGATTACGCCCAAGTCGATTATCAAAAGATCCGCCAACTCAATATTGTCATTTTTAGAAGTATCAAGGCGACTAAATGCTCAGGAATTAGCCATCGTTGACGAACAAGTAGACGATTTACCTTTAGATAAATTACCTGACTTAATCGTGCAATTAGAAGCACAGATGAAAGACTCTGCCAAAAACTTAGAGTTTGAAGAAGCGGCAAAATTCCGCGATCGCATTAAGCGCCTGCGAGACAAGTTATTAGGGCATTAAACCCATTCGTAGAGACGTTCCACCAGAACGTCTCTACAATTTTTAACCAGTATTTCGCATTCCCGCCGCAATGCCATTAATAGTTAGCAACGCACCTCTGAGCAATTCTCCCTTGCTGTACCGAGAATGAATCACCCCTGAAGTTGTACTACCCGATTGACGTAAACGCTTGAGCAACGATACTTGCAAAAAGCCCAAAGGTACAATCGTCCCATTTCGCAATTGTACAGACCTTTGCAACACTGGATCGCCATCCAGCAGCCGCTTATGCCCTGTAATCGTCAAAATTAAATCCCGCGTCAGGTAATACTCGTTAGCAATTTGTTCAAATACCCTTTCTAAACGCGCTTTATCTTCTGGGTGTGACAACTCATCTACATAGTGCTGTCCCATTTGAATATCTACTTTAGCTAGAGTCATTTCTACTTTTGAAATCACCATTTTAAAAAATGGCCACTTCATATAGAAACACCGCAGCAATTTAATGTGATCTTCAGGGGAATCTTGCACAAACTCTTGCAAAGCCGTACCCACACCGTACCAAGAAGGCAACAAAAAGCGGGTTTGTGTCCAGCTAAATACCCAAGGAATCGCCCTCAAACCACTTATATCTTTATTTCCCCCCTGACGACGAGCGGGACGAGAACTAATTTGCAGTTGGCTAATTTCGCCAATAGGGGTTACTTGATGGAAAAAATCGATAAAGTCTGGCTGCTCGTAAATTAAATTGCGATAATGAGAACGCGATCGCGCTGAAAGCTCCTCCATAATCTCATTCCAAGGCTGAATATTATCAAACCCCGTCCGCAGTAAGCTTGCTTGAATTACGGCTGTTGCGATCGTTTCCAAATTATAGAGCGCTAATTGCGGCAGGGAGTATTTAGAAGCTAATACTTCTCCTTGTTCGGTAATTTTGATTCGCCCATTAATACTATTGCCTGGTTGCGCCAAAATTGCCTCGTAAGCTGGCCCTCCACCCCGTCCTACAGAGCCACCGCGCCCGTGAAAAATTCGCAAGTGTACCCCATACTCCTCAGCGATTTTTTGGAGTTCTTTTTGAGCTTTATGGATTTCCCAATTGCTACTTAAAAACCCTGAATCTTTGTTGCTGTCGGAGTAGCCTAACATTACTTCTTGTAAGTCAAAACTATGTCCCTTTGAGGCATAACCACCAGCTAATAAAGCGCGATAAGATGGCATCTCAAACAGTTTTTTCATTACCGAAGGGGCGCGTTGTAAGTCTTCTACCGTTTCAAATAACGGCACTACTTGCAGCGTCCCAGTAGCCGTACCGGGGTCAAATAGTCCAGCTTCTTTAGCTAATAACAACACTTCCAGTAGGTCGCTTAATTCCCGGCTCATACTGATAATGTAAGTCTGACAAAGATTAACGCCAAACTCTTGTTGCAAGCTTCGCACTACACGAAAGGTTTGAATCAACTCATTTGTAGCTGGAGAAAAAGGCAATTCTGTTGGTATTAAAGGGCGGCGAGTTTGAAGTTCGCTAGTTAGCCAAGTCACGCGCTCGGCTTCTGACAAGTCGTGGTAAGGTCGGGGTAGTATTTGCAGATATTCTAAAATTTCATTAAGCGCGTCAGCGTGGCGGGACGATTCTTGACGAATATCCAAATGAGCTAAGGTAAAACCATAAATTTCTACTTGACTAATCAAGTTATCTAATTCTCGGCAATTAATGCCCGTTTCCTTAAGATTGCTTTGAATTAGCCGTAAATCTGCTAAAAAATCAGTATCAGCATGATAAATTCCTTTGGCATCAATACTGATTACTTTTTGCCTTAAGTCTGTATTAGATAAACTAGCATTGCGATCGCGCGTATTTTCTAATTTTTTCAGCACATAGCACAACTTCAATCTATAAGGTTCTTGACGATAACGCAAAGCTTGCGCCTCATAAACCTCGTTCATCTGTGATTGTTCTTGCTCTAACGATTCCAATAGGTCAGGCAAAACATCGCTCAAATGCAAAGATAAACTTAACAAATCTGTAAGGCGTTTAACAGATTTGATATATTTTTCTAGTACCATCTGCCTTTGATAACAGGCTGTTTGCCAAGTAACTTCGGGCGTTACTGACGGGTTGCCATCACGATCTGAACCTACCCACGAACCAAATTTGCAAAAATTCTTGCTAGGGGGATTTAAACGCGGAAAGCTTTGAGCAATAGAGTGTTTCAGACTTTGATATAGCTTCGGAATTTCATCAAATAAAACTTCTTGGAAGTAATGCAAAGCATATTCTACTTCATCTAAAACTGCTGGCTTAAACTGATGCAGTTCGTCGGTACGCCACCACAGTCGGATTTCTTCAGTCAACTGCTCTTTTAATTCCGCCGCTTCCCAAGAACTTGCTTCATCAACAATTGCTTTACCTTCTTCTAATTGGTCGAGTTGCTGAAACAATTTCGCCATCCGGCGCTGCTTATCGCGAATTGTATGGCGCACAATCTCTGTAGGGTGCGCCGTAAATACGAGTTGAATATCTAGTTGGTCAATGAGGCTTTGAATGTGCTGGGGTGGCACATTCATCTCGCGCAAGTAAGGAAACAACGTCTGAAATGTACGCGGATCTTGAGGTTCGTTATGAATAGCTTGCCAATTTTTTTCTAATAAATTTGCGCCCACTCCCCCATTGACAAACTGCGGTTCTTCTGATATAGAATCAAGTAAAATCTGTTGAGACTTTTGGGGAAAACGGCTAAGAAGTTGTTGGCGCTGTTCGTAATGCTGCTCGACAATATTAATTAGCTGGAAATATAAAGCAAAAGCACGAGCGGCGCGGATTGCTTCATTAAAATCTAGTTGGGCAATTAACTTAGTGACAGACGACGCTTCGTCGTTGTTTGCTTGTCCTTCAGGGGAACACAAATCGCGCAGTTTTCCTAAAAGATCGACCAATTCTTGACCGCATTCAAGCCGAATTACCGACTCCCACAAGTCTTCTACTATTTGGAGGCGATCGCGCAAAAATAGATCGATGGGCGAGATAGTAACACCTAATACTTCATCAGACGAGTGGAGGAGCGAACTCATAAGTATCTATTCGGGTAAAGCCGGGAATAATCTAACAATTTTAGGGTTTAATTCCAATTAAAGTAGTTTCACAAACAACAAAATTTTGTTACCACTTGTGAAACGAGGCTATTACTAGGCATTTTTTTCAGGGAAAGGCAGAATAGGCAATAACTCGCCTCTAAACATTTCTACGCTGGCGAGAGAAGCTGCGCTTAAAATGGGTTCTAAGGCTTTTCCTACTACCAGCGCCACTAATACAGGTGCAGTGCTTAGTTGTAGTAAGGTACTACAAGAAATCGTCAGTAAACCCAAGTCTAAGCCATCCTTGGGTGATGGTTGGTGATAAGAGTTAGACATTGTTAATTTTAGTTAATAATTTTAGCGTTTTATTGATACTTAAGAGTGGTAATAATTTTAGTTCACTCTTAAAGTTAGTTTAGCGTTCCCCATACACAAGCAACAGACAAATGCCAATGTCTATTAACAAATTTAAGTTAAGTCTTTCAACGGTAGACAACTCCTCAGAAAAAAACTTATACTTAATCCTCAACTTGATGAATGACACCGCGAGGAGAGTATTATCGCTGAACCATTAAACCTAACTGTTAGCCTAAGAGGTACTCGTGAAGTCAAGGATAACTACCAGCTATTCCGCCTCACAGGGTTGTTAGATGCTTTTTCTGAACCAACATTTCGCAAGGTTATCGGCAAATATATAGAAGAAGGGCCCATACATATTATTTTGGATCTTTCTCAAATTGATTTTGTTGATAGTTCTGGCTTAGGCGCTTTAGTGCAACTTGCAAAACTTGCTCAAAGTGCAGGGACATTGCAAATTGTCACTAATGCCCGTGTTACGCAGACCGTTAAGCTGGTACGCTTAGAACAATTTTTATCTTTGCGCCCAAGTGTAGCTGTAGCTTTAGAAAATACTAAGCAGGCGTAAAACTTCTCACGTCAAAAACCAATTACCCGCTATCCAATTTTTTAATCTGGATAGCTTAATTTTTGTGTCGTTATTGTGAAGATAACTGTAGTTAGTCACCAAAACTTGGCGATCGCGCCATCATAGTCAAGGACAGCTACAACAGGTAACATACTAATAAATAACAGCACCTTTAGTAGAGTTATTGCCAATCCAAGAGTTATAGAGGAATACATAATTTGTGATTGAGGAGAAAAAGTGCTTAGTTCAAGAGCCTGAAGAATTAGCAATCCAATCTTTACAAAGGCTGGTGAATTTAACACCAATGAACCTTGCACAAATCCAACAAGTTTCTCCAGCAGCTTTAGCTTATATAGGTGATGCGGTATATGAGCTTTATATTAGAACAAACTACTTATTGCCGCCAAAAACTGCTTACGCCTACCACCAATTGGTAGTAGCTCAAGTACGGGCTGAAAGTCAAGCATTACAACTAGAATGTTTGCGGGATTGTTTAACCCCGACAGAACTTGAAATTGTCCGCCGGGGGCGCAATGCGGCTAACCGCCCACCAAAACGAGTAGATGCCGAAATTTACGGACGGGCTACCAGCCTAGAAACTTTAATTGGTTATCTTTATCTGACAAATTTCCCACGATTGAGTCAATTGCTGCAGAAACTAAACCTGCGCGAAGCGCCAGTAAACAAGTAAAAGCTATAAAGCTTATAACCAAAACACTTTTATGCTTTTGAGGGCTAAAATAAAAGCCATTGAGCAAATATGAAAAGATTATAAATATACATCGAAAGATTCCTTAAATCAATCTTTAGATACTAAAATAACTTTTTAATTTCTATAAACTACTATTGATTCGGCTTGCCAGAATCTAAATTAACAAGAACAAATGGCTGATAAACCTCAGAAGAAGATAATTTCTGGTAACCCATATCAGGGTAAACCGAGGATTGGGAATGACGGTGGCTCTAAACCTGTCTTAAAAAATCCCACAAATAAAGGCTATGGAATAGATCGTCAAAAACAATCTCCCAAAAGCTTTAAAATCAGTTTGCCTAACGTAGGACAACCAAAGAGCGATCGCTACAATAACGAAGACCGTTATACTCCTTCAAGTTCAAACGAAGATCGTTATAGTTCAAGTCCAAAGAGCGATCGCTACAATAACGAAGACCGTTACAAATTGCCTAACGTAGGGCAACCGAAAAGTAATCGCTACAATAATGAAGATCGTTACAAGCCTTCAAGTTCAAACGAAGATCGTTATAGTTCAAGTCCAAAGAGCGATCGCTACAATAACGAAGACCGTTATAAACCTGATCCCATTCCAGCAAAGGAAGAAGATAGTGACTTACTTTATGGTCGTCACACCGTATTAACCGCTTTAGAAAACCAGCGCTCTCTCCATCGGCTTTGGATTACATCGCGCCTGCGTTACGATCCCCGATTTCTCTCTTTAATTGATCTAGCAAAGGACAATGGCACAGTTGTTGACGAAGTTGAACCCAAACGATTAGATCAAATTACTAATCGCGCCAATCATCAAGGTATAGCGGCTCAAATTGCCCCCTACAGTTACAGTGAACTTAGCGAATTAATCGAAACAGCCAAAGCTCAATCCGAGCAGCCAGTAATTATAGTGGCAGATAGCATTAACGATCCCCATAATTTAGGGGCAATTATTCGCACCGCCGAGGCTATCGGCGCTCAAGGCTTAGTAATTCCGCAAAGAAGGGCGGTAGGGATAACTTCTACAGTCATGAAAGTAGCAGCCGGAGCCTTAGAAACCTTTGCCGTGGCAAGAGTTGTAAACCTTAGTCGGGCATTGGAAGAATTAAAAACTGCGGGTTTTTGGATTTATGGTACAGCAGCAACCGGAAGTCAGCCAGTACATACCGTACAATTTAGCGGTGCGATCGTTCTAGTTGTTGGCTCTGAAGGTGAAGGCTTAAGTTTATTGACTCAGCACTGTTGCGATGTATTAGTGTCAATTCCCCTAGTGGGAGATACGCCTAGTTTGAATGCCTCTGTAGCTACAGGCATGGCTCTTTATGAAATCTATCGCCAACGATGGGGAACTAGATTGCATTTAGACAAAGCGAAAAAAGAAATATAACAGTAGAGATTGAGAGAACACATTGTAAATAGTATTAGGACAAGAAAATGAAAAATGTTTGGCACGATCTCAAAGAAATTTTAACTAACTTCTTCCACAACTTCGGTTGGGCATGGTGGGTAGAAATTGTCACGCAAACCCCTAATTGTACTTACTACTTTGGGCCCTTTTTGAGTACAAAAGAAGCCAGTAATGCCCTTAATGGCTATGTAGAAGACCTAGAACAAGAAGGCGCTATAAACATACAAGTACAAGTCAAACGCTGTAAACCTCAAGCTTTAACAATCGCTGAGGACTTGGCAGAAAAAAGAGAAACATACAATAAGCCAGCTTTTAGTAATTAGATCCTAAATAGAGCGGCATCCTGCCCCTACTTTGTTACTTCAGGATGAGCAGCAAGCCAAGTATCAATATCGCTATTCACTTGCTGGGGTATTTCCCAAGGAAATAAATGGGCAGTGTTGGGGTAGCATTGCCACTGACAATTTTTAAGATACTGGGCAGTTTCTAGGCTTGAGGAAGGGGTAATATGTCGGTCTTCTGACCCCGCCAGCATCAAGCAGGGGACTCTAATTTGCTCTAAAGCCTCTAAACGGTTATAACCAGCGTTGAGGGCGGCATTTAAAGCAGCTTGAGCCGCCGGAGAAGTTTGCAAAAAAGCTGACATGGCATCGGAGGCAAGATAACGGTAGGTAGCCCCTGTATGTTGTTGGACAAGGTAGCGATAAAGAGACTTTTTCCCAAAAGTATCAATATTCCACTGCCAGCTAGGTTGTAGTTGATTAATGATTGAAGCTACCCCAGTGAATAAGTTGTCTTGCCAGCTAATCGGTGGATGATTGCCTCTAGGACGAGCCGCCGTAGCAATTAGAATTAAACCTGTAACTCGTTTGGGCAACTTTAAGGCTAATTCCATTGCCAAAATGCCACCTAAAGACCAGCCGAGAATTAGACATTTTTCAATTTGTAAACGGTCTAGCAGCGCCTCTAGGTCAATTAAATGGTCTTGCATGACAAAACTGCCCTGAAACCGACTTTTGCCATAACCACGCAAGTCGGGCGAAACCGTTTTAAAGTGTTGAGACAAAGGTTGAGTAAACACCGACATACTGCTACCTTTGCCGGGATGCCCGTGCAAGCAAAGAATTGGAAAACCTTGCCCTTGAATGTAAGTATTAAGCCAGTGAGGTTTGGATGATTGCAAAATTAAGCCCAAATTTCTTGTAAATCTAGCTCAAAACCTGGCAATATATCTTCCCCAGATAGAGAGTTAGGCGCGTTTTGAACTTCTACCGTTTGATTTGGGCGATAGATTTGTGCGCTCTTGCTTTCGGGATGAATTAACCACCCTAAGCGAGTGCCATTATCTAAATATTCTTGCATTTTGGTTTGCACATCAATTAGGCGATCGCTCGGTGAACATAATTCCACGACAAAATCTGGACAAATAGGCGCAAATTTACGCTTTTGAGCCGCATTTAAAGTATCCCAGCGCTCTTGTTTTATCCACGAGGCATCAGGAGAACGAATTGCACCATTAGGGAGCGTAAAACCCGCCGAAGAATCAAAACCTACCCCTAGACGATTTTGTTGATTCCACAGCCACAACTGCCCATTTAATCCCGAATTTTGCCTTCCTGTCTCGCTTCCGGCTGGTGACATGACAACTAATTCTCCGGTAGAAGTACGTTCAAATCTTAAATCTCGGTTGGATTGACAAATCTGCTCAAATCGTTCGTCGGTAAGCTCTATAGCGGAGTGGAGATTTAAAGTTAGGGCAGTCATAGCATTTATAGGATTGACTTACTACTAAACCTAGCAAGTTTTGAAGGCGCTGTAAGATGCGATCGCCTATACTAAATTGACTTATATTAGGAACGCGCTTTTATGGCATCTATCCGCGAGTTGCACCAGCAGCTAGTTAGCAAAGAACGTTCGGCTGTAGAAATTACTCAAGAAACTTTAAACCGCATTGCCACCTTAGAACCCAAACTACATAGCTTTTTGTGTGTCACGGCCCAGCACGCATTGTCTCAAGCACAAGCCATTGATGCCAAAATTGCCGCCAACGAAGACATTGGCTTACTAGCTGGAATTCCCATCGGCATTAAAGACAATATGTGTACTAAAGGTATTCCCACAACTTGCGCCTCAAAGATGTTGGAACACTTTATACCGCCTTACGAATCAACAGTAACGCAACTCCTCGCTCAAGCAGGAGCGGTAATGGTTGGTAAAACTAACCTTGATGAGTTTGCGATGGGAAGTTCGACGGAGAACTCGGCTTATCAAGTTACCGCCAATCCTTGGGATCTAACGCGAGTTCCTGGGGGTTCCTCTGGGGGTTCTGCCGCCGCCGTAGCCGCCGATGAATGTACTGTATCTATAGGCTCGGATACGGGGGGTTCTATCCGCTTGCCAGCCTCTTTTTGTGGAGTTGTGGGCATGAAACCAACCTACGGCTTAGTTTCGCGGTTTGGGTTAGTGGCTTTTGGTTCATCTTTAGATCAAATTGGGCCTTTTGGTCGCAGTGTAGAAGATACAGCAATATTATTAAAGGCGATCGCATCTTACGATCCCAAAGACTCCACAAGCCTAAATGTTAAGATTCCCGATTATACCAAATCGCTAAAACCTGACCTCAAAAACCTCAAAATCGGTATCATTACTGAAACTTTCGGCGAAGGGTTAGATCCCGTAGTTGCCCAAGCAGTGAGTAAAGCGATTGAACAACTCAAACAATTAGGCGCAGAAATAAAAGAGATTTCTTGTCCTCGTTTTCGCTACGGCTTACCCAGCTATTACATTATTGCCCCTTCAGAAGTCTCGGCAAATTTAGCCCGGTACGATGGAGTTAAGTACGGTTTGCGTGCTACCGACCCCGAAAACCTCTTATCAATGTACACTCGCACTCGTGCGGAAGGTTTTGGTACAGAAGTCAAACGGCGGATTATGCTCGGAACTTATACTTTATCGGCGGGGTATTACGACGCTTACTATCTCAAAGCTCAAAAAGTTCGCACTTTAATTAAGCAAGATTTTGAAAAAGCCTTTGAACAAGTAGATGTATTAGTATCGCCCACAGCGCCAACTACAGCCTTTAAAGCTGGCGAAAAGAATGCCGATCCTATTAGTATGTATTTGACCGATTTAATGACTATTCCCGTAAATTTGGCGGGTTTGCCAGGTTTAAGCTTACCGTGTGGCTTTGATGACAATGGTTTACCCATTGGTTTACAGCTAATAAGTAACGTCTTACGCGAAGACCAGTTATTTCAAGTTGCTTACGCTTATGAACAATCTACACAATGGAAAGATCGTACACCGTCGTTGAGTTGAAACTTGTCAAAAGTCTAAACACTTGTATAAAAAATCCCGCCTTGCTTAAGGCGGGTTAAAAAGTGATAAGTTTGATCGCTATCTAGCAAGCTAAAAGGAGCTTTTTAGATGTCTGGGGGCAAAATCACTTTGTCAATTGCATGAATTACGCCATTACTAGCTTGAATATCTGGCTGAACTACTTTAGCATCGTTGTTCAGTGATACACCTGTAGCCGGATCAACTTTAACGTTGATGGAACCACCCTCTACAGATTTTACTGCTCCAGATTTTAAATCTGTAGATGTTACCTTTCCGGGAACTACATGGTAGGTCAAAATTTTGACTAACAATGCTTTGTTTTCTGGTTTCAATAATTCTTGCAGAGCTTCTTGAGGCAATGCTGCAAAAGCTTGATCGTTTGGTGCAAAAATTGTAAATGGACCTGTACCTTCTAAAGTTGCCGTTAAATCTGCGGCTTTTAAAGCGGCGGTAAGAGTTTTAAAAGAACCATTGGCGGCGGCTAAAGCTACTAAGTTCTCACTTCCTGTTGACGCGCCAGGAGTAGTCTCAGTCGGTGATGAAGTCGATGGTACTGGAGTAGTAGCATCGGGGGTTGGAGCCGGGCTAGTTTCTGGAGTTGTTGCCGGAGTAGTAGCGTCGGGCATTGGAGCCGGGCTAGTTTCTGGAGTTGGAGCCGGAGTAGTAGCATCGGGCATTGGAGCCGGGCTAGTTTCTGGTGGAGTTGCGGCTCCACCAGAGCGATTGTAAGGAGGCTCGTTAAAAATACTTGGTTTAGGGTTAAGCACTCCTCCCCCGGACTGCTGCGCCTGTAAAGGGAAGCCAATTAAAACACTGGCGCTGGCAATTCCCAAAAAGTAAGTCACTTTTTTAAGCAAGTTACTACCATGCTTTTTGTTCTTAATCATTGTTGTTGTCCTTTTTTTATTTCCGGCACTTGATAAGTTTTACAACATTTACTTACAACTTGACAAAGATTTGGTCAAAAACATAACGCACATCTAGCTTAAGACTGATAATTTATCAATTTAATTGCTAGAAATATTATCTGAAAGGTTTTCCCATCAAATTGCTGTTTGTTAATAGTTAATAAGTTATTGATTGATTTAGTTTAAAGAAGCTGAATAGTTTTAAAAGTTCCCTCGACAAATTATTTTCTATAACCCAAATAAAATAGTGTCGTTAAAACTTTAAAACCAATGGACAAAGATGATATTTCTATGCCTTTAGATTCTTACTTACGATAGAGTGAAATTGATAAGTGCAAGTGATAACTTATACATAAGGGAACAGAAATACTAAAAACAAAAAGAGAAAAAAATATGTTTGGAATTTTAGCATGGGTAGTGTTGGGTTTAATTGCAGGCGCGATCGCTAAAGCCATTTACCCAGGTCATCAAGGCGGCGGTCTTCTTGCCACAATGATTTTAGGAATTTTGGGTGCGGTAGTTGGTGGTTGGCTAGGTGGAATGTTCTTTGGTGGCAATGTAGGGACAGCAGCATCGGTAGGAGCTTTGACAATTCCAGGCGTTATCTTTGCAGTAATTGGCGCGATTGTCTTATTGTTTATCTGGGGTTTAGTAACTCGCCGGACTGCATAACAAAATCATGCGGAAATTGAATAAGAATTAATACTCTCTTAGCTTGCAAGCTGGGAGAGTATTTTTTATTGATAATAGTAATATTAGATACAAGTAAGTTCAAACAAAACCTATCAACTTATAGTTAAATAAATAGAGCGATCGCCTCTTCTGCGAAAAAGCAAAAATTTCTTAGCTATATAAAGATAATTTGTCAAAATAGACCCTTTTGAGGAATCATAATAATAGGCACATTACTAACGTTAAATTCAAAGTAACACCTAAAAATGATTGAATTATACCAGTTTGAACTATCGCAGTATTCCGAAAAAGTGCGATTGATCTTAGACTACAAGGGCTTAGATTACCGCAAAATCGAAGTAATTCCAGGCATGGGGCAAATAGACTTATTTCGTCTAACTGGTCAACGTAAAGTTCCGGTGATCAAAGACGGTGCTAATATTGTGAGTGATTCAACGGAAATCGCTAAATATTTAGACCAAAAGTACCCTGATCGTCCGCTATTTCCCACCGATCCCAAGCAAAGAGGGTTATGTTTGCTAATAGAGGAATGGGCTGATGAATCCATTGGTGTAAAAAGCCGCCAAGCCTTATTTGGCGCACTAAGCCAAGATCAAAACTTCCGCAAAGCTTTATTGCCAAATACTACGCCAGACTTATTAAAAGGCTTAGTAGGAGCCGTTCCCAATGACCTATTAAAAATATTAGGGTTTGGAGTGGGCGCAAGTCCTGACATTGTAAAGTCGGCTGAAACTGATTTAAAGCAAGACTTAGAAGCATTGTGCTTGCTTTTAGCAGATAGTCCTTACTTAGTAGGCGATCGCACTACCTTAGCAGATTTATCGGTAGCAGGATTATCAATGCTAATTAAGTTTCCTGATGGCCCTTACTTAGATTTACCCGCTAATGTAAAAGGCAAAGGCGTACCAGGTTTAGCAGACAATTTAGCTTATCAACCATTTTTTACCTGGCGCGATCGCTTGTACAGCCAATATCGCAAACTTACTCCTGGTGCTGTAAATATTACAGGTTCGGCTCCTACAGCGATTAGTATTGATTGAGTAGTCCAGACGCTAAATAAATATGGACAAAGTAATCGCCTTTAATAATATTGAAAAGAACTTTGGCTCCCTAAAAGTCTTGCAAGGCATCACTGGTGCAATTAACCAGGGAGAAGTAGTAGCTGTGATTGGCTCCTCTGGGTGTGGTAAAAGTACGCTTTTACGCTGTTTTAACCGCCTAGAAGCCATCAATAGCGGACAATTGGTAGTTAACGGCATAGATATATCTCACCCCACCCTAAACTACCGAACTCTGCGCCAATTGCGAAGTTTGGTCGGGATGGTATTTCAGCAATTTAACTTATTTCCTCACTTGAGTGTCCTTGAAAATCTTACCCTTGCACCGCGTCAGGTATTAGGCAAAACACCGAAAGAAAGCGCCCAAATCGCCGGAGTGTACTTAGACAAAGTAGGCTTATTTGATAAAGCATCTGCTTATCCAGAACAACTATCTGGGGGACAAAAACAAAGAGTGGCGATCGCGCGAAGTTTGTGTATGAATCCACAAATTATGCTTTTTGACGAACCGACAAGCGCCTTAGATCCAGAACTTGTAGGGGAAGTGTTGCAAGTAATGCAGCAATTAGCCGCCGATGGAATGACAATGGTAGTTGTTACCCATGAAATGCAATTTGCCCGCGAAGTAGCAAGCAAAGTTATCTTTTTAGATAAAGGCAAAATAGAAGAGCAAGGGATAGCCCGTGATGTTATAACTAATCCCCAGAGCGATCGCCTGCGTACTTTTCTAAGTCGCTTAAAAATAACGAGTAATTTCTAGCCTTCATGCTGCAATGCTTGGTTAAATGCGATCGTTGCATCGTATTGATCGGGCATATTTAAGCAGCGAACAAGTAAATTTATATCTAATTCCGGTAAAAACTTACTTTTATCTACCTGTTCGTATTTACTGGCTTGTAGGTGGTAAATAAATACTCGCTGCTTTTGGTAAAACCAAACTTCCGGTACACCCCAACGCCTGTATTTTTCTAGCTTATTCACACCACCGCTAGTAATAACTACTTCAATAGCGATATCTGGTATAGGCTTAATAAAATCTAAGTTATACGATTCATCAGGCTCTCCCCTTGCGCCATCTTCACGATTTCCTAGCGTATATCCACCTGTAGTATAAAATCTTCTCCCAATATGTCGCAGGTAAATTTCCAGCAACAAACCTACTGTACTTTTCGATTCTTCATGCGCTGGTGAAGGGGACATTATATCTAGGGTTCCATCTAAATAAGTTAAACGTATTTTTGTGTCTTCTAGCAAAGATGCGATCGCCTCAAACTTTTCCCACGAGATATCGTAAAGAGTAATAATCGATTCTTGGTTGCTAGTTTCTAATTGTTCAAGCATGGTGCTACAACTCCTGATTTTCAATAAAATCAACCCTAAATACTTCCGCAAAAGCTACCGCTAATTGGGTGCGTACTTCCTCTAATTTAATACCTGGAATCCATTGCGCCATACTCCCTACAGCTTTATCCGCAATTCCACAAGGTACTATTTGCTCAAACCCCGTTAAATCGGGACATACATTTAAGGCGAAACCGTGCATAGTCACCCAGCGACTAACTTTGATGCCGATCGCACCCACCTTAACCCCTTCTACCCAAACCCCTGTTAATCGGTTAAGGCGATCGCCTTTTAATCCATAAACCGCCAAAACCTTGATCAACACCTCTTCTAACTGTCGCAAGTACCAGTGCAAATCTTGACGATAGTATCTCAAATTTATTATTGGGTAGCCGACTAATTGACCTGGACAATGATATGTTACTTCCCCACCTCGCTCTACTCGGTACACCTCAAAGCCGCTTTTGTCAATATCAAATTTTACAAAATCTAGACTAGCACCTTGTCCCAAGGTATAAACGGGCGGATGTTCTAGCAAAATTAGAGCGTCATGCAAACTAGGATTATCGATGCGCTCTTGTAGTAGCTTTTTTTGCCAATCCCAAGCTAGGGAGTAGCTTATTAATTCTCTGTTATATAAGTAACAGCAACGGCGGTGAGTTTCAGTTAATGTTTTGGTACTCGCAATCATTACAAAAATCAAGGGTAATTTTTACTAAATTTGAGCTTAAAACCCGGCGCTAAAATCAAGAATTGTCAACAGATGCAAAAAATCTTGAAGCTAGAGCAAAATAACTGTTTTCTCCAATACAAAGTGGTAGGGTAACTGTATGATCTCAAATCGGCAGGGAGGAAGTTTCTTCTAACCTAACCATGCACCAGAAAGTTGAAGTGTTGAAGGGCAAAATATCAATATCTATACCGTTGGTATAAGGGCTAAAAATTTCAATCGTAACTGTAAAACTATATACCTTAACTGCTAACTAATTAAGTTAGCTATCAGAAAATCTTTGCGATCTTCAAACAACGTAAGCCAATCGACTTTAGCAGTAAAAAAGGTAATATAAATAGGGTGCGTGGTAGCAATGAAAAGATATTTAAATTGTAACTGGATGCTCAAAAAGCAGAAATCGGCATTGCCCCACTAAACCAAGGAATAGTTATTTATAATAATCGCTATTACTCTAGCTTTGCCTTTGAACAAAACACAATTAGCACAAGCAATTTAGCGGAGAATTAAATATGAAGCTTGTCATTCACGGCAAAAATATTGAACTTACCGATACAATTCGTGAGTATGTACATCAGAAGATTGAAAAAGCGGTAAATCATTTTCAATCTTTGACGACAGAAGTAGATGTACATTTATCTGTAGCTCGCAATCCACGTATTAGCAGCAAGGAATCAGCAGAAGTAACAATATATGCCAACGGTAGTGTAATTCGTGCCGAAGAAAGCAGCGAGAGCTTGTATGCAAGTATAGATTTAGTCGCAGATAAAATAGCTCGTCAACTGCGAAAATACAAAGAGAGAAAGCAACCTAATAAAGCGACCGTTGAACCAATAGTAGAAGCAGATAGTGACGACACGATACCATTAGTAACCGACTTAATAGGCGATCGCACTCCTCAATTACCAGCCGAAGTTGTCCGTACTAAGTATTTTGCCATGCCACCAATGACAACAGCCGAGGCATTAGAGCAATTACAAAACGTAGACCATGATTTTTATATGTTTTGCAATGTCCAAACTGGAGAAATAAACGTAATTTACGAGCGCAATCATGGCGGCTATGGTGTAATTCAACCGCGCAATAACGGACACAATAATAATGGTACTACTCAAAGTAAAAGTAGCGAAAAACCTCATTTAGTTAAATAAATCTGTAGGGCGTACACTTAAGTACGCCCACTTATTACACTGCTTGCAGAATTTTCAACGATTCTTGAATGTGACCTTTAAAGTCAAATTGGGAGTTGAAAATGTGTTTGACTACTCCTTGCTCATCGATAACATAAGTTACTCGTCCTGGAAGTACAAAAGCTGTTGACGGAACACCGTAAAGCTTACGAACTTGGTTATCTTTGTCACTAAGTAGAGTAAAAGGTAAATTGTACTTAGCAGCAAATTTTTGATGAGATTCTGGGGAATCGGCGCTAATGCCAATAACTTCTGCCCCAGCACCTTTAAATACTTCATAGAAGTCTCGAAATTCGCAAGACTCTTTTGTACATCCCGGCGTATCATCTTTAGGATAAAAGTAAAGTACGACGGATTTTTGAGCGCGAAAATCTTTCAAGCTAATAGACGTACCAGATTGAGAAAGAAGGGTAAATTCTGGCGCTGTATCTCCAACTTTAACGGGCATAGTAATTAGTTATTGGTGATTTTTTTTATCCTAGCGCGATAGCGCAAGCGCGCACGCAGGGCTTCGCATCCTCGAACAAACCAAGGAAACAATACTTGCTTTGTATTGCTTCCTCTGACTATGCAGCCTCGCTTTGCAACTCTCCAGCTTTCACCCCGATTTGCTGGGTTTGATTTCCACGCTGAATTTTGAGTTGTAAAGTCTGACCGATGCGGCTATTTTCAACAAGATTTTGCAACTGTTCCCCGGTAGTCACAGGTTGCTTGTCAATTTGCAAAATTACATCGCCGCGTCGTAAACCCGCCGATGCTGCGGGGGAATTAGGTACTACACGCACTACTAAAACACCTTCAACTTCCGGTACATTAAGCGGCGAATTGGGGTCGGTATTGTTAGCTTTGGCAAGTTCTGGAGTCAGATTCTCCATTTGTACGCCTAAGTAAGGGTGAGCAATTTTCTCGCCGCGCATCAACCTATCTTTAATCTCTTTGGCTTTATTAATCGGAATTGCAAAGCCAATTCCCATCGCATCGGCGCGAATCGCAGTATTAATGCCAATTACTTCACCTTGATCATTTAGCAATGGCCCGCCAGAATTGCCGGGGTTAATGGCTGCATCAGTTTGGATAAATTCTAAACGCTTATCAGGAATACCAACTTGAGCGCTAGAGCGTTTTAAAGTTGAGACAATACCTAAAGTAACCGTACTATCAAAGCCTAAAGGATTTCCCACTGCGATCGCCCAATCACCTACTTGCACTTCTCCCGAATCTCCTAAAAGTGCGACGGGTAAATCGCCGTTGGTGGAATTAACTTTAATTACCGCTAAATCGGTAACTTCGTCAGCGCCCTGTACTGTGCCTTCTAAGGTGCGTCCGTCCTTTAACCTTATTGTTACTTTGTCTGCCTGGTTAACTACGTGAGCATTGGTCAAAATCTCGCCACTACGGTCAATAATAAACCCCGATCCTATCCCTCTTAATCGTTCTTCGGGCATTCGCTGGGGGAAACTTTCACCAAAAAAGCGCCGAAAAGTAGGATCTTCAAACATCGGATCGTTAATTCTCCGCGTTACGGTACGCTCAGTATCAATACGAACTACTGCTGAGCCTACTTTGTTGACGGCGGCGGAAACAAAGTTATTAGAGCCTACATTAGCTCTGGGAGGCTTTTGAGCGACAATTGGAGCCGAATCTACAACGGTTGGCATTGATAGAGCTTGAGACGGCATGACGCGCAAGCTACTAAAGGCAAACAGTACCCCAAAGGCGATCGCTAGTCCATGAGTAATTAGTTGACGTAAGGAGCGCAATTTATTCTTTAATCGCATAGTATCAATAATTCAAGAGCCGAGATAAACAGCAACTTCTCTTAGTGTATTTGATGGCAATAGAGTGTGGCTCAATTTTAGCAATCCCCTAACTAAAAATAAGCAGCTATTTTTAAGCTCGAAAAGTTGCTGTTGCCTTTTGGCAGGTAATTCTTTTTGTTTCTTTAGCTGACACCGTTATTTTTACAGTAAAATTTTGCTAATAAATTTATAAAATTAGTTTAATGAAAATTGCAGTTTCTAATATCGCTTGGCAACTAGCCGAAGAAGAAACGATCGCTCAAATTATGCAAGCTTTAGAAATCAAAGGAGTGGAAATTGCTACTACTAAACTTTGGTCTTCGCCTTCAGTAGCAACAAAAGATGACATTGAAGACTATAAGAATTTTTGGCAAAGTAGAAATATCAAAATTGTTGCTATGCAATCTCTATTATTTGGTAAACCAGATTTAACGATTTTTGCTAATGCTGAAACGCGCCAAGAGACGTTTACATACTTGGTAGAGACGATTGAGTTAGGTAGCAAATTAGGTGCTAAAGTTTTAGTATTCGGCGCTCCTAAAAATAGACAACTTGTGGGCTTAAACTACGAACAAACTCAGGAAATAGCTCTAGAGTTTTTTCATAAACTAGGTGAATTTGCCGCTAATTTAGGAATAAGTTTTTGTATTGAGCCTAATCCTCAAGTTTATGATTGCGATTTTATTACCGATTCTCGGCAGGGTTTTGAATTAGTAAATAAAGTTAACAGTGCTGGTTTTAGATTGCATTTAGATACGGCTGCTATGACTTTAAGTAACGAGTCTATTTCTCAGGCTTTAAGACAATCTTTCAGCACATTATGTCACTTTCATATTAGCGAACCTTCCCTAGTAACGATAGGAGAAGGAAAGGTAAATCATGAAATTTTTGCTCAAACTTTAGCAAGTCTTAATTATCAAGGTTGGACATCGGTTGAAATGAAAGCACAACACCCAATTTCAAATGTTTTAAATGTCTCAAAAGCTCTAGAATTTGCAATTAAATACTATGGTAACAAGTAAGCAATGCGATCGCATTATCTTAGTTTTTTGCCTTACGACCTGCTTGCTTGCTTTATTTATCGGTTCTTTTCGTGAAGTTGGCGCTTTTGGGGTAGAAAGTGATTTTTATGAAGTTTATGCGGTACAAGCTGAAAATATTTTAGCAGGAGGTTTTTACACTTATGAGCATAATCCCCCTGGTTATTGCTTACTTTTAGCAGCGATAACTTTTTTAACGGGGAATACTTTTATAGCTGGTAAACTTATTAGCGCGTTTGCTACCGGATTTTTTGGTTGGATATCTTACCTTTTACTTAAAACTTTATTTGGATATAAGATTGCTTTTATATCTACTATTTTTTTATTACTTACCTTAATTCCTAGCTCTTTTTTAGCTGCTACTGATGTAGTTAGCTCGGCGTTTATTACTCTATCTTTGTATCTCTTTTTACGTCAACCATTTTTAAGTTTGAATAATTGCTTTTGGTTAGGATTTGCGGCGGGAATTTCCTATTTAATGAGAGGAAATGCAATTTTTGTAAGTGTAGGCATTGCTTTTTGCTTAATTTTTATAAACTTTGAGCGGATAACTTGGCAAAAAAGATTAATTAAAGCTGTTATTTTTATAATTGGAGTTTTTGTAGTAACTTTTCCTTGGTTTATTTATACTTGGAAAGTTAACGGTAGTGCTTTTGCAAGTACGGCTTATTTACAAGTCGCCGCACACTTTTTTCATCCCCAAGATGATGAATTTATTACTAATATACAAGCAATGCGATCGCATTTTCATTCTTTCTCAGAAGTCTTGCTATACAATCCACCCAAATTAATCAATAGATATCTGCAAGATGTTTTGTTTTTGAACATTCCTAAACTCTTTTTACCCAAATCTTTAATAGATAGTCTAAACTTCCCGGTTTATCAGCTTGTTTTAGCTATACCTTTGTTTTTTGTGCTTAGGGGACTATTTTTTATAATCAAAGACATCAAGCAAAAGCAAGATAAACTTACTCAAAAACAGACAGCTTTTTTATTACTAAACCTCCTCGGTTATTTACTTTTAGTTTTGGTAGGATTTCACCGCCGCTATTATCTGTTTTTGTTTCCGCTTATATTCACTTCAATTATTTATCCTTTGGTTATTTTTCCCGGAAAAGCTCGTTTATATAGATTGGCGTTTAACTGGATTTTTATAATACATTTAGTTTTAGTTTTGAGCGCGGCGGCTTATATAGAAACTAAATTAATTCTAGTTTCCGAACCTAAGTATCTGGTAGAGATAGCAGCTTTTTTAAAAACTTCCTCTTTACCTAACGAAACTATTATTGTTCGCAAATCCCACCTGGCTTATTTAGCAAATTTGAAAGCAGAGTTTCCTTTAGCAACAAATGCTAACGAATATTTAGATAAAGCCAAAGAAATTAATGCTAGTTATATTGTTTATAGCGATTATGAAGCTAGTTTATGGAAAGGTCTGGAATCTTTGAGTAACCCAAAAACATTGCCAAGTACATTTAAACTAATTTACACTCATCCACCAACAAATACTTTAATTTATGAAGTAAAATAATCAATTACCAATTACCAATTACCAATTACCAATTACCCAATTAAGTTTTACTTTTAGCAATCAGACGGTCAAAATAATAGTTTAATCCTGGAGCAATGAGACTGTGGAATTTATTTAATATAGTAAGTTCTAAACCAGGTGCGATCGCAAAAGTTTTTTTCTCTATTCCCTTAACAATCTCTTTAGCCACCGCTTCCGCACTCCAAACCTTTGCTGTAGCAGTAATTAGCTTTGTTGCTGGTGGTTTAGTCTTATTTTCTTCTGCAAGTTGAGGAGTGTCTGTATCTGGTGGATAAATAATTGATATTCCTACTCCCAAACCCTTCAATTCACCGCGCAAAGATTCCGCCAAACCCCGCACCGCAAACTTACTAGGACTATAGGCACTATACCCATAAATGCCAATTAAACCCGCACCCGACGAAACTAAAACGATATGACTGTTTGGTTGCATCGCTGGCAATGCTGCTTTAATACAATAAAGAGATCCAAAGTAATTAATTGCCATTGTCTGCTCAAATATTTCTAGGGGTAACTCTTGAAAGTAGCCAGGGTGTGCGATTCCCGCCGAATTAATTAAAAAGTTAGGTAAGCCATTGCGCTCGATTGCAGTATTAATTGCTGCGGTTGCTTGCACTCCATCGGCTACATCAGCGCTTAAAGTAATAACTTGCTGGTTTGAATCTAAGCATTTTGACAAAATCTCAACTTTTGCAGCTTCAAGCCTGGTGCGATCGCGCCCAATAATTGTAATATGGCTGCCAAGACTTGCTAATAATTGCGCTGTAGCTTTACCAATACCACTAGAACCACCAGTAACGATCGCGTGTTTTTGAGCAAACATAATATTTAATTAGAATTTACAGCTAATGTCCGGCGAAAAAGATTACTTAAATTTAGTAGAATTATTGCGATATCGCTCCCAGCACCAAAGTAATTGCACTGCTTATACTTTTTTAACAGATGGAGACGCAAGCGTTAGCGTAACTTATCAAGAGTTAGATTTACAAGCTCGCGCGATCGCTGCAAACCTACAATCAAAAAGAGTTAGCATTGCCCTTTTAGTCTATCCCTACGATGGCGGGTTGGAATTTATCGCCGCTTTCTTTGGCTGTTTGTACGCAAAAGTAATTGCTGTACCCTGTCATCCCCCGCGCAACCGCCACGCCAGCAATGATTTAGCGGCGCGTTTAACGTCTTCTCAAGCAAAAATTGTTTTAACTACCAAAAACCTTAAATCTAAGCTCAAAAATCAGCTAGGAACCCTTGCACCTTTAGAATGGCTAACTACTGACGAGCCTTACTCAAATACCGACTGGCGAGAACCAAATATAAGTGGCGATACCTTAGCTTTTTTGCAATATACTTCTGGTTCTACGGGAGTGCCTAAAGGTGTCATGATTACCCATGATTGCGTACTACACAATCAAAAAATCTTGCAACTAGCCTTTTGTCATACCGAAAAATCTATTGGTGTCGGTTGGTTGCCTTTATTTCACGATATGGGACTTATTGGTAATGTACTGCAATCGTTGTATGTAGGAATGCCTTGCATTTTCCTTTCACCCATTGCTTTTGTGCAAAAACCCGTGCTTTGGCTACAAGCCATATCTCGTTACGGTGCAACTACTAGCGGCGCTCCCAATTTTGCTTACGAGTTACTGTGTGATCATGTTACCCCGGCGCAAAAACAAAATTTAGATTTGAGTAGTTGGGATGTAGCTTTTACTGGCGCTGAACCCGTGCGCGTTGAGACTATGGAGCGCTTCGTAAAGGCATTTGCAAGCTGTGGTTTTCGTAGCGAAGCCTTTTACCCCTGCTACGGGATGGCGGAGGCTACGTTGCTGATTTCTGGGGGTGAAAAAACTACGCTACCAGTAATTAAATATGTTGAAAAAGCCGCCTTAGAAAAAAATCAAGTAATTACCGTAGATAGTTACAGAGAAGGGGTAAAAAGCCTTGTTAGTTGTGGTAAATCTTGGTTAAGTGACACAATTGCGATCGCAAATCCCCATTCTTTAACCCAATGCCAAGATAATCAAGTTGGAGAAATCTGGGTTTCAAGTTGCGGAATCGGTAAAGGTTACTGGAATCTAACTGAACAGACAAACCACACTTTTCAAGCTTCCTTTCCCGACAATCCGCAATTAGGCTGCTTTTTGCGTACTGGCGACTTAGGCTTTTTAGCTGATGGCGAACTATTTATTGTTGGTCGTCAGTACGATGTTTTGGTATTTTGGGGATTCAACCACTATCCGCAACACATCGAACAAACCGTAGAACAATGTCATCCCGCCTTAAAACCTAACTGCGGTGCAGCTTTTTCCGTTGAAGTAGATGGGGAAGAAAAGCTAGTTATTGTCCAAGAATTAGAACGCAATTATCGCCATATTTTAGCTAAAGATATAGCTGAAACTGTCCGGTGGGCGGTATTTGACCAACATTTAATCGATATTTATGCGATCGCTCTGCTCAAACCTGGTAACATACCCAAAACCTCTAGTGGCAAAATTCAACGCCAAACTTGCAAGCAAAAGTATCTCGATGGTAGTTTAAATATTCTCAGCCAGTGGCGTTTACAAACATCAAGCAATCTAACGTCTTTAATCAACCGATACTTAAATCCCCTCACCCACGCCAAAAGATACTTGACGTTTACTAAAGGTAGCTTGCGGCGCTGGCTATTTTTAATACACCGCAGCGATTAGTTATCCTAGAGATAGCGCAATTAAAATTATCTGAAAATGAGTCTTAAATCTTTCGATCTCAATATTTCTAATTTAGGACGGTGGATTGCTATTATTGGCGTTGCTTGGCTAATTGGTACTGTTGGCTTAGGGTGGCTTGTCAATTGGTTTCTAATTTTGGTGGGATTACTGATATTAGTACCCGTTTTAGGCTTTTTTGGCTTTCGCTTTTGGCTGCAAAGCAACCTAATTCAAGATAATTGTCCCGTCTGTCATTACGAATTTACAGGTTTAAATAAAACTCAATTGCCATGTCCTAATTGCTCTGAACCTTTGCAAGTAATTCAAGGTAAGTTTAATCGCTTTACTCCGGCGGGGACTATTGACGTGCAAGCGGTGGAAGTTTCTAGCCAATCGCGGGATGATTGAAGCTAAATTGACTAGACAAAAATATCGATAATTAGCTAACTTACTCTTAATATTTCTACACAATAAATTAGCCAATAACTTATATAATTATTCATCCCCAGTAAAGAAAATGGTATAGAGAAGCACAACTTTTTAGTTGTTCGCTAGGATGCAGTTTGCAATAAAAAAATTTGCTAAAGTTTCCTCACCAAAAAATGTTTGCCGACTTATAATTTGTGACTAAAGATAGTTATAGCTAACGCCAACCAAAAATGAATACTGAAGAAAGCGAACAAGACTTACAGCGTCGTTTGCAAGAACTAGAAGTTTCACTGCCTACTAACACCCACCCGGTAGCAACCCCAAGCAAAACCAGCAACAATTCTGTAGCAGGATTAAATCAGTTTATCAGCTTGTTTAAGTCTTTACCCAACGTGGGAAAGATAATTGTAGTCGGCGTTGGGACTATAGTTGGATTTGCCATACTCAAAAGCTTATTAAGCTTAGTCGCAACGCTGTTTAGCCTAGCGTTTTTAGGGTTGATTGTATATTTTGGATATCAGTTTTTGGTAGCTCGTAACTCTCAAAAAATAGAAAAGTAATTCCAACGCTAGGTAGGGAAATCAAAACTTTATATTAAGGATATAAAATGGCTAATCCAAGTGTGAGGAGAGGAGGCGATCGCAATTATAAGCAAGTAAAGCTAAAACCACTACCATTAGTGACTAGACGTTTTGCAGCTTGGGCGATCGAAATATCAATAATTGCTAGTAGCACTATAGTTCCTTATAGCATGGGAATCTATGCCAAAACCCATTTAGCAGAGCAAGTACCATTAAACCCAGTCCTCGTAGCAACTGAGAAAGTAATCACAAGTACCTTTGCTTTGCCTGCAAGTAAAGAAGTTAAAGAAGTTCCACCATTAACTAATTTACTCTGGTCTGCGGCTCTTTTAACCCCCCTGTTACTAGGTAGCTGGCAAATATATCTACTCGCCAAAACTGGCAGCACATTGCCCAAACGCTGGCTAGGTATTCGCGTAGTTACTACCGCCGGAAAACCCCCAGGATTAGCAAAAATTGTCCTCCGCGAAGGGGTAGTCGCTTGGGGGTTGCCGTTATCTATTGCCTACACAGTATGGCGTTGTAGTGGCTTATTTCCTGATCCTGGCGTGCTTGCCGTCTTAGCGGGGGTAATGGTGTTAGGAGAAGGTATTAGCGCCCGATTTGACCGCCAGCGCCGCTCGTTGCATGACCTAATTTCAGGAACTTACGTTGTCAATGCTAGTCGCATCTATGCCCCCAATAGTGGGCGCTTAGGCGAAAATAACGGGCAGGCAGTGGAGGGGAATACATCTATTTACAGTTGGAAAAAACCCGCCGCTCATGTTGCCGATGCAGCGATTATCTTAACTAAGAAAAAAAAAGTACAGCGCGATTTGTGGGTTTGGATGCGTCGCCATCCCAAATTTACCTTGACAGTTGTGGCAAGTTGTAGTGTGGGGACGGTAATCGGGACTTTAATCGCTACTGGGCTTTACGTTCGCACGCAAATAGATAGCGGGCAATTTGAGTACAATAGCGAACAATTATTAGCAGCCACCAAACAATTAAATTCTACCGAAGCGAACACTTTAACCCAGCGCACTGAAGCAATTTTAAATCTGGGTACAGTAAACAATCCCCAAGCCAAGCAGTTGTTAGTTAATTTATTGGCACAATCGACTAACCCAGAATTAACTAAGGTGATTCAACAAGCATTGGTTGCAAGCGGTACGGAGGCATTGCCAGCGTTGCAACGGTTGAATTTGTCAAGCGCCAATAATTTTGATGCTTCTAGCCGCCTTCAGCTTGTAGCTACCCAAAATGCGATCGCCGAAATTCTCTCCATTTATAGCGGCAAATTGACTTCGGTACAATTAGAGCGGATTAATTTAGGTGAGGCTGGTAATTTTAGCTTAGTCCTCAATCAAATTGACTTTGCTGGCATTGACCTAAGCGGAGCAAATCTCGACCGGGCTAACTTAGTAGATAGTCAATGGCAAAGTGTAGAAAATAATTCCACTGCTACCCTCAACGACGCGCAAATGAAATTTGCAATTCTTACTGGCGCAAACTTTAGCCGCGTCTCTATGCAGCGCGTTAACTTGTTTCATGCCAATCTCAACCAAGCTAACCTAGCGTTTAGTAACCTTACAAGTGCTAACCTTAGCAGCGCTCAACTGGTAGGAGCCGATTTGCAACAGGCTATATTAACTTCTGCAAGCCTTACCGGGGCAAATTTAGCCGGAGCAAATTTAGCTAAAGCTAATCTATCTTCTGCTCGTTTAGGTCGAGTTAGCGCCTTAAAAACTAACCTCCAACTTGCAGATTTAAGTGCTACCGATTGGCAAGGAGCAGATTTAAGCGGGGCAGATTTGAGCCGTGCTAATCTTAGCAATGCTAACTTGAGCTACGCACGAATGCAAAATGCTAACCTGCACCAAGCACAACTGCAAAATGTCAGCTTGCGAAATGCTGATCTTAGCCAAGCAGATTTGCGGGAAGCTGATTTAACGGGAGCCGATTTAGCTGGAGCAATTTTTGCCAATTCAAAATCTGCTCAAGCTGATGGGTTTATTCAAGCACCAACTGAGGAATCTCAATCGGCTTTACTCAAAGGCGTTGACTTTACCAATGTTAAAAACTTAGATACTACCCAGCTTGCGGCTATTTGCCTCCAAGGTGGCACTCATCCCCGTTGTCCTTAATCGTTGCTACGAGAAAGGAGAGATTTTTCTAGCATCAAAAGTTATTGAGACAGCGCTTTTTATTTTCTCAAAAATCAGTGATATTTATCACTATTTAGGTTTAAGTTGTGACTTTTATTAGTTGAAATTACTTAGATTTTGAAAAATAAATTTACACTTTTAGCACCCTAGGTTGCTGCTTTGACAAAAGTAAGCCAAAATCGAGAGTAGATTTAGGCTTACTTTTTTATTTCAATAGTGCTGATTTTTATAGGTAACGAAGGATTTTCCCTAGTTAGAGAAGCACAAATCTAAGTTAAAGATGAAAATACAACAAAAATTACTTCTTAGCTTTCTCTTTCCTTCCTTAATGGCAGGGATAATTGTCTGTTTTGCGATCACTAATAACTTAAGTATTCTTAACAATATTGCCCAAGTCAATCAAAGTTCCATCAAAGAAGTTACAGCCTTAACACAAATAAAGTTTGCTGGTACAGCAATCCAAGGTTATGCGAACTACTTGCAAAGACATAATAATTCTGCTTTAGAGCCAACTCCAGCGCTACTAACAAAAGCCGAAATTTATACAGGTATCAAAGTAGAATTAAATAATCTTGCAACGAACTTCAATAATCTTAAATTCGCTACCAATCAAAGTATTTATATCAGCGAACGAAGTTTCTTTAAGCGAAGTAACGAAATTCAGCAAGAAAAGAATGAAGTAGTAACTATAAATAACCTTGGTAAAAAACTGACTAATTATAGTCAGCTTGTAAATCAATATTTGAATCTAAATAATACAGATAGTATAAAAGCAGAAAGCTTTTTAAACCAATCTTTAGAGCCGTATTTTAAAACGATTATAGTTCCCTTAATTGAAGAAGCTTCCATTGATGCCCAAGCAGAATTAATAAAAGAAGCTAAAGAAATTGAACAAAGTATTGCCCATAACAATACAGTAATTAGCATCCTGGCTGGACTGAGTTTTGCCCTAAGTATTATTTTAAGTTCCGTACTATCTCGCACTATTTCTCAACCCATAGTTGAGTTAAAGAAAGCCGCCATAAACATTGCTAAAGGTAATTGGGCTACCCGCTTAAGCATAAAAAACAAAGATGAGCTTGGCAGTTTAGCGAAAGCTTTTAATCAAATGAACGAAGCTTTGGAGAAAACGACAGTTTCTAAAGATTATGTTGATAATATTATTGAGACTATTGTAGATAGCTTGATTGTTTTGGATCAAGATAAAAAAATTATTAAGCTTAATAAAGCAACACTAAGTTATCTAGGTTACAAAGAAGAAGAATTAATTAATCAGCCTTTTTCAAAAGTATTATGTGAAGCAGAAATAGCTAAAGTTTTTGCAAAAAAAGAATCGAGTAAAAGGATAGAAACAAGTTATTTAAAAAAAGATGGCAAACAAATATCAGTGTTATTTTCAAGTTCGTTGATGCGACAAGCAGGAGAAATTAAAGGCATAGTTTGTGTAGCCGGAGATATTAGCGAACAAAAAGCCCAGGAGAGCGATCGCGCTCTAGCAGAAGCGGAGAAAAATTTACTATCTACAGCAATCTCTCACGCCGCCGAAGCAATCGAAATTACCGACACCGAAGCAAGGTTTATATATGTTAATCCTGCCTTTGAGACAACCACTGGCTATAAACGTGCGGAAGTAATAGGGCAAACCTCGGCGGCTTTACTAAGAAGCGGAAAACACGATTCAGCCTTTTATCGAGAAATAGCAGTTACCTTGAGCAATGGTCAAGTATGGAGCGGCAGTTATACGGGTAGACGTAAAGATGGCACTTTATACTACCAAGACGTAACTATTGCACCCGTATTTAATTTAGCTGGATTAATTACTCACCATGTCGCAGTTAAAAGAAATATTACCGAACGCAAAAAAGCTGAAGAAAGATTAGAAAAAATTAATCAATGCTTTTTAAGTTTCCAAACAGAGCCGATGGTCAATATTAATCGACTTGCCGCTTTATGTGGAGAATTATTAGCCGCAAACTGCGCTTTATATAGTCGCTTAGATGAGGGAACACTATACTCCGTAGGTCAATGGCAGACTCCAAAAGGCTATAACGGGGTCAGTAGTGGGGAGGGGCACATCTGTTACGACGTAATTAATAGTGGTAGTGATGAAGTAGTTATTCTCAACGATTTACTCAATACAAAATATGCCCAAACCGAACCAAATGTACAGCAATACAATTTACACACCTATGTCGGTCAAGTTGTCAAGTGTGAAGGTTTAAGGATAGGTGCAGTGTGCGCCTTATACAAACAAAACTTTGTTCCCAGTAATGCCGATCGCAAAATTTTAGGAATAATTGCCGCCGCTATTGGTGTAGAAGAAGAAAGACGAGTAACTCAACAAGCCCTAAGCGCCAGCGAAGAAAGGTACGCCCTAGCCGCTCAAGGGGCTAACGATGGGCTATGGGATTGGAATTTAGTAACTGAGGAAATTTATTTTTCGCCTCGCTGGCGAACAATGTTGGGTTTAAGCACTGGAGAAATTGGTAACAAAAAAGAAGACTGGTTTAGTCGCGTCCACCCAGAAGATATCGAGCAATTAAAAAATGCGATCGCTTCCCATCTAGAAGGAAAAGTTCCCTATCTAGAAAATGAGTACCGCATCCAGCACAAAAACAGATTAACACGCTGGATGCTAGTACGAGGATTAGCCGTTGGCGACTCCACAGGCAAGCCCCACCGTTTTGCTGGCTCTCAAACAGATATTACCGAGAAAAAAGTCGCCGAAGCTCAATTAAGGTACGATTCCTGCCACGATAGTTTGACGGGGTTAGCCAATCGCCGTCTATTTATGGATCGTTTAGAGGAAGTGCTTGCTCGTACTGCCGACGATCAAAATTATTTATTTGCCGTCCTGTTTTTAGACTTAGACAGATTTAAGGTAGTAAATGATACGTTAGGTCATGAAATAGGCGATCGCTTGCTCGTAGCTGTAGCCCGTACCTTAGAATCTTGCGTGCGTCCTGGAGATACTGTTGCGCGCTTAGGTGGAGACGAATTTACAGTTTTACTTGACAACATCAAAGGTATTGACAATGCTACCCAAGCGGCGGAGCGGATTCAAAATCAACTCACCTTACCCTTTAATATTGGGGGCAACGAAGTATTTAGTACCGTTAGTATGGGCATCGCTTTAAGCAGCACTGGTTACAAGCAAGCAGAGGACATTTTACGCGATGCAGATATGACAATGTATGGCGTAAAAACCCACAGAAATGGTGGGCAATACTACCAAATTTTTGATCCCACTCTCCATTCTAAGGCGCTGGGGATACTGCAACTAGAAAACGATTTAAGAGGAGCGCTCGGACGACAGGAATTTGTTTTGTGCTATCAGCCAATTGTATCGCTCAAAAACTTCCGTATTGTTGGCTTTGAGGCTCTAATTCGTTGGCACCACCCAGAGCGCGGTTTAGTGTCTCCTGTCCAATTTATTCCGATGGCTGAAGCTACAGGCTTAATCAATGCTATCGGCTACTGGACGCTAGAGGAGGCTTGCCGTCAATTAAAATCCTGGCAAGAGCAGTTTTTTGGCAAACCATCTTTAACTATCAGCGTCAACCTATCTACTAAACAGTTTACTCAGGCAGATTTGCTCGACCAAATCGAAAAAGCTCTCCAAATAACTGGGCTAGAAAGCCGCTTTTTAAAGCTAGAAATTACTGAAAGCGTATTGGTAGAAAATGCCGAGCGCGTGAATGCTATGCTCGTACAAATGCGGCAAATGGGCGTGCGGTTGTCTTTAGATGATTTTGGTACGGGCTACTCATCTTTAAGCTATATGCATAGTTTCCCGATTGATACGTTGAAAATTGACCGCTCTTTTGTTACTGACGTTGATACAGAATTAGGCAAAATAGAAATTATCCGCACGGTGGTTGGACTTGCTTGGAATTTGGGCATGGATACCATCGCGGAAGGAGTGGAAACCAAAACTCAAATGTATCAACTCAAATCGCTAAAATGTAACTCCGCCCAAGGATACTATTTCTCAAGACCCTTAGATGTAAAAGCCGCTGAAGCCTTGATTGCCCAAGAGCGCGAGTATTTTAACAATACAAACAAAGTCGAAGGATTGGAATTTTGGGCAAGAAAGTAACTAGAATTACCTTGGTTGCAAACCACAGGTAGAATAGTTAAGCCTGCTTTTTGTAGGTTTATTGCCATCATTGAAACTATCATGTCTCGCACCAAAATCTACGAAGGCAAAGCGAAAATTATTTACGCTACCGAAGACTCGGAAATTGTTATTGCTGATTTTAAAGACGATGCTACCGCTTTTAATGCGCTCAAACGCGGCACTATCGACGGGAAAGGTAAAATTAATTGCCAGATATCTCAAGTGTTATTTCAATATTTGGAACAGTGTGGCATTGCTACTCACTTGATCGACTGCCCAAGTTTAAACCAAATGCGGGTAAAAAAAGTAAAAATTTTGCCCCTAGAAGTGGTAGTCAGGAACATTGCTGCGGGTAGTCTATGTCAACAAACAGGATTGCCATTGGGAACGGTATTAGCTCAACCATTGGTAGAGTTTTATTACAAAAATGATGCTTTGGGAGATCCTTTATTGACCCACGATCGCCTATTATTACTAAAACTCGCAACTAGTGAGCAAATTGACCAATTACAAGAACTTGCCAAAAAGTGCGATCGCGCTCTATGCGAATTTTTCTCAAACTGTAACTTGACTTTAGTAGACTTCAAATTAGAGTTTGGCACTGATAGTAATGGACAACTACTTTTAGCTGATGAAATTAGCCCCGATACTTGCCGCCTTTGGGACAATTTAGAATCCGATCCCCAAAATCGCGTAATGGATAAAGATCGCTTTCGTCAAGACTTAGGTAAAGTAGAAAATGCCTACGAGCAAGTTTTAGAAAGAGTTTTAGCCCAGTCTAATTTTAGGAGTAAGTAGAAAAAAAAGTAAGGTTTTTTGTTGAAGTTTAATAACTGAGGAACAAAGAACAGTGCCAAGTCTTCAAAAAGTTTCTTATAGCTCTAACTTATGGTGTGTGGAAGTGTTAAATAATTTCAATAAAATCTCAATAATTTCTGCTCGTTGGATGTTAAGCCGCCCTTTACAGGCTGCATTATGGTTAGTCGTAGGAATTTCAGCCTTTAATTCAATTTTGGCTCCAGAAATTGCTCAAGGACAACCCGTTATTAAAAAAACTCCGGCGCTGAAAGCTGAAAAGTTGCAGGTAAACTCAACGGTGAGTAATAGTGTGGTAGTAGAGACGATAGCTGGGCAAGAACTAGCCCAAACTCCCACGAATACAACCCCTTCTACTACGCCCAACCAATCGACAACCGATACAAATTCCCCGGTAAATCCCCCCGCACCAATAATACCTGCTCCAGGAACGGAAGGCTCACCGCAACAGGAAACCCCCAATCAACTAGAATTTGATATCACTCCAGGAAGTCAAAGCCCAACGATTGACAACAATACTCCAGCCCCAAACCCCCAAGCACCAGACAACGCTACCCCAGCACCAGATAATGCCGCCCCCGAAGCAGGCTCAGAGCCAAATCCAGAGGTGTTAGTCGGAGAAGTATTAGTTCAAGGTCAAGAAGGGCAACTAACTACTGAACTTGAAAACCAAGTATATCAAGTAATCAAAACTCAACCAGGACGCACGGCAACGCGATCGCAATTACAAACAGACATCAACGCTATTTTTGCCACCGGGTTTTTTGCTAACGTTAGCGCCGAACCAGAAGATACAGCTTTGGGAGTGCGAGTAACATTTATCGTCCAACCCAATCCAATTTTACGCTCTGTGCGAGTACAGGCAAATGCCGGGACAGAAATCCCATCGGTACTACCCGCAAAAATTATTGATGACATATTCAAAGAACAATACGGCAGCATTCTAAATTTGCGCCGCTTTCAAGAAGGAATCAAACAATTAAATAAATGGTATCAAGACAACGGCTATGTTTTAGCCCAAGTAAATGAGGCTCCAGAAGTAGCCACTGATGGCACGGTGACTTTGGTAATAGCTGAAGGCGTAATTGAGGATATTCAAGTTAGCTTCCGCAACAAAGACGGAGAAGACACCGACGAAGAAGGCAAGCCAATTAAAGGGCGCACTCGTGAATTTATCGTTACCCGCGAACTAGAACTAAAGCCTGGACAAGTTTTTAATCGCACTACCGTCCAAAGAGACCTACAAAGAGTATTTGGGCTGGGTTTGTTTGAAGACGTGAATGTGTCGCTCAACCCCGGTGAAGACCCGCGCAAGGTAATTGTAGTCGTTAACGTAGACGAGAAAAATAGCGGCTCTGTAGGTGCGGGTGCGGGTTTTAGTTCCTCAAGCGGCTTATTTGGTAGTTTGAGCTATCAACAGCAAAACTTGGGCGGCAATAATCAAGACTTGGGCGCAGAATTTCAAATTGGTCAGCGAGAACTACTATTTGATTTGCGGTTTACAGATCCCTGGATTGGTGGCGATCCTTACAGGACATCTTATACCGTTAATTCTTTTAGACGGCGTACAACTTCTCTAATTTTTGACGGCGGCGAAGATGAAGATGAAGTTACTCTGCCGAATGGAGATCGTCCCCGAATTCTGCGGCTTGGCGGCGGCGTAAACTTTACTCGTCCTTTGTCCAAAGACCCTCTCCGCAAGTCAGAATGGACAGCCTCAGCAGGCTTGGAATATCAACGGGTATCGATCCGCGACTCGGATGGCGAACTTAGTCCCAGAGATGAACTAGGTAATGACTTAAGTTTTAGTGGCGACGGTACGGACGATTTATTAACCTTGCAAGCTGGGGCAGTACGCGATCGCCGTAACGATCCACTCAGACCAACTAGCGGCTCCCTAGTCCGGTTTGGCGTTGAACAATCTGTGCCTATAGGGGCAGGTAATATCTTACTAAATCGAGTCCGGGGCAGCTATAGTCAATACTTCCCCGTCAGCTTCATTAATTTCAGCAAAGGGCCGCAAGCTTTAGCTTTTAATATTCAAGGCGGTACAGTATTAGGAGATTTGCCACCTTACGAAGCTTTCCTATTAGGGGGTAGCAACTCGGTACGAGGCTACGATGAAGGCGACTTAGGTAGCGGACGGAGTTTTGTGCAAGCTACTGCTGAATACCGCTTTCCTGTGTTCTCAATTGTCGGCGGCGCGCTATTTTTTGATGTGGGTACAGACTTAGGTAGTGGTAGCGAAGTTCCTGGAGATCCAGCCGGAGTAAGGGGGAAATCTGGTAGCGGTTTTGGCTACGGCTTGGGGGTAAGAGTTCAATCGCCTCTAGGCCCAATTCGGATCGATTATGGTTTTACTGATGAAGGCGATAGCCGCTTGCACTTTGGTATAGGAGAAAGATTCTAATGGGTGAGGGGCAAAAGGTAAATAAACATACTCTAGCTGACCAATTTAGCCTGTCGGGGGTGGGGTTGCATAGCGGTGTTACTACTACCGTGCGGGTTTTACCTGCTCCAGGACAAGGGCGCTATTTTGTGCGGGTAGACTTGCCCCAAAAGCCAGTTATTCCAGCTACAGTAGCGTCTGTAACTAATACAGTTTTATCGACCCAATTAGGGGAAAAAGACTCTGGCGTTCGCACGGTAGAACATCTGCTTGCCGCCTTAGCAGGTATGGGGGTGGATGATGCCCGAATTGAAATAGATGGGTTAGAAGTGCCTTTATTAGAAGGTTCTGCCCAAAGATGGGTAGAGGAAATTGCCTCTGTTGGGTTAGTAGAATCTTTGCCCAGGCGATCGCCACCGCTATTAACGCAGCCGATTTGGGTACGCCATCAAGATGCCTTTGTAGCCGCTCTCCCCGCCCCAGTAACCCGCTTTACCTACGGAATTGATTTTGATGTAGCAGCTATTGGCAATCAATGGCATAGCTGGCAAGAAACGCCGCTAGAAGACAATTCTTTTGCCCAAGAAATTGCCCCGGCGCGGACGTTTGGTTTGGCTCACCAAATCGAGGCATTACAGCAACAAGGTTTAATTAAGGGCGGAAACTTAGATAATGCTTTAGTTTGCGATCGCGCTCTGGGCTGGCTAAATCCTCCTTTGCGATTTGCAAATGAACCAGCACGTCATAAAATTTTAGACTTAGTGGGAGATTTGAGCTTAGTGAAAAATTTGCCTGTTGCTCATTTTTTGGCTTACAAAGCCAGCCATAATTTACATATTCAACTAGCCCAACTATTAGAGGAAAGCTTAGAAGATGAGGAGAAGGGGGAATATTAACCCGCACAGCTTGAGCTATTTCCTCAGCAAAAAACTTGCTCAAGTTCTCTATAAAATGTCCCCGCTAAAGATAAAATTACATTTCTAGTCCTGCACGTTTTTGACTCCCATGAAAACCGCCCTAACTAACTTAGAATTAATGGCAGAATCAGCCAGCCCTATTGATGAAAATACCCCATTAAAAACAGTTTTTAATGTTGAAGAAATCCAAAAATTGCTACCTCACCGCTACCCTTTTGCCCTTGTAGACCGGATTATTGAATACGTACCGGGAAAACGGGCTGTGGGGATTAAAAACGTTACCTTCAACGAACCGCATTTTCAAGGGCATTTTCCCGGAAGACCAATGATGCCAGGAGTATTAATCGTTGAAGCAATGGCGCAAGTGGGCGGAATTGTACTAACTCAATTGCCAGAAATGGAAGGGGGACTATTTTTGTTTGCGGGGATTGATAAAGTTAGGTTTCGCCGCCCCGTTGTCCCAGGAGATCGCTTAATTATGACTGTGGAACTGTTATGCGTCAAACGCCGTCGTTTCGGTAAAATGCAAGCTCGTACCGTGGTAGATGGGCAATTAGTTAGCGAAGGCGAATTGATGTTCTCTTTAGTCGATTAAACTAAGCAAAATTATCCTAACAGCCACTACAACTAACCTCTGCTTCTCGTTGGAGACCTATCTTTGAAGACCTTAATTCATCCTACTTCTGTAATTCATCCTGGCGCAGAATTGCATCCTACCGTTCAAGTTGGGCCCTACGCGGTAATTGGCAAACAAGTTAAAGTTGGCTCTGAAACTATCATCGGCGCTCATGTTGTTTTAGAAGGCCCTACAGAGATAGGACAAGGAAATCAAATTTTCCCCGGCGCTGCTATTGGACTTGAACCCCAAGACCTTAAGTATGATGGGTCTTTGAGTTGGGTAAAAATTGGCAACTATAACCGCATCCGCGAGTACGTGACAATTAATCGCGCTACGGGGGAAGGAGAAGCAACGGTAATTGGCGATCGCAATTTATTAATGGCTTATACTCATGTAGCTCACAATTGCGCGATCGCCGATTATGTCGTTATTGCTAACAGTGTTGCTTTAGCAGGTCACGTAAAAATAGAGTCAAGAGCTACTATTGGCGGTGTTTTGGGCATTCATCAGTTTGTGCATATTGGCAAGTTAGCCATGGTGGGTGGTATGAGTCGTATTGACCGCGATGTCCCGCCTTATATGTTAGTAGAAGGTAGTCCCGCCAGAGTCCGCAGCCTCAATTTAGTGGGTCTAAAACGGGCGGGAATATCAGAGTTAGACCAAGGGGCAGTTTTTCAAACTTTAAAAAAAGCTTTCCGCAGTCTTTACCGCTCAAATTTAACAATTAGTGCGGCGTTAGAACAATTAGAACTATTGCCAGATAACGATTACATTCAACATCTGCGCGAGTTTTTGCAATTATCGCAAAGGTCAGAGCGGCGCGGTTGTATACCCGGTCGGAGTCCACGCAAGAATTAATGGCTTTTAATCTAATTGAGCAAATAAAGAAAGTCAGAATTTTTATTAGCACTGGGGAAGTATCGGGAGATTTACAAGGTGCGTTGTTAATTACCTCCCTCAAGCGTCAAGCCATTAAAGCAGGGGTAGAGTTAGAAATTGTTGCTTTAGGGGGCGCTAAAATGGCGGCGGCGGGAGCAATTTTATTAGGCAATACTAGCAGCATTGGCTCGATGGGACTATTAGAAGCGCTGCCTTTTATTTTGCCAACTCTTCAACTCCAAAAACAAGCGATTGCATCTTTAAAGGCTCAACCGCCCGATCTGGTCGTGCTAATTGACTACATGGGCCCCAACATGAAAATCGGCAGTTACATTCATTCATCGCTGCCCCAAGTGCCTGTAGTTTACTATATTGCCCCCCAGGTCTGGGTGTGGTCAGTGACGGCGCGGGCAACAACGCGAATTATTGAAATTAGTAATAAGTTACTAGCAATTTTTCCTGAAGAAGCCCGTTATTTTGAAAAGCGGGGCGCAAATGTTAGCTGGGTAGGGCATCCTTTAGTTGATCGGATGCAAAATGCCCCAAGTCGGGAAGTTGCCCGGAAATTACTAAGCCTTGCGCCAGAAACAACCGCGATCGCCCTGATTCCCGCTTCTCGTCGCCAAGAGTTGAAATACTTGCTTCCAGCAATGTTTGAGGCGGCGAAGCAAATTCAATCTCAGTTACCCAACGTGCGGTTTTTGATTCCTTTAGCTTTAGAAATCTATCGCCAACCGATTGAAAAGGCGATCGCCTCTTACGGTTTGCAAGCTACTATTGTTTGTGGTCAAACGACTGAAGCTATTGCTGCTGCTGATTTAGCAATAACTAAGTCGGGAACGGTGAATTTAGAAATTGCACTGCTAAACGTGCCACAAGTAGTGATTTATCGCGTTAGTAGCTTAACAATTGCGATCGCTCGATTGTTAAAGTTTTCCATTCCCTTTATGTCGCCGCCCAACTTGGTAGAAATGAAGCCCATCGTGCCAGAATTGCTCCAAGAACAAGCCACGCCCGAAAATATTGTCCAAATAGCTCTAGAATTATTGCTTAATCCTATTCGTCGCCAAGAAACTCTAGACGCATACAAACAAATGCGCTTATCTTTAGGAGAAGTGGGAGTATGCGATCGCGCTGCCTCCGAAATTTTCCAACTATTAGAGGCAAGGGGTGAGAAGTAATCGACAATGGAAAAACAACCCTTGCAACTCGTCCCATTGCTATAGACTTATTTGCCGGGGTGGGCGGATTTTCTCTAGGAATAGAGCAAGCAGGATTTGATGTATTAGTAGCTGTAGAAAGCGATCCAGTTCATGCTTGCGCCTATAAGTTTAATTTTCCCCTCACAGAAGTAATCTGCCAAGATATTACTCAAGTAACCGCCGATACCATTAGACAAGCGGCTTTAAAAGCCTGGATTGCTCACTACAAAACTGACACTTTATGGGACGGAAAAATTGATTTAGTTTTTGGTGGGCCTCCTTGTCAAGGATTTTCACTCATGGGCAAACGTTTGATAAATGACGATCGCAATCATTTAGTTTTAGAATTTTGTCGCTTAGTCCTTGAACTAAATCCCCGCTATTTTTTGATGGAAAATGTGCCGGGAATGGTAGCCGGGAAACACAAAACTTGGTTAAATAAGCTCAAAAATAAGTTTAAACATCATGGGTATCATAGTAGGGCGCAAATTTTAAATGCGGCGGATTTTGGCGTACCCCAAAGACGCAAAAGACTGTTTTTTTGCGGCGCACAAGCTGGAATTAGGATTTATTTTCCCAAACCTGTAGCCGGTCTAGTTACAGTTGTAGATGCGATTGCCGATTTGCCCGATTTAGATAGTTTTCCCGAACTCAAAACCACTGATCAAGTGCTGTTAAGTTTTGAGCAATTAGCTCAAGCCGAGCAAAAAATTAGCGTGTACGCGCAAACTCTCCGCGAATCTAACTATTTTGCTTACCCGCGCGCGTGGAATCCACAATTGCTTACAAGTTCCCTGCAAACCCAACATAATCAAACTTCTATAGCTCGTTTTGCTGCAACGATCGCTAATCAAAGAGAACCAATTAGCCAATTGCGCCGCTTAGACTTAAATGGATTGTGTCATACCTTACGGGCTGGAACAGGAAGCGATCACGGTAGCCACACTTCCCCCCGTCCAATTCACCCAATTTTACCGCGAGTAATTTCAGTTAGAGAGGCGGCGCGGTTGCATTCTTTTCCTGACTGGTTTCGCCTGCATCAAACTAAATGGCATGGATTTAGACAAGTAGGCAATTCTGTACCTCCACTATTAGCCCAAGCTGTCGGTAAAAGTATTATTACTTCTTTAGCCCTAACGCCCGTCTCGCCTCAAATGGTTTTAACTCAAGGAGATCTGCAACTCTTACGCTTTGATGCTTGCCATGCAAAACAGTATTGGCTAATGAATGAGTAATCCTAAGCAATTACCAATTACCAATTACCAATTACCAATTACCAGTTACCCAAAGTCAAACTACAAAATTAACCAATTTTCCCGGCACAACAATTACTTTTTTAATCGCCTTCCCTTCCAGATGACGTATAGCTGCTTCCGACTGACGGGCATAATTTTCTAATTCTTGCTTATCAGCTTGGGCGGGAACTTGAATTGTGCCTCTAGTTTTGCCCATAATTTGAATTACTAGCGTTATCTCATCGGCGATTAAAGCATTAGGATCGTAAGTAAGCCATGTTTGCTGATGGATTGAACCCGTTTTACCGCTCAAATGCCACAATTCCTCGGCAATATGGGGCGCAAAAGGCGCGAGTAGCTGCATTAGTGTCTCAATCCCTTCCGCGTATACGGGAGAGTCAAAACATTTAGAATCTGCGATCGCATTACTTAACTTCATCAATTCCGAAACCGCCGTATTTAGATGATACTCCCCTTCTAAGTCTTCGGTAACTTCCTTAATTGCTGTATGAATTGCTCTTCGTAGCTCTTTTTCGGGCTTACTCAAGTTACCGTTTCCAATACTTATTTTCGCCCCATCAAACTCGCTCACCAACCGCCAAATCCGATTTAAAAAGCGAAATTGCCCTTCAACATCCGCCTTATCCCATTCCAAATCTTTTTCAGGCGGCGCTTTAAATAAAATAAACATCCGGGCGGTATCTACGCCATATTGGGCAATTACATCTTCTGGTGCTACGCCGTTGTATTTCGACTTAGACATTTTCTCGTAGAAAACCTCCAATTCTTCTCCAGTTTCTGGATCTTTTGGATCTTGTTCTTTTACTAAAGCAGAGGGAATATATTTATTAGTAACGGGGTTTTTGTAGGTAACTGCTTGTACCATGCCTTGAGTTAGCAAGCTTTGGAAAGGTTCATCAAAGTTGATTAGTTGGCGATCGCGCAATACTTTAGTAAAAAACCGCGAATACAATAGATGTAAAATTGCGTGTTCAATGCCGCCTACATACTGATCTACAGGCATCCAATCGTTAGTTTTGGCACTAGCAAAAACTTCTTTGTCATTTTTTGCATCAGCAAAGCGCAAGAAGTACCACGAAGAATCAATAAAAGTATCCATCGTGTCTGTTTCGCGCAAGCTAGGCTGGCTACAAGTCGGACAAGGAACATTTACCCAACTTTCCAATTGTGCCAAAGGAGAAGCGCCGCGCCCAGTAAAAGCCACATCATCAGGCAATTTTACAGGCAAATCTTGTTCTGGTACGGGTACAGCGCCACAACTAGGACAATAAATAATTGGAATTGGTGCGCCCCAGTACCGTTGCCTTGAAATCAACCAATCCCGCAGGCGGTACTGTACTCTTGCTTTACCGTAGCCTTTTTGTTCGGCATACTGAACGATCGCACCAATCGCCTTTACAGAGTCCATCCCCTCAAAAGCGCCAGAATTGACTACGAGTCCTGCGTCTGTATACGCTGCCTTTAAAGAGGTTTTAGACGATGTTTTTACTGTCCCTGGTGGCACAATTACTACTTGAATTGGCAGTTGCTTTTCTTTAGCAAACTTAAAATCTCTATCGTCGTGGGCTGGTACGCCCATCACCGCCCCTGTACCGTACTCGTACAGCACGTAATCGGCGATTAAAATCGGGATTTCTGAACCCGTAAAAGGATTAACCGCTATCCCCCCGGTAGGAATCCCCCGTTTAGGTTTATCTTCCGCCGTGCGTTCTAATTCGCTTTGACTTGATACTTCTTTAATAAACGCTTCCACCGCTTCTTTTTGCTCTGGCGTAGTCACACTAGCTGTCAAAGGGTGTTCAGGAGCCAAAACAACGTAAGTCACGCCATAAACGGTATCAGGGCGAGTTGTGAACACGCCAATTTTTTCTTCTAAGCCAACAATGGGAAACTCTAGGTAAGCACCAACAGATTTGCCAATCCAGTTTGCCTGCATGGTTTTAACTCGCTCCGGCCATCCGGTCAGCTTGTCTAAGTCATTTAGCAGTTGTTCGGCGTAGTCGGTAATTTTTAAAAACCATTGCCGTAATAGTTTACGCTCAACCATAGCGCCACTGCGCCAAGACTTTCCCGCACTATCTACTTGCTCGTTGGCGAGTACAGTTTGGTCTATAGGATCCCAATTTACGGCAGCTTCTTTTTGGTAAGCAAGCCCAGCTTGAAAAAACT
Organism: Chlorogloea sp. CCALA 695; assembly: GCF_003003885.1. Taxonomy (GTDB): domain Bacteria; phylum Cyanobacteriota; class Cyanobacteriia; order Cyanobacteriales; family Chroococcidiopsidaceae; genus Aliterella. The sequence goes on along the minus strand of NZ_PVWN01000008.1, from coordinate 72,247 downwards.
GTAAGAAAATCCACTGCGTCCATTTGTAATATTCGGGCGCACAAGTGGCGATTTCTTTTTCCCAGTCAATCGACAAACCTAAACGTTGCAACTGACTCCGCATCTGAGCAATATTTTGATACGTCCACTCTTGAGGAGGAATACCCCGCTCAATTGCCGCATTTTCCGCCGGGAGTCCAAAAGCATCCCATCCCATCGGATGCAGTACGCGATAACCCTGCATCCGCTTGAGTCTGGCAATTACATCCGTAATTACATAATTACGGACGTGACCCATATGCAAGCTTCCCGATGGATAGGGGAACATAGAGAGAGCATAAAATTTTGGCTTACTTTCATCTGTAGAGGTGCGGTCTAAGCCAATATCTGCCCAACTTTTCTGCCACTTTTCCTCTACGACTGCGGGAATATAACGGGACTCCACAAACAAACTCCTGACTTGAAGCGATCGCGCATTGGTGTTTCGTTATTGTGGCACAATCTCGGTTTTTCCTGAGCTTATTGACACTTTTCAAAAGGGTATTTATTTTGTTAAAAGTTTTTGTATACGGCACTTTAAAGCCAGGAGAAAAAAATTATCCTTTCTATTGCACTCAAGCTGTAGAAGTTATTGAAGCGATCGCCTACGGTAAATTATACGACTTACCAATGGGCTATCCAGCCGCAATATTTCCTGAATCTGATCTTGTCTGGGGTTATGTACTGACGTTTTACGACACTACAGTTTTACAAACTTTAGACGAATTAGAAATTTACGATCCTAACCAGCCAATTAGCCAAAACCTCTACCAGCGATACCAAATAGAAGTTTACAACCCAAACTTTAATTCCTTGGGTAAAGCATGGGTTTATTGTATGAACCAACAACAAATTGATGCTTATAAAGGTGTTTTGATTAGCAATGGCTGGTGGACTAGCAAAAAATAAGCTGCTAACTATTGCTAACAGCTTATTTTGATAATAAAAATTTCCGATTATTGCTTGTGTGGTGCTGCTTTTTGGGGTTCAAAGGCAGATTCGGGAAGTTCAACTAAGGGAGTATTTAAGGCAACTACTAACTTTTCTTCTGTGCGGATTGCCTGATTGCTTACATTCGCCATCTGTAGCACCTGACGACCAGGAATAACGCTTGATACTGCCGCAATAACTGCCGCCGCTACTGCCGCACCAGCCCACTTCAACGAGCGATACTGGCGGCGTTTTTCTATTTTGCCAAATACCTGTTGAATTGTTTGCTCTACGTTTTGCGATGCAGGGGGTACGGGTAGAGTTTGAAAATTTTGGCGCAGTGCCAATAACCGTGCGTATAGCTTCTGAGTTTCGGCATCATTGTTTAAACGTTCTTCTACTTGTCGCTTTTCTGTAGAAGTGACTTCACCGTCTAGGTAGGCACTTAATAGCTCGAAGAAGTCGCGCTTCTGTGTGTTCATATCATTCATCAAGTATTTTTATTACCGGGATTAAAGGCGAACAAGTTACTTAGCAGTTATTCAAATCAACCGAGGGATTTTTAAATTCAAGGTCTATTTTAACATTTTTGCCAAGTTACATAAAAAGTTATTTGGGAGTTTTAACCATCTAAATAGCTTTGCAGTTGAGATTGAAGTCTAGTTCTAGCTCTAGCTATTCTTGACTTGACGGTTCCTAAAGAGACTTTGGTAATTTCGGCAATATCTTCGTAGGCTAAACCTTCAATTTCTCTTAAAACTATGGTTGTGCGAAAGACTTCGGGCAAGTCAGAAATCGCCTCCTGTAATTGTTCATAAAATTCTTGCGTTGTTAACTCCTCCTCTGGGGAGGGATTTTCGCCAGCAATTTCCCAGTTCATTTCCCCATCTTCCATAAAACGGGGAGCATCTAAAGACAGAGGGCTTGCCACTCGTTTACGCTTGCGTAACTCGTCGTAAAACAAGTTGGTAGCAATGCGGCTCAACCAGCCCCGAAACTTGACTGGTTCTTGTAAACGTTTGATATTGCGATACACTCGAATCCAAACTTCTTGAGTCAAATCCGCGCGATCTTGCCAATCAGGAGCTAGGTGATACAACACCCGTTCCACGTGAGATTGATAGCGCCGCAGTAACTCAGAAAAAGCAGCACGATCTGGGCTGCGTTCAGATTGACAACGCAAAATTAAATCGTAGTTTGACAATTTATCTATTTGCACTGGTGCTTGAGGAGACTTTGCCTCAACTGATGACCAGGGTACAGAAATAGCTAGACTCATACACGCCAATAAGAAACATCCCATTTTACTAGACAAGTCTACTAATAGTAAGTTCCCGATTTGAGTGTACTCGCCCTTGGCTCTATTTGGCGGCGATAGGATAGCCCATACTGTTGCCAATTGCTGCCTATAGGCTCAAGCCATTTGTTCCTGGTGGTAATGTTTTTTACTGGGCGCGAATTTGTAGTATCTTTGGGATGATTTGCTAAACGAACGACAGTAAGCAAGTTGAAGCACAACTTTATTATCAAGACTAAAAATAGTTTTGTTATCGCCCACCTTGCCACCTACAGCTACAATTAACTGCTTTTTTACACCTATTACTGCGGTAAAAAAGCAACCATTACGTTCTTAATTTGAGTTTGCCGGGTTTCTGCTAAAAACCCCTAAGCAAGCAAACAAATCTTCATATAGAGGTAGAAGCATCAAAGCGATTTACTCTGGCACTTGCTCGAAGGAGGGAGCGTAAGCTTGAAGTAGGGCGCTGACTTGTTTTAAAACTTCTTCCCCTGAATTTTTGCCTAAAGCTTGCCTTTCCGGGAAAAAGTCAGGACGATCTATGCTTTGGGCGATCGCTTCGTTTACTTGCTGAATAATCAATTGATCCAATTCTTCCTTAGCTCGTTGACGTTGATAATTGCCACCTTCTTCCGTGGTGGCATACAGTGGGGGCAGGCGGTTTAAAGCATAGGCTGCAATATCTCCAACATCGAGATGGCGATCGCTCGTAACTTCTATTTCTGCCACTCTAGCTAAGGCTTCAGTCAGTACCAATTCTTCCATGACATTGATAAACTGCTTGCGTTGTACAGCTACTACTTCCCCAGTTAGCAGCGACCCCATCAGCTTATCTAACCCCATATACTCCGCAGCAGATAGCTCTGAGGCTGCATCGCAAATAGACCCTACCTCCGCTTCCATTGCTGGTGTAAGATAACCAGTTTGAAGGGCTTGTTCAACTATTTTTTCAATACCCATAATGTCCCTAAACTCTATGGCACTTGCTGGTGATTTCTACATTACTCAATAATTTTGCCTTACTATTACAGAAAAATTGCAAAACAGAGCTAATTAAATTTGCGCTCGCGCCAAGGAGTAGGATCGACCGATTCTCCTTGTACGTATAATCCCCAATGTAAATGTGGCCCTGTTACGGCTCCTGTGGAACCTACAGCGCCAATTACTTGACCTGCTTTAACAACCTCTCCTTCTTGGACATTAAGACGGCTGAGGTGCAAGTAAGTCGTAATTACCCCTTGCCCGTGATCAATGCCAATGATATTACCGTGGACGCGAAAACCTTGGGAAACTCTGCCAACTAAAGCAACGCGCCCATCGGCGGGAGCTATAACTGGAGAGCCTATAGCTCCGGCATAATCTACGCCACGATGATAGTAGTCTTGAGCGAATTTACCATTATAGTAGCGACGGACTCCGTAAATAGCAGAGATTCTGCCTTTATTAGGCTTAAGAAAAGCTCCATCCCAAAATTTTTGCGGAGTTTTCAGCGCTTTAAGCTCGGCTACGCGCTTTAGCTCGTGTTCTGTAGCTTCAAGCCCAGATTTTCCTGGGGATAGTCTAATTCGTTGGACGGGAAATTTGCGATCGCCTACAAATACCGACATTTGTTTAGTTTCCGCTCCAGCATCTATTTGTAACGATCTTGTACCTGGCTTTTGCAGGGGGGTTGTCGGTAAAAATGCACGGTATTTATTCGCGGCGATGGCAAAGGTGGGGTAAGTTTTTTTGTTAATTGTCACCGATGGGGGGCTAGAGGCGGTGGGATTATCTGGAGTTACGACTACTGTTAAAGTATCTCCTAATCGCGGTTTGGCTGGGCTAACTTGCACTTGCAGCGCTTTTACCGAAGTTGCCAAAATTGTTGAAATAGCGACAGCTATTGTCAGTACCAGACTATTTTTGAAGTAGTTGGTGCTACTTTTACTCATAAGTTGCAGTGCCTTTAAGCTGAGGATTTTTAACAATTAAGTTTTGCTCTTGAATCAGATTACTTTTTGACTAGCTTCTTTGGCAAGCTAGTCTTGAGCTTCTGCTATTTTTTGCACTTTGAGGCAACGGAGAGAACCTATAAATAGCAACGTTTTACCCGTTAATAACTGAGGGGTTTTTGCTTTTAAGGTGTGAATTTAATAAATATCATCTATTACCTGACATCGCTAATAAAATTTTGTATGCTGGAGAATTGATAGCAAAAATACTACAAACAATTTTAAGTAATTTTACGCAAGTATGAAACGGTTTCTATCTCTACGTTTAGAATTAATTTTGCTAACTGGAATACTAGGATTAATCGGCACTGCTTGTAATAGCTTTAGTGCAGCTAAATTGCCTAAAAAGCAAAATCCTCAAGTAGCAATTGAACCTTTCGCAATCCCACAAACAGCAAAATTGCCGCCGCCACAAGTAGTTGAACATGATCGCTTTGAAAGTGCTTTAGATAAGGCTTATGGGGCTTTAACTATTACTCAATCTGCTCAAGGTGCAGAAGATTGGGGCTTAATAGCAGCACAATGGAGCGAAGCGATCGCCTTAATGAAAACTGTACCAACCCACAGTCCTTACAAACTGATCGCCCAAAAAAAAATTATCCAGTACCAACAAAATCTTAAGTACGCCCAGCAACAAGTAATTCGCCCGATTCCACCGCGTCCGGCTCCCTTGCGCGCAATTCTGCCCACCGGATCTATTGTTACCCCCGTACAACCGCTACCAATACTTACTCCCACAAGTTCGGGAGTGTTTCAAGCAGCGATCAAAACCCGTCATGGGGGAACTCCTGTAGTTGATGTTACTTTCAATGACAGTACGCAATTTGAAATGATTGTCGATACGGGGGCTAGTGGTACAGTAATTACTCAACAAATGGCTGCGGTTTTGGGAGTTGTCCCGATAGGTAAAGCTACAGCAAATACTGCTAGCGATCGCAATGTAGAATTTTCTATTGGCAACGTTAATTCTATAGAAGTGGGTGGTGCGGTAGTTAATAATGTCCCTGTGGCGATCGCTCCGACGGCAAACTTAGACTTGGGATTGTTAGGGCAAGATTTTTTTAGCAATTACGATATCACAATTAAACGCGATGTTGTAGAGTTTCGACCCCGTTAGCCTGTAGAACTTTCTTTACCCAAAATTAACTAATGCTTACTTACTTGTTAATTTAGCAACTGTTAACCTGAGTTAAATCTGCATTAGGCAATTTTTTACTTTAATGCAGAGTGTTTTTAGGAATTAGGAATGGGTAATTATCTCAATAATTGCTTGGTAATTGGTATTGCTCTATTTTTACCATTCAATTGTCCAGCTTTCGCTGAGACTAAATTTATAAATATCAGCCTAAAGACAGGTGCAAATCAAAGTTTTAATAACTTGATGCAGCAAGCTGAATCAACAGCTATTAATTTAATCAACCAAGAGTTCAATCGGTTATCAAAAATTACAGAAGTTGGAATTATTGTAAGTTGCGATCGCAATGGGCAAGTAGTACCAATACTTTCCTCTAGAGTTTCCCGCGCTAATTGGCAAGCTCAACCTAGCATCGAATCTTGGACTAAGTATTTTACTAAAGCAGAAATTTTATTGGGCTTTAATTTACCTCAGAAAACTAAACCTAATTTACATAGATTATCAGTAAATCTTAGTTCCCAACAGAGCGATCCTGGCTTCCGAGATGACTGAAAATTTAGTTATTTTTAGGCGATTTTAGCGCAGGTTTGCTACCAAATTTAATTAAACCAAAGTCTTTAGGAAAAATTTGTTTTAGTGTTAACCCAAACATTAACTCATTTTAATCTCGTAAGAGTATGGTATCAAAGACAACAAACTTATTGTTGCCAAAAAGCATTTTTTAACTACGGCAATTTTAAGCAATAAAGAGGTCTGATGTCTAAGCTTACTCGAAGACAGCTACTTGTGTTTTTTGGTGCAAGTGCTGGTAGTGCAGCGTTTGCGCCAATTTTAGGCGAAAAATTATTTGATAGCACGGCTCAAGCGGCGGAAACATTAAAATTTACTCCCGTGCGTTTGCCTCATCCTTTACCTATTTATCAACAGCAAAATAGCTACTACGCTACAGGTGTAGAACGCGGAAACGTTCTAAATGCGGCGACGGATACAAGGTTAAGTACCTACACAATTATTGATGATGTGGTAGTACCGCCAGAGTACGAGCGTTACGTTATTGTTAGTTGGGGCGATCGCGTATTTCCCAATAAAGACGAATATTTTGGTTACAACTGTGACTACACAGGCTTTGTGCCGATTAATGGCGACAACGATGGCTATTTGTGGGTAAATCACGAATATGTTTCTTATCCCATTAGCGCTTTAGCACCAGAATCGCCTACCGACTTGACCGGATTCCCTGAATCCTTTACGTCTGTTATCGGTTATACCCCTACAGTCAAAGATCGCACGCTTTTAGGCGAATTTTTGTACAACATGGGTGGTTCGATTTTACGAATTTCTAGAAGAGTTCGCGGTGGGCGCTTTGGGGTCGTCAGCGATGCCAAAAACCGACGCATTCACACCCTTTCTGGCTTAGGAATCAATAGCGGACGGATGGATGCTTACAAAGCCGTCACTGCTTGGGGAGCTAAAAGTTATCAGCAAGGCGACCAAAATTATTTAATTGGTACAGGCCCGGCGGCGGCGGAAGTATTTAATATTAGTAGCGATGGTTTGGGTAATAAAATTATCGGTACAGGACACAATTGTTCCGGCGGGACAACTCCTTGGGGAACAATTATGTCCGCCGAAGAAAACTTCCAAGCAAGTACAGCCTTCTTTGTAGGCGTGCAAGAAGCAGTAAAACCCGATGGTACTCAAACTGGGTACATTGCTGGCACGACTGGGGCAGAGTTTGGCATGGTAGGAGAAAAATACGGCTGGATGGTAGAAATCGATCCTAACGACCTCAATTGTCGCCCCCGCAAACATACAGCTTTGGGTCGATTCCGCCACGAAAACATTACCATGCGCGTTGAGCGAGGTAAAAAATTAGTAGCCTATATGGGTGATGATCGCCGGGGAGGTCATACTTATAAATATGTGAGCGATCGCCAGGTAACTAACCCTACAAGTAAAAATAACAGTGCTTTATTTGAGTCTGGGACTCTCTACGCTGCGCGCTATCAGCCTGATGGTACAGGGCGATGGATTCCGCTTCAATTAGACACCAAAACTAGCCCCAATCGTCCCTCTGATATTGCATCTACAGAAATTGCTCAATTGGGTAAAGCGAGTAATAACGGACTTGTTCGCTTACCCCGGCGCAATGGCGTAGCAGGGCAAACTACCGATGGTGGTTCTTTATCTGTTACTACTAGCGCCGTTGTGAATTCTAGCGGTGTAACTACTTCCTTTGGCGAGGCGGAAGCGCTCCCAGATTACCGTAACAAGCGGCTATCAGACTTTTATTCAACTCAAGGTGCGATAGTTTGTGATGCTTTCTTAGCGGCTAATTTGGTGGGAGCAACGCCAACAGCGCGTCCTGAAGACTTAGAAGTGCATCCCCGTACTAAAGAAGTGTTTATCGCTTATACCGACGGCGCAGCCGGGGGCGATGGTTATCCTGATTCCAAGATTTTTGTTGTGTCTAAATACACTAGCGCTATCAATGATGCTCAACCGTCGGGGGAACTATTTAAAATCACTGAAAATAGTGCTGATGGTACAGGTTTATTTTTCCGTTGGACGCGATTTGCCAAAGGTGGAGAAGCAGGGGCGGAAATTGGCTCTGGTTTTGCGAATGTAGACAACTTGGTATTTGACAACCAGGAAAATGTCTGGGGTGTAACAGATATGTCTACTGGCTCTCACAATGGTTTTGATGTGGGTGCGGCGGCGACTCCTAAGCTGATTGAACATACTGTAGTAGGCGCAAGCTCAACGAGTGCGGTTGCTTCTGATAAAAATGTCGAGACTTCTAGCTTGATTGGGGTGTTTGGCAATAACTGGCTATTTTATATTCCCACCAGTGGCGCAAAGGCTGGAGAAGTTGTACCTTTTGCCTATGGGCCGCCACGCTGTGAAATGACTGGCCCTACTTTTGTGTCAGATACGCTAATTATTTCTATTCAGCACCCAGGGGAAGATTGCCCCTACGCTCCTCAAGTTACTCTTAATCGTGATATTGAGATGTTGAATTTGGATGGTACTTTGTTTACTCAAAATCGAACTCTCCCACGCGGTAGCAATTGGCCCAGTAATATTAAGGGCAATGCTTTGGGCGCACCTCGTCCTTCAGTAATTGGTATTCGTCGTAGAAATTCGAGAAATCGTAATTTTGTCTAACTGATGTATTAATTACTTTTGTGTATATTTACAACAGGTAAGTCTTTTTTAAATAAGAGACTTACCTTTTTATTGCGAAAAAAATATTAAATTGGATTGGGTATTTTAACTAATGTCTGTTATCCCCTCTAACTTACCCGTCCCAGCGATTACTTCACCGATCGCATAGGTGGCAATTTCTTGGGAGTTAAACCACTCTATTGCTTGCCTAGCTTGGTTTGGTGGTACTAACAATACAAAACCAATTCCCATATTAAAAGTATTAAACATTGCCGCCTTATCTACGGAGCCAACTTCTGCTAACCAATTAAAAATTGGTGGAATCACCCAACTATTAGCATTCACCTGGATAGATTGATTTTCACCTAAACAGCGAGGTAAGTTTTCTGGCAACCCTCCCCCGGTAATATGAGCCATACCGTGAATTTCTAAACCGTTCGCAAGGGCTGCAAGTACAGGTTTAACGTAGATTTTGGTTGGGGTGAGCAATCCTTCTCCTAAGAAGCTGCTCCCTACTTCCTCAACGCGATCGCTCCAACTATATTTACTCTGGTCTACAATCTTACGGACTAAGCTAAAACCATTACTATGCAATCCATCACTAGCTAAAGCGATCGCCATATCACCAATTTTTACTTGGGATCTATCCAGCATCCGGCTTTTTTCGACAATTCCCACACAAAAACCTGCCAAATCGTACTCCCCCGGCTGATAAAATCCCGGCATTTCCGCCGTTTCTCCACCGAGTAAAGCGCAGCCAGCTAGTTTACACCCTGTAGTTATCCCTGTAACTACTTGGGTTAATTGTTCGCTTTGTAACTTCCCGGTGGCTAAATAATCTAAGAAAAATAATGGCTCTGCTCCGCTTGTGAGTACGTCATTTACACACATTGCTACTAAATCTATGCCTACGGTATGATGACAGTTGAGAATTTGAGCTAGTTTTAATTTTGTCCCTACTCCATCAGTTCCCGATACTAAAACTGGCTCCTTAAAGCCTCCAGGTAACTGAAAACAGCCGTTAAACCCACCCAATCCCCCGATAACTTCTGGTCTGTGGGTGCTGTGAACTAAATTTCGGATTCGTTCTACAAACGCTCTCCCCGCTTCAACATCTACCCCTGCCTCTCGATAATCCATAAAAACTAAACTGCCTCTGTTGCGATCGCACGTCCACGATGTATTTTACAAGCTATAAGCCTTTAAGCCTGCTTCAAAAACCAAGAAAAGAATTGTAACAAGTCTTGTAAAGTTTTATAAATATTTTCTCATAAAGGCAGTAGGTATAAAAACCTGCAAACATTGGCATAGTCTGCTTTTACTCCACTGTACTCCGTCAAAAGTATAGATTAAATTTATATCTTTTGCGTTATGGCACTGATCCCCAACTTAAAACCTTCGTGTTAGTCTGTTGCAGTTGTTAATCAAAAAATAAAGACATAACGAGTCCAAGTTTGGAGTATAAAAAAATCGCCTTTGGCAACAACTCCAATACGGATTTAACTGCAAATTGCAAACTGTCAACACAACGGATACATGAATAAACAAATTTTGTGGACTGCTGCCGCCCTGCTAACAACTACCATTGCAATTCCATTAGCCAGTCAGGCTGAAATTGTTCGAGAAGTTGAATCGACAAGAGACAGTCAACCAGCACTTACTTCTAGCCCTAGGGCAAAAAATTTGCCTGTGGTGAAAGTGGGTGAGTACAAGTCCCCAGTAAAAAATCGAGCCGATGGTCAAGTAATTGCTAGAATTCATCCCCATCAACAAGTTGGTTCAAATCGTCAAGCTGCGACAATCTACATTCAAAATCTTCCGGTTTTAACGTTTTTGAGTGCCAAAGACAGAGTTACTAGCAAAACAGAATCCATCAATAATCAAACTAAAGTTAAAGTTGCCACTACCGAAACTAAGGTTGTCAACAAAGAGAATAATTTACAATCTAGCAATACCCCCGTTTGGAGAGCAACTAGAGTTGCAGCCAAGCTCAATCAAATCAATTTAGCAAGTTTGGATGCTCAAGAAATTGCCGTAAGTTGGAAAAGTAGCGATCGCTACGGCATTAGAGTTAACGGTGAAGAATTGGTAGAAATCAACACCGAAACCTTACTCCCAGACACCACAAAAGATCCCGCCTTAGATGCTTTGCAAGTAACCAATCGTCTGCGCCGACTTTTGGGCAATGCACCGCCTTTAAAGGTCATTGCGGGATTACCAGAAGCGCCAAAACCTCAAATCGTCAAGCAAGCCCAGCAAGTTGTTGCTCAAGCTGTTAAAGTTGGTTCTCGTGGCATGGCTTCTTGGTATGGGCCAGGGTTTCACGGTCGTCGCAGTGCCAACGGTGAGAGATACAACCAAAATGGCTTAACTGCCGCTCATCGTAGTTTACCCTTTGGCACAAAGGTAAAAGTAACTAATGTACGGACTGGTCGCTCGGTAGTTGTGCGAATTACTGACCGAGGCCCTCATGTCCGGGGACGAATTATTGATCTCTCGGCGGCGGCGGCGCGGATAGTAGGAGTTATGCAAAGTGGTGTAGCCCCAGTACAGGTTGAGGTATTAGGTAGATAGGGGAATTGGTAATTGGGAATTGGTAATTGGGAATTGGTAGGGAGACAACTTTTGTTTATCCTTACCAAGGATTGACGATAAACTAACAGGTGAGCAAAAATTCTGAGGAAATCTAGGTGCGCCTGTTTACAACGGTTGCAGCTTTGCGTTGCTACTTGAAGCTGTACCAAAAAAGAAATCAATCGCCTGATGAGACAGATAATCCCTCGGTTTCCATTGGTCTTGTTCCAACGATGGGGGCTTTGCATTGGGGTCATTTAAGCTTAATTGCACGAGCTAAAAAGGAAAACGATTTAGTAATTGTGAGTATTTTTGTTAATCCTTTGCAATTTGCTCCTACAGAAGATTATCAGAGCTATCCTCGGACATTGGAACGCGATCGCTTGCTGTGTCAGCAATCTGGCGTAGATGCTATTTTTGCCCCAGAGGCTCAAGAGTTGGGGGTAAACGAGCAATTATCCTCTCGTACTCAAGTTGTACCACCTAGTAGTATGACCTCAGTTTTATGTGGCAAAACCAGACTAGGACATTTTCAAGGAGTAGCAACGATTGTTACTCAGTTATTTAATATAGTTCAACCAAATAAAGCTTATTTTGGGCAAAAAGATGCTCAACAAGTTGCGATTATTCGACGGTTGGTTAAAGATTTGAATTTTTCGGTAAAAATTGTTACTTGTCCAACAGTTAGAGAAACGTCAGGACTTGCTAAAAGTTCCCGCAATCAATATTTGACCCCAGTGCAAATAGAGCAAGCAGCCGTTTTGAATCGTAGTTTGCAGCAAGCAAAGCTGGCTTTTCAAGCTGGAGAACGCGATCGCCAAGTATTGGAAGCTATTGTAAATAAAGAATTGGCAACAGTTGAATGTGTAGCTGTTGAATATGTTGAATTAGTAGAACCAGATACATTAATGCCTTTAGAAAAAATTGAAGATCGAGGATTACTAGCGATTTCTGTTCGTGTGGGATCTGCAAGGTTAATTGACAATGTATTGTTAAAAGTGCGATCACCGATTGTTGCTATTGATGGCCCGGCGGGGGCGGGAAAGTCTACCGTAGCAAGACTTGTAGCGGCGGAGTTGGGCTTAGTTTATCTCGATACGGGGGCAATGTACCGGGCGTTGACTTTTCTTGTTTTGCAATCGGGAATTTCTGTAGATGACGAGCGCGCGATTGCTCAAGTAGTTAGCAATTGCTCTATCCAATTATCTAGCAGTACCGACGATTTAGATTATCCGGTGCGAGTGTGGATTAATGGCGAAGAAGTAACCCAAGTAATCCGTAGTGCGGAAGTTACAGCCAATGTCAGCGCGATCGCATCTCAAAAAGCTGTAAGAAGTGCTTTGCTACAGCAGCAACAATCTTGGGGGCTTAAAGGTGGCTTAGTCGCCGAAGGACGGGATATTGGTACTCATGTTTTTCCTAATGCTGAATTGAAAGTATTTTTAACCGCCTCTGTGAGTGAAAGGGCCCGTCGTCGCCAGCAAGACTTTCAAACCCAAGGGCAAGTTGAGATTACTTTAGAGCAATTAGAACAAACTATTCAAGAACGCGATCGCGCTGATAGTACCCGCGAACTTGCTCCCCTCCAAAAAGCCCCCGATGCTATAGAACTTTGTACTGATGGTTTGAGTATTAATCAAGTTATAAATAAAATCATTTCATTATATCATGAAGTGGTGATTTAAACAAATACACAACATTAAAGTTAACTAAAGTGCGATCGTCTACTTTCATTTACAGTTAGACATTCTGGCAAGCTAACTTAGAGCAATAAATAAACTAAAACTTTGATTGGAACAGCGATTTGGAGTTTTAACCCGAAAAACAAACTATTAACTTTTATTTCAGTAGCAATTTATTAGTGAATTTATTAGAGAGTCAGCTTAATATGAGTGCTAAAGCTTGCAAATAGCTCTGTGCTTGGCAAGAGCTTACTTAAGGATTTTTTGACAATGGCCTTTGAACTTTCGCCTTTACCTTACAATTACGACGCTTTAGATCCGTATATCGACGCGCAGACGATGCAAGTGCATCATGACTTACACCACCAGGCTTACGTAAATAACTTGAATGCAGCCTTAGAAAAGTATCCCGAACTGCAATCAAAAAGCCCAGAAGAATTGATTAAGGATCTAAGTAATTTGCCCCAAGACATTACAGGCGCAGTCCGCAATAATGGCGGCGGTCATGTAAATCACACGATGTTTTGGCAAATTATGGCTCCAAACGCCGGGGGAGAACCAACCGGAGCAGTTGCTCAAGCTATTAGCGAAAACTTTGGCGATTTTGAAAGCTTCAAACAGAAGTTTAACGACGCAGGAACAAAGCAATTTGGTAGTGGTTGGGTGTGGCTAGTTCGTACCACCGACGGCAAAATTGAGATTACAAGTTCGCCAAACCAAGACAACCCCATGTCTTCGGGAAACTTCCCCATTATGGGTAATGATGTGTGGGAACACGCTTATTATCTCAAGTACCAAAACCGCCGCGCGGAGTACCTTAAGCAGTGGTGGAATGTAGTTAATTGGGATGAGGTTAATAATAGATTGGCGCTCGCTAGTCGTTAGTAGCTACTTTAGTTAATAGAGCAGACAGTCAGGCGAAGTCTTGGCTGTTTTTTTTGCAGGTAAGTTGATTAATATCAAGAGAGTGCAACCTGTAAAAACTGAGGTAAAAAAAGTTGACTTCAACTAACATCAATGACTGTGCCATTGTTATTGGTGGTAGCATTGCGGGACTATTGAGCGCTCGTGTACTTGCAGACCGTTTTGCTTCAGTGACCATTATTGAAACCGATAAATTGCCCGATTTGCCAGAGGCTCGAATCGGCGTACCGCAATCTGTTCAGCCTCATATTCTTTTTACTAAAGGGTACAGAATTTTAGTTGAACTATTCCCCAATATTGAGGAACAATTAAGGGCGGGGGGAGCAATAGCTATAGATTGGACGCGAGAATTTAATCATTTTAGTCGTCGGGGATGGAATGCAACTTCAAGTTTTCCCTCCGACTTGATTTCTGTTAGTTGTTCGCGTCCCTTATTGGAGTGGTGTATCAGACAGCAGTTAGCTAATTACGCCAATATTCATTTTGTAGACAAACATCGTGTTACAGGACTACTTTCGCATAGCAAGACACGGATTACCGGAGTAGCTTTGCGTTCAGCTACAGGCGATCGCCAGGAGTTACCAGCGTCTTTAGTTGTCGATGCTAGTGGTCGCCGTTCTGCTGCGCCTAGTTGGTTGCAAGAGTTAGGTTTTACGCCGCCACCAGAAACCATTATTAATCCTTTTTTAGGCTATGCAACCCGCCGCTATAAAGAACCGGAGGGTTTTAAATCAAATTGGAAGGTAATGCTAATTTCTCAGTCGCCGCCAAAAGGTACGAGATTAGGCTATTTAGCAAAAATTGAGGGGGGCGAATGGATTGCAACTTTAGGCGGGTATGGGGGTGACTTTCCCCCGATAGATAATCAAGGTTTTTTAGATTTTGCCCGTAGTTTGCCAAGCTTGGAGTTTTACGACGCAATTAAAGGCGCTGAACCAACATCACGCATTTATGCTCATCGCGCTACGGCTAATCGACTGCGCCATTATGAAAAAATTAAGTTACCTCAAGGCTTTGTCTGTTTGGGTGACGCGGTATGTGCTTTGTGTCCGGTTTATGGACAAGGAATGACGGTAAGTGCGATCGCTGCAACAATTTTGCGCGACTGTTTAGGCGACCTTAATCCGACTCGTTTCCAAAAAAAGTTAGCTAAAAGCAATTCTCTGTCTTGGATGTTAGCAACGGGGTCAGATTTACGTTTTACGACTACTCAAGGTGGAAATAGACCTGTTAAATCGGGGGGATTTTTCACTTCTTACACTGAGCGATTGCTAAAGATGACAAATTCTGACCCCAAGATGAACGCTCTATTAATGGAAGTAGCTCATTTACTCAAGTCGCCTTTAGCGTTTTATCAACCTCAAATTGCCTTTAAAGTGTTAACTAAAAAAGATTGATGGATAGCAACGAATTAGCACAATATATAGAAGCAACAGATAGCATTTCTAAGCCTTGGCTGTTGGTACAATTGCGTTTAAAGAAACTCGAAGAAGCAAGAACAAGTATTTCTGCGGATGAATACTCTACAAAACTTGCAGAAATTCACCAAGATTTGATGAATTTAGGGCAGTGGTGGATCGGAATAGAAGAAAAAGAATTTGGTACGCCAAAGTTGGAAAATTAGTCAACGATTACAGCTTTACAAGCAAGTAAAACTATGCCTAGATCGAAAAAAACTCCGTTGGAAATTAACCTCAACGATCCGCAATATTACTTTAACCGCGAATTAAGCTGGTTGGAGTTTAATCATCGGGTATTGCAAGAAGCTGCTAACGAAAACTCCCCTTTGTTAGAACGATTGAAGTTTTTGGCAATTTTTAGCACCAACTTAGACGAGTTTTTTATGGTGCGCGTAGCAGCGTTGAAGCAGCAAGTAGAAGCAGAGGTAAGTAAATTAAGTCCTGATGGGTTGACGGCTCAAGAGCAGTTAGAATCCGTGAGTCAACATCTGCGCCCTTTAGTTGCCAAACAACACCAACACTTTGAAAAAATAATTAGACCGCTTTTAAACCAAGCTAGCATTCATATTATTGACTATATCGATCTCAACCAAGAACAGCGTAGTTATTTACAAACCTACTTCGAGCAGCAAATTTTTCCAGTTTTAACGCCTTTAGCTGTAGATCCAGGGCATCCATTTCCGCATATTTCTAATCTCAGCTTGAATCTAGCAGTCGTCGTCAAAAACCCAGAAACCGATGAGGAATTATTTGCCAGGGTAAAAGTACCAAGAGTATTACCGCGATTTTTGCCGCTACCAGAAGAATTGAGCTTTACACCTAATGGATCTCCGGCAAAGTGGGCGGGTGTACCTTTAGAACAAGCGATCGCTCACAATCTAGAATCGCTGTTTCCGGGCATGAATATTCAAGAATACTATCCTTTTCGGATTACCCGCGATAGTGCGCTGGATTTAGAAGAAGATGAGGCGGATGACTTATTAGAAGCGATTGAGCAAGAACTCCGTAAACGGCGCGTAGGTGGCGTTGCAGTCCGCTTAGAAATTCAACCCCAAACTCCCGAAATTGTTCGCCATCGGCTGATGCGAGAACTAGAATTAGCGGAAAGCGATGTTTATGAAAACGATGGGTTATTGGGTTTGGGCAGCTTAATGTCATTTTTGGCATTGCCAATGCCCGAACTTAAAGATCCGCCCTGGAAATCTGTAATTCCGCCCCGCTTGCAAAAGTTAGGCTCTTTTAATTCCCCCTCTACAGACTCTAATTTTGACTTTTTTGCGGCAATCCGCGAACAAGATTTGTTGGTACATCATCCTTATCATTCTTTTTCTTCTACCGTCCTACGGTTTATTAACGATGCTTCGCGCGACCCGGATGTACTGGCAATTAAAATGACGTTGTACCGCACTTCAGGAGATTCGCCCATTGTTAATGCTTTAATTGCGGCGGCGGAAAATGGCAAGCAAGTAGCGGTGCTTGTAGAGTTAAAAGCTCGGTTTGATGAAGAAAATAATATTTATTGGGCGCGGCGGTTAGAAAGGGTGGGAGTTCATGTAGTTTACGGATTAAGCGGACTAAAAACCCACTCTAAAATAGTAATGGTAGTGCGCCAGGAAGGCGATCGCATTCGGCGTTATGCTCATATCGGTACGGGTAACTACAACCCTAAAACCGCTAGACTCTATACAGATTTGGGCTTATTTAGCTGTCGAGAAGATTTGGCGGCAGATTTGACAGATTTGTTCAATTACCTTACAGGCTACTCTAGGCAGCGCTCTTATCGGCAGTTATTGGTAGCTCCGGTAAATATGCGCGATCGCACTTTAGCTTTAATTCGTCGGGAAATGGAACAAACCCAAAGTAGTAGTATTCCAGGGCGGATTATTGCCAAAATGAACTCCCTTGTCGATCCACAAATTATTGCTACGCTTTACGAAGCTTCCCGCGCTGGGGTGCAAATTGACTTAATTATACGCGGTATGTGTTCTTTACGTCCCCAAATCCCAGGAATTAGCGAAAATATCCGCGTTATTAGTGTAGTCGGGCGATTTTTGGAACACTCTCGGATTTACTATTTTCACAATCAAGGCGAAGAAGAAATTTATATTGGTAGCGCCGATTGGATGCCACGCAATTTAGATCGCCGAGTAGAAGCAATTACCCCCGTGCGAGATCCTGATTTGGCTAAAGACTTAGAGGAAATTCTTGGCATCACTTTAGCCGACAACTGCCAAGCTTGGGAATTGCAGTCTGATGGTAGTTATAAAAAGCGCGGCGCTACTTTAGATGACGTGGCGGTTCCTCAAACTAACTCGCAAAAGCTATTTATGCAGATGGCATTGCAATCGGCAGGTGTAGGAGAGAAACCTAGCCCGAATCCCAAATAAACTTACTTTAATGAGTACAAAACCGGAAATTTTTGCGCTTATTGAGCTTTTAAAACCTGTTAGTAATTTTCTAGTCCGTTCTAGCTGCCCTTTGCTCAGTCCAATCCTTGATATCTGCCTTCTTAGCGATTAACAAAAGCATGGCCTATGCTAAGTTTTTAACAAAAGTGTGTGAGTAGAAACGTATGATTAACTTCAATAAACTCAAATTTGGATTAAATCTATTAGTGGTAGCGCCCCTAGCGGCGGGGATTGCTGTTATTAACACGAGCTTATCTACAGTTCAAGCTCAAACCACAAATAATAGTGTAGAAACCTCTGCCCAACTACCAGAGAACACTGTGCAGTTTTCTATCAGTAGTACGCAAATTCCTGCGGCAGCTTTTTTAGATGCTTCCCAATACCAAACAGCTTTTCTTGAGCCGAATAATTCTGCCGCAGTCACAAATAATCCTCTCCCAAGTTCTCAAACCGTTGCGGCTAATCCAGAGAACTTAGACCAATTACAACAAACCGCTCCGGCTTTAGAACAAAATGTAACTCCGGCTCCAATTCCTGGCACTACTGCCACTGATGCTAATAATTTGAGCAAGCAACCCTCTATTGTTAACCAATTGGAGAATTTGACCGATTCGCCAGAAGTCGCTCAACTCCCGGTAGCTCCAGGTAGGAGAACTCGCGGCGGCTCTAGTTATGTAGGACTAGGCGTAAACGTTGGTTTAAGCGGTGATACGGTCTTAGGTGATGGAAACTTGATGATTATCAGCAAAATTGGTTTGACAAACTCCTTGGCTTTGCGTCCCGGCGTGATTTTAGGTGACGATCCTATAATCCTTCTTCCTGTTACTTACGAGTTTTCTATCCGCCGTGCAGAGGCTTTGGAAGAATCTTTACGGATCGCCCCCTACATCGGTGCTGGCGTAACGATCTCCACCGCCGAGGATGATGACATTGGTTTATTGCTAACAGGTGGTATAGATGTCCCCTTAAGCAGTCAGTTTACGGCTAATGCTGGGCTGAACGTCGGGATTGCTGACGAAACTGATATTGGGCTATCGGTGGGAGTTGGTTATAACTTTGGCGGCTTCGGACTTTAATTAGTCGGTAGGGACACAATTATTTGCGTGTCCCTAGAATTAATGCTGACTATTTCGGGCTAACTTGACTCGTAACTGATAACTTGCCATCATTAGTTACCGTCCACACATCGTAAACGCCCAAGACATCGCCGTTTTCATCAATATCTACGTTGCCACTTGCTCCTTGATAATTGATATCTTGACCGGATTTTAATAACTTCAACCCTTCGCAAACGTCTGATACTTCTGTCCCTGGAGCATTCGCAACTTCACGAATTTTACTTTGCACACCAACCCCTGTATTAGCTTTAGCAGCTTCGGCGGCTAGAGTTAAAAGCGCTGCTGCATCCCAAGAGTGGGGTACATACTCTCCTGGTGGTTGATTTTTTTTAGTTTGCCACAGCTTCGTAAGCGCTTGTAAAGCTTTGCCATCTGCACCGGGTACAGTTCCAATTGCGCCGCCAATAATAAATTTACCATCGCTAGATTTACCAACTTTCCCCGGAAAACCTGCGGACTTCACGCCGTCGGTGAGCATAATTTGGATGCCTTGGCTGACTCCTTGCTGGTAAGCAGATTTGAGTAGCAAGCTACCAGTTTCTTCGTAAAGTATGGCAACAACCGCATCGGGTTTATTGGCAAAAGCCGCCGCCGATTCAGTATCAAAAGTAGTTGCTTTGGGGTCGTAACGAGTGGGTTTAGCTTCATTAACTATCGTTCCACCCAATTTTTTGAAAGCACTAATAAAAGCTTTTTCAAACCCAACGCCATAGTCATTATTGATAGCTACCGTTGATACCCGTTTAAAACCTTTTTCCTTTGCCAATTGAGCTAAGGCTAAGGCTTGGTAAGTATCTGGGGGTGCAGTCCGCGCCCAAAATCCCTTAAGTTCGCCTTTTTTGGCTCGTTCGGTAAATA
Source organism: Chlorogloea sp. CCALA 695 (assembly GCF_003003885.1). Lineage (GTDB taxonomy): Bacteria > Cyanobacteriota > Cyanobacteriia > Cyanobacteriales > Chroococcidiopsidaceae > Aliterella. Next base: position 52,684 of record NZ_PVWN01000008.1, on the reverse strand, counting down.
CTGGGCTAGTGCTACCAGGAGAAATTAAGACAACTTTGTTACGCGCTGCTACCCCGATGGCAGCACCAGAAACGCTACTAGCGTAAGAACCAACGACTCCTGCCACTTGATCTACTTCGGCAAGCTTAGTCATTGCTGTAGTGCCAGCTACGGGGTCAGTTTGATCGTCTTGGGATATTAGGGTAACATTTTGCCCGTTTACACCCCCACAGGCATTAACTTGTTCTACTAATAACGGTACAGCCCCCGCCATTTGCTGCCCAATAGTAGCTAAATCTCCTGTTAGGGGTAGTAGGGAGCCAATTTTTAGTCCCTCATTATTAGTTGAAGTTGAGGGCGTGGGGCTAGTTTCTCCTGTGGGAGTAGTAGGTTGACAACCGACCGCTAGTAGCCCACTTGCTATTGCTAAAGCGATCGCAAATTTATTAACCATAAAAATATTCGACTCCTTCACTGCTAAAAATTCAATTCATTCCACAATTTGCAAATGAATTTGATTTTAGACCAAAAGAGCCAAAACATTGTTCGGAAAACGGAGAAGGAGGGATTCGAACCCTCGGTACGGAGTTACCTGCCGTACAACAGATTAGCAATCTGTCGCTTTCGACCACTCAGCCACCTCTCCAGTTATGAGGCAATAACTAATCTACCAGACCTGACAACAATATGCAAGTGTTTTGATCAAGTCGGGGCAACTTGATCAAAGCACTTGACTTCGCAGCCAAGCCATTGGTAGATAACGAAGCTTTTTGAATCCCGACACGTAAGCCCGTTTTTTAAATACGTCGTAATCGTTACGTTCAATTTCTAGCAAAATCTGACTGTAAAGCATTAAAGATGCGAGGACTGGCCAGCGTGCATCGGGTGCTAGGTAGCCAATTCCTTTTTCAGCTTGGCGGTAATACTCTTGGGTACGGCGAATTTGAAAGCGCATTAGTTCTCGCCATCGCTCGTCAATTACACCTTTAAATAAATCTTGCTCCGTGTAGTCAAAGCTTGCTAACTCGGCTAAAGGTAGATAAATTCGTCCTCGCCTAGCATCTTCGCCAACATCGCGCAAAATATTTGTAAGTTGATTTGCAATCCCTAAAGTTACCGCTTCCGGGGTGGGATCGGGGATTTTTTGCTGACTCCAAGAGGCAGTATTGCACCGACTATCTACCCCCATCACCGTTGTTGACATTAAACCCACTGTCCCCGCAACTCGGTAACAGTACAAGTTTAAGTCTTCAAAGGTTTCGTAACGACTACGGTACAGATCCATTTGCTGTCCCGCAATCATGTCTCGAAACGGCTGAATATCTAGCCCGAAGCGTTGAATAGTATCTACTAACGCCACGTCCGGGTCTTCAAGCGGCTGGAAGGCAAACAGCGCTTCTAACTGTTTTTCCCATAGTTCTAGGGTTTCTGGGGTCGTAAATTCTGCCGCCGGGCCGTCAACTAATTCGTCTGTCCGGCGACACCAAACATAAATTGCCCAAATTGCTCGGCGCTTCTGCTGGTTCATAAGCAGTGTGCCGAGATAAAAAGTTTTGGAATACTTTGCCGTAATTTGGCGGCAAAGTTCGTAGGCATCCTCTACAGAGACTAATTTTCTCATGCACGGGGATTCAGGCAGTTGCAGCATTCGTTGCAGTCTGGAGTGGCGTTTGTAAGGGTTCGGACAATGTTGTCTCAATTTTGGTGCTGGCGATCGCCTGCGCTGTTAGCTTACCAGAAAATACGGCTCCTTCCATACTTGCTAGGTAGCGTTGCATGGTGTAATCCCCAGTTAAAAAGAAATTTTTAATTGGGCTTGTTTGACTAGGGCGGTACTCTTGGCGACCAGGAGTGGCTTTGTAGACTGATCGTGGAGTTTTAACGACGTGATACTTTAGTAGTTTTGCTTGATTATCACCGCTAAAATGGTCGGGAAATAATTTTGCAAGTTCGCTTGTAGTAGCAGCAATAATTTCCTCGTCCGATTTGCTAATCCACTCTTTTGCTGGCGCTAAAACTAATTCCAACATGGAGCGGTCGGGATTAGCATATTCGCGGCAAGTATTGCTCATATCGGCGTAAACATTTAGTAAAGGCGATCGCGAAAATAATAAGTGATCAATGTCCGTTAACTTGCGGTCAAACCACATATGGACGTTAATTACAGGTACGCCTTCTAATCCGTCTAGTTTTTGAAAATACTCCATTTTACGCCAAGGCTCTGGGAGGAGTAATTTTAGAGGATCTACAGGCAACGCCGAAACATATAAGTCCGCCGTTACAACTTCCTCGACTGCTCCCTTTATTCCACTAAGTAAAAAGCCTTTAACGGAGCCATCGGGGTTAAGCAGAATTTCTTTGAGCGGTGCGTTTAAGCGCACTTCACCGCCGCTATTAGTAATATGGTCTACTATTGGCTGGCACAACCTTTCTGTCGGCGACCCATCCAAAAAAGCCATTTTGGAGCCATTTTTTTCCTGGAGGAAGCGGTTGAGAGCCGTTAATAAAATAGTTGCCGAAATTTCATCTGGGCCGATAAAGTTCAGCGATTTGCTCATAGCAATAAATACTTCTTTGTTGACTCTTTCGGGAATTTTGTGGTTTTGCAGCCATTCCGTCCAAGAATACTTATCCATTGCTTCGACGTACTTTTGCCCTTGAATCATCGCCGGAATTAACCCAATACCAAAGCGGATTTTTTCATTCCACGTCAGCATATCGTTGTTGCCCAAAATTGCTGCTACCCCGTTAATTGGCGCTGGCAAATTGGGAAAGTCGAAACGGCTGTAAGTTCCTGGCGCGTCTGGCTGGTTGAAAATCATTGAGTGTTCTTTCCACTGCAACCGATCTTCAATGTCTAATTCTTTGAATAATTGCAACATATTGGGGTAAGCCCCAAAGAAGATATGCAGCCCGGTTTCGTACCAGTCGCCGTCTGCATCTTTCCACGCTGCCACTTTACCGCCCAATACGTCCCGGCTTTCCAAAACTATCGGCGTATGACCCGCATCTGTAAGATATTTGGCACAAGACAGTCCTGCTAGACCTGCCCCGGCGATCGCTACTCGCATATATATTTTTTTACTTGTGAGGATTATTAATGTTTCTGGGTTTAATTATACTTTGCATTCCGTTACACTTTGCACCAGTAAAAGTAATATTTAAGAACAATTACTTAGTTAAGTGAGTATTGCCGTCAAAACTGCCAATTTTTTACCCTTTGACCCCGCTCCCAGCCTCCGTTGGCACTATATAACGCTGTAAAAACAAAAATAGTCCTAACACCGGAGCAATAGAAATTACCGATCCGGCAGCAATTAATCGCCAGTCTAAAGAAAATGTCCCCGCTAAATTAGCTACTCCCAAGGGCAATGTGTACAATTCGGGGCGATCTAAAACTATTAAAGGCCACAAAAAATCGCTCCAAGAGCCGATAAATACAAAAATTGCCAACGTCATTAAGGCGGGGCGAATAGCAGGTAGCATTATGTGCCACCACAACCCTAATTCCGTACATCCATCCATACGGGCGGCTTCTTCCATTTCTTTGGGTACGGCGGCAAAGGCTTGTCGCAGTAAAAATATGCCAAAGGCTGAAGAAATCGCCGGGAAAATAATTCCTATATAAGTATTTCTGATTCCTAGCTGGACTGTGAGTATGTACAAGGGAATCATGACGATTTGAAAGGGAATCATAATTGTGGAAACAACTAAGCTAAAAATTACTTCTTTTCCCCGAAAATCTAACCTTGCCAAGGGATAAGCCGCTAAAGCGCAAAATAATAAGTTCAATCCTACGCTTAATACGGCGATCGCACTACTGTTAAATAAATACGTGCCAAAGGGGTTTGTTTGCCATACTCGAATGTAATTATCTACTGTCGGCTGGCTTGGCAACAACTGTGGTGGAAATTGAAATATATCTTCAGTCGGCGATTTTAATGATGTACTTACTAGCCACAACAACGGCAATAACATCAACATTGCGCCAGATCCCAATACTCCATACTTAAACGCGTTCTTCCACCATCGGTTTGGTCTATAAGTTGTATTTTTTACTTTCATTTCTTTACCTATCTATTTAACTAAGTTTATTATTTCTATTTAATTAAAAATCTCTTTGTCTCTCCCTTATTTTGCTCTACAAACTATCAGTTTATTTTTTAAAAATGCTTGACTTATTTACATTAAGTGTCGTACTATGGAATTATATTGATCTAACTAAATGCTTGCTAAAGGTAGGTGGTTAGGGCGCAGAGGAGAATTCTCCTTTGCGCGGCTTGAATTAAAAATTAATTTAGGATTATCAACTCTTTCTCTGTACAAATGCCGTGCAGTTTTTGATCCCAACAATTAATTGGCAACTGGGGTATAAAAGCAAAATCAAAGACTACTCCTATAGTGGGTATAGTAGTCCAGAGGGGAGAACTAAGTAAGCGGTCATAATAACCGCCCCCGTAGCCTAAACGGTAGCCTAGCGCGTCACAACCCACCGCCGGAACAATAATTAAATCTACATCTTTCGGTTGTAAAAGAGGAGCCGTAGGTAAAGGTTCTAGAATGCCGTAAAAGTTGGTTTGTAAAGGTTGTTGCCATGCCCAAGAGTGCCAAATCAACGATTTATTAACGCAGCGTGAAAACCCCCAATTATGTTTAGTAGTAAATAAACAACTCAAATCTGGTTCAAAGCGAAAACTAAAATAAGCGGCAATAGTTTTCGCGTTAACAAATATAGCCGATGATTGCAATAAGGCGCAAATGTGGCTACTTTTTTCTTGCCATTGGGAAGGTGGCAACTGTTGGCGCTGCTGCAAAAGTAATCGCCTTAATTGATTTTTGCTTGTTGGAGGATTAATAGTAATAATCAATTGCCGGTATTGGGGAGTAGAGACGCGCCTAAAACGCATCCCTACAATTTTAAGTAGAGTGCTGGCGATACCAAGCGATCGTATTACTTAGCCCTTGTTTAAAATCTATTTGGGCTGTAAAGTCAAAAGCCTGCTTTGCTCTATTCGTATCCAAGCAACGGCGCGGTTGACCATTAGGTTTACCTGTTTGATAGACAATTTCGCCCTCAAACTCCATCAACTGACAAATTAAGCTAATTAAGTCGCCAATAGAAATCTCATAACCCGTTCCCAAATTGACAGGCTCCGCTTCATTATAGGCAACGGTCGCCATCACAATTCCTCGTGCCGCGTCTTGGGAGTAAAGAAATTCACGAGTAGGACTGCCATCCCCCCAAACGGGAAGTTGCCGATCTCCCCGTTGCTGCGCTTCGTGGACTTTACGAATTAAAGCTGGAATTACGTGGGAACTATCGGGATTAAAATTATCTTCAGGACCGTACAAATTTACAGGCAATAAATAAATGCCATTAAAATCATACTGCTGCCGATAAGCTTGGAGTTGTACTAATAGGGCTTTTTTAGCAATGCCATAGGGCGCATTAGTTTCTTCTGGGTAGCCATTCCAGAGGTCATCTTCCTTAAAAGGTACAGGAGTAAATTTTGGATAGGCGCAGATTGTACCGACACAGACAAATTTTTCAATTCCTGCTTGATAGGCACAGTGAATTAGTTGTGCGCCCATCATGAGATTGTCGTAAAATAATTCCCCAGGTTTGACTTGATTTAAACCAATGCCGCCCACGTGGGCCGCTAGGTGAATTATTATGTCTTGATGCTCGATAACACGCTGACAGTTTTCTAAAGTTCGCAAGTCGCGATCGCTAGATCTTACTACAGTAATTTTATTAGGGTCTGCCCCAGCAACGCCCAGTTGCTCAACTACTTGACGACCTAAAAATCCCGCCCCACCAGTAACAAGAATCCGTTTGTTTTTTAAGTCTAAAACGGTCATAATTTTATTGCTTTTATATAAGTTAAAAGTGGTTGCCAGTCTGCTGCCGAGTTGTCGCTAAATCCTTCATGTCATGAGTACCGTCAGCGCTACTATAATTCAAAGCTTGTAAGTCAGCTTCTACCATAATTGCGACTAACTCCTTAAACGTAACGGTAGGTTCCCAACCTAAACATTGCTTTGCCTTACTTGGATCGCCAATTAATAATTCTACTTCTGCTGGACGCAAGTAGCGCTCGTCAAAGTCTACATAGTCGTGCCAATCAAGATTGACATGGCTAAAAGCTAAATCGAGAAATTCCTGAACGCTGTGGGTTTCCCCTGTAGCAATTACGTAATCATCGGGTTTGTCTTGCTGCAACATCAGCCACATAGCTTTAACGTAGTCTTTGGCGTAGCCCCAATCCCGTTTAGCGTCGAGGTTTCCTAAATAGGTTTTTTTCTGCTTTCCCGTGACAATACGGGCGATCGCTCTCGTAATTTTGCGCGTGACAAAAGTTTCTCCTCGGCGGGGCGATTCGTGATTAAATAAAATCCCGTTACAGGCAAACAAATCGTAAGATTCGCGGTAATTGATGGTTTGCCAGTGGGCGTAGACTTTAGCACAGGCGTAAGGACTTCGCGGGTAAAAGGGTGTTGTTTCTTTTTGGGGTACTTGTTGCACTAAACCATACATTTCTGATGAACCCGCTTGATAAAACCGGACTTCAATCCCTGTACGCTGTTGATAATCTCTAATTGCTTCTAATAAACGTAGCGTTCCCATCCCCACTGTATCAACCGTATACTCTGGCGAATCAAAGCTGACTCGAACGTGAGACTGAGCGCCTAAGTTATAAATTTCTATAGGTTTAACGTCTTCTAAAATTCTTCTTAGAGTTGCACCGTCCGTCAAGTCGCCGTAGTGTAAAAATAACCGCGCCCCTTTTTTGTGAGGATCTTCATACATATGGTCGATGCGATCGGTATTAAATGTTGAAGTGCGGCGAATAATACCGTGTACTTCATAACCTTTTTCTAGTAGAAGTTCCGCCAGATAAGAACCATCTTGTCCGGTAATTCCTGTAATCAGCGCTCGTTTGCCTTCACTCATGCTAGTCCTTTGGGGTGATCTCAAGTAAATACTCATCTGATATAAGTTACCAGATGAGCGAGATTTTTCCAACGATTGGTGTTAAATAAATTTAATTAGGATTTAACTTATGTTTGTTATTACCCTTAAAATTTATTACTGAACCAACAAATTATTTTTCTTGGTTCAGTAATAAATTAATTTAAATTCTAAATATTAATTGAAAGATTTATTAAATGTAGTTTTTTATTTCAAGTTTTCTCTGAAAAATTAAGGTTCGAGCTACAATTTTCAAGCATCGAACCTCTACAATAATATTGCTTTAGTAAGCGCCATTATTTTTGGGGACAAGTACAACTCCAATTGTTTTGATAATTATCCATATATCTAACCAAAAATTATGATTTTTTGCGTAGTAAAGGTCAATTTGAATGCGGCGACTGTAGGGGATGTCATTCCTTCCTGACACTTGCCACAATCCTGTAATCCCAGGTTTTATAGTTAAAACCTTATCGATATACCCCCCATACTTAGGTAATTCTTCAACTACTAAAGGGCGTGGGCCTACTACACTCATATCTCCTAGCAAAACATTCCAAAATTGCGGAAATTCATCAAGGCTAGTCAATCGTAAAAATCTGCCAATCCTTGTTATTCTAGGGTCTTTTTTTAGCTTGAAGTTGTTTTCAAACTCCTGACGAAATACCGGAGAATCCATTAAATCTAGCAACACCTCATCGGCATTAGTGACCATAGTGCGAAACTTAATGCAAGTAAAAAGTTTGTAATTTTTACCCACTCGTTTTTGCATATAGAAAATTGGTCCTTTTGAACTTAGGGCAATTAACGAAACTAGCAATAAGTACAATGGAGAAAATCCAATCAACACAAACAGCGAAAATACAATATCAAATAGTCGCTTATTAAACTCTTTGTTTAAGCGCAACCATAGGTAAAGATTTTTAAATAATCTCCGTCCAGAAGGCAATGATTCAGTTTTTGATTCCACCCCGCTAGTAGCAACGCGGACTATAGAAGTCACTCCTTTAGACCATTTGCTACCACCATCGACACAACCAGGATTGCCTTTTACGAAGGCTCTTAATCGCTTGCCAAAGAGGAGTGAATGGGCAGTCATCATACTCCTTAACACAATCCACACCACACATAGTCCCGATCTTAAAGCCAGATGACCATAAATAAAGCGATTTTGATCTAAATCATTGTGGATAACCTTAAAAATGTATATTTTACTACCCAACTAGGTCTGTTTCAGGGCTCAAAGTTCCAGAAACTAACTCTAGGATTTACCTAACACTGTAATAATACGATTACTTTTCCTCATCGATCAAAATAAAAAATGGCGTTTTTAGCTTCCCACTACCGCAGGCAACCTCCAAAGAAATGCCAGTGAAGAATTTGCTGCAACTAGCTAACAACTACAGTGTAGTAGTACCAGCCGAATATGAAACGTGGCGATAGGTTCGTACTTGCTTTTGTGCTGAAGTTTATCCTAAATCATGATGGGTCTTGAAAGCACAAGAAATAAAAAAATATGCGTTGTGTATTTTTTTCTTAACTAGAAACAATTTACAACGCTGTACCACCCTATTTTTGCTCAAGTTCATATAGCTACGTTCGAGCGGAAAATTGCTGCCAGGAATTTTCGACAAAATCTTGATAATGCTTTTGGAAAATTGTCGGCGCAAACTGTCTAGCGTGATTATAGATTGTCTCAGAATGAAAATTTTTGGCGCATTGTTCAAACCTCTCTACCGCCTCTATTAGCGCCGTCACCGTTTGCGCCTCAAAAAATAAACCTGTACCATTTTTTGGGTGTTGATAGATATCTAGGACGGTTTCTAACGCTCCTCCAGCGCCATAGGCAATTACTGGCGTACCGCAAGCTTGGGCCTCAACAACGGCAATGCCAAAGTCTTCATAGGCTGCGTAAATAAAGGCTTTAGCCTGGGACATATATTTTTCTACTACTTCGTCCGGTTGCGCCCCTAATATCTGGACATTTGGCTGCGCTAATTTCCGAATCTCTTTGAGTTCCACGCCTTCACCAATGACTACTAATGGGCGCTGTAATTGGTTAAAAGCTCGGACGATTAAAGCTACTTGCTTATAGCTTACTAACCGAGAAACCGTAACGTAAAAATCTTGTTTTGTCTCTAAAAAAGGAAACCGCTCAATATTGACGGGTGGGTAAATTACAGTGGCGGTTCGGCGGTAGCAGCGCCAAATCCGCCGCGCGGTATTTTGAGAGTTGGCAATGAAGTAGTCTACCCGGTTGGCTGTAAGTACATCCCACTGGCGCAGTTGGTGCAGCAAATACCTAGTGAAAACTCCCGGCAAACCTCGGCCCATTTGGCTGCTACGGAGGTAATCAAAGGTCAATTCCCAGGCAAAACGCATAGGAGTATGACAGTAACAAACGTGCATTTGGGTGGGGCTAGTTAAAACACCCTTGGCGACGGTGTGGGCGGAGGAAAGAATAATGTCATAACTGCGTAAATCTAGCTGTTCAATGGCGAAGGGCAATAATGGCAAGTATTTCTGCACTCCGTTTTGACTACCAGGAAAGTGTTGGAGAAAAGTTGTACCAATGTTTCGCCCAAATAAATAACTTTCTTTGTTGGTTGATTCAAAATCAATTAAGGCATACAAGTCAGCTTCAAAGTTATTGAGAATGGCTTGAACTACAAGTTCTGAGCCACCCGTAGCTTTGGGGGTTAACCATTCATGGACGAGGGCATATTTCACAGGGCAAACTTACGGATTTTACAAAGCGCGATCGCACTAAAACTGATAACCTCGATCAAGGCATTTAAAATTTTAATTTAGCTATGCGAATTTTAATTATCGGCGGTACTCGGTTTATTGGCGTATACCTAACAAAGCTATTGGTAGCTCAAGGTCACGAAGTTGTATTATTTAATCGTGGCAATCATCCTGTCCCCTCTGGAGTAGAACAAATTATTGGCGATCGCACTATCAAGAGCGATCTGGTTGAAAAGCTTTCGTCACAACACTTTGATGCTATTTTTGACAACAATGGTCGGGAACTATCTGATACTCAGCCTTTAGCTGAAATCTTTGCAGGCAAAGTGCAGCATTTTGTCTATATGAGTTCGGCGGGAGTTTATTTACAAGCTGTGGAACTCCCCCACGTTGAAGGAGATGCGGTAGATCCCAAAAGTCGTCACAAGGGTAAGCACGAAACTGAGGCTTATTTAGCAGATTTAGGTATTCCTTTTACTTCTATTCGTCCTACGTATATTTACGGACCGCAGAATTATAATCAGCTAGAAAGTTGGTTTTTTGACCGCTTGGTGCGCGATCGCCCAATTCCTATTCCCGGTAATGGTTTACCTATTACTCAATTAGGTCATGTAGCAGATTTAGCCGCCGCGATGGTGCAAGTATTAGGCTGCGAACGGGCGATTGGGCAAATTTACAACGTATCGGGTGATCGCTACGTTACTTTTGATAATTTAGCTCGTGCTTGCGCTGTGGCTATGGGCAAAGCCCCCGAAAATGTCCAAATTGTCCACTACAACCCAAAAAACTTTGATTTTGGTAAACGTAAGACTTTTCCTTTCCGCCCTCAGCATTTTTTTACTTCGGTAACCAAAGCTATCAATGAGCTAAATTGGCAACCTAAATACGATTTAATTTCTGGGTTAAAAGATTCTTTCCACAACGACTATTTAGCCACAGGTAAAGATCGCATCGAGGTGGATTTTTCTGTAGATGAGCAAATTTTGGGTTAATTACTGGTAAAAAATCCTTCTGGTTCAATTTTCTGCTTAGTGCTGGTTTTGAGGTGGAAACATATAAATTGCCCCGGAAATCAAGGTCATAGCTACGGAGAACCAAAAAGTAGCTTTAGCAACAATTGCCCAGTTTTCTGGTAGCGGTGCAATTAATAGCGCGATCGCTGCTATTTGACTAACAGTTTTAAGCTTACCCCAAGCGTTCGCTCCCACAACGGCGGTAGTTCCAGTTAAGCCTGGGGTAACGCGCCACCCAGCAATAGTTAATTCCCGCGCCAAGATTAAAAATACTCCCCACGCGGGGACTTGTCCTAGTTGAATTAATGCTAGTAACGGACTAAGTACGAGCAATTTATCTACCAACGGATCGAGGAATTTCCCTAATTCTGTGACTTGGTTCAATTTACGTGCTAAATAACCATCTAGCCAATCGGTTGCTGCTGCAATCAAAAAAATTATCATGCTAAAAATGCGGGTTTCCATCGTTGGTGATACCAAGCAATAAAGTAGAATTGGCAAGGCAAGTAGCCGGGATAACGTAATCCAATTCGGTAAATTCATAAATTTAGATTAGTCGGAGCTAGGGGCAATAGTAAACTAAAACACCTTAATTACGGAATATATAGTTTAAGATGATTACCAACTCAAGCTGAAAACAAGCTGTTTTGCATCCTGCATTTCTTGCTACTCAAAGCTTTGAACCAACTCTATACTAAAGAAGCTAATCTAACTTACACGTTTTGAAGTACCTCCATGTATTTAACTATAAGTTTTAGTAGTTTAAGATACCTAAGTATAAGTTCTGAGAAAATCTCTTTACGTAAGCTTTACAAAACCGGATAATCCCAGTAATCTTGATGAAGATTCTGCAAGGTTAGGTCGAAATACTACCCTTACTTCCGGTCAGAGTTTATATTCAGAGTAACCCTAAGTAATTCTACGGTTCCTTTATTGCAGGTCAGTTATGACAATGTATCAAGCACCGTTCCCCACCGCATTCGACGCAACCCCATCTAAATCGGCGGAACAAAACATTGCTGCACACCGTTCAGCAACATCAGTATTTAAACGCTTTTTAGATGTGATCGGCAGTTTGGTCGGGCTATCGATTTTAGCGCTAGTGTACGTGCCAGTGGCGATCGCAATCAAGCTAGATAGCCCCGGCCCAGCAATGTATAGTCAAGAGCGGTACGGTCTTCAAGGGCGCACCTTCAAGATTCGCAAGTTTCGCTCTATGGTCGTAAATGCTGACGCTTTAAAAGACCAGGTACAAAATGAAGCTTCAGGTCTGATCTTCAAAAATAAAAAAGATCCGCGAGTAACGCGCGTAGGTCGCATCCTCCGCAGCACCAGCTTAGATGAACTTCCTCAATTTTGGAACGTTTTGGTAGGCGAAATGAGTTTAGTAGGAACCCGTCCACCTACTGGGGATGAAGTTGCCCTCTACAATGATCGCCACTGGAAGCGCTTAATGGTAAAGCCCGGTTTAACTGGCGAGTGGCAAGTAAACGGTCGTTCTAGCATCAAAGACTTTGAAGAAATTGTCAACTTAGATTTGCGCTACCAAAGTCAGTGGCATCCTCTATACGACATATACGTAATTTTGAAGACAATTTATGTTTTAGTTGCCAGAGTAGGCGCATTTTAATATTAGTAATTTGTACTAACAAGTAGGCTAGAAGATGAAGTTAGAGTCGTTGAATTTAACTCTTACCCTTCATTCTTCAAACTTACTCTCAATCTGAAACAGTAGGAATCTTTGATTTATACATTCCCACTTGCAAGAAGATTTATTAAATATGCCTTTGTTGATGCCACTTCCAAGCATGAGTCAATATTTCTTTTAAGGCTGGGTACTTAGGTTCCCAGCCTAAAATATTTCTAGCTTTATCGCTGCTACCAACAAGAATAGGCGGATCTCCAGGACGGCGATCGCTCATCACTACTTTAATTTCTCGTCCGGTGACACTTCTTGCTGTATCAATAGCCTCTTTAACTGAAAATCCTTGCCCGTTGCCTAAATTAAATACACTGGTATCCCCGCCGTTTAATAAATATTCTAACCCCAAAATATGAGCATCAGCTAAGTCTGTAACGTGGATATAATCGCGGATACAAGTCCCGTCAGGGGTGGGGTAATCTGTGCCAAAAATTGCCACCGAATCTCGCTTACCCAAAGCCGCCATTAAAACTAAAGGCAAAAGATGAGTTTCGGGGTTGTGATCTTCTCCCAATAAGCCTGTAGGGTCGGCTCCGGCGGCATTAAAATAGCGAAAATAAACAGATTTTAGACCATAGGCTACATCAAAATCTTGCAAAATTCGTTCTACCATCAATTTAGTAGCGCCGTAGGGATTAATCGGATTTTGGGGATGATCTTCGGTAATTGGTACAGTATGAGGTACGCCGTAAGTAGCGCAAGTAGAAGAAAATACAAACTGCTTAATAGAAGATGCGATCATCGCTTCTAATAAGGTGATCGTGCCAATTACATTGTTACGGTAGTATTTAGCCGGATCCGTGACAGATTCTCCCACGTAAGCGTAGGCGGAAAAGTGCATAACTGCGGCAATATTACGACTAGCAAATAGTTTATCTAGTAAAGGGCGATCGCTAATATCTCCAACAATTAGCTCTACTTTCAACACTTCTTCTACCAGTTCTCGATGTCCGTAAACCAAATTATCGAGAACAATTACTTCATAACCCGCACCAATAAGCGCTTTTACTGCATGGGAGCCTATATATCCCGCTCCCCCGGTAACTAAAATAGTGGGTTTTGCTGGTGTCATTTTCTTTCCTTTTTACCTCAACTTTACTTAGTTTAGTCGAGGTCACATACTAAACAAAAATCCATCTAGCGTTTTGCTAAATGGATTTCTATATTTATGGAGCTTACGGGAATTGAACCCGTGTCCAAATTGGGTATTGACTCCCCGTTCATTCACAGGTTTATCCTATCTAATCCTCAAGGCGGGAACCGTCCCTTATCCCGGACGGTGGGATTCACTGGTTAAGTCTTAACTAGCAAACCACCCAGAGAACATTTGCTAGAGCATCCGTTGGGGGTTGGTCTATAGTCCTTAACGGAGTCAAACTATAGACGCTCACATTAGACGAGAGTTTTTAGGCTACGGCTACTGCTTTACGAGCGAAAGGAACGATGTTGTTCGCATTTACTTTTTTTTCGAGTCTTTGATTTACGAGAGGAAACTCGCTCTCGACCTGCATCACAGAGTAGCTTTCGCCAACCTGTCGAAACCTTTAAAGCCCCGTACTTTTACATTATAGTTTGTTATGGGGGAATTGACATCTTTAGCACTTATTTGTTACTGGTATGCGATCGCATTAATTCTAAAGCTTCGCGTAATATAATTAGATATTGCCGTATAACATCTGTTCTAGAAGTGTTGTAAAGATTTCTATATAATCAACAGTTAATAGACTTTGTTTAGATGAGAAATGGACGTTCTCGGCGATCTACAAAAATGGTACGCTGCAAATTGCAACGGTGATTGGGAACACTCCTTTGGAATCGTAATTGAAACCCTTGATCATCCAGGGTGGCTAATAAAAATTGACCTTGAAGAAACAAGTCTTGACGGCAAACATTATCAAGCACTTCGGAGGGAGCTTTCTGAAGAACAGTGGATTTTTTGTCGCCTTGAAAATAATAAATTTATTGGTGCTGGTGATGAAACTCAACTTGAGGAAATTTTAAAAGCTTTTTTAAGTTGGGTTAAGAATCCAACTACTACATCTGTATCAATTTAGATGTTGGACAAACTGAAGTTTTGAGTAGGTTAGCGTAGTTATAGCTGTAAATGAGTTTGAAGTGCGAAGCCCGTAACCGGGAGCGCGATTAGGCTATCGTGCGATTCCTTATTAGTAGAGCTATTGGTTGGTGGAATGCGAAGCTCTGCGAGCGCGCTGGCGTATCGCACTGGTAAAAAGGTGTTATTCATTAGTTACTATGAAACAATATTTTGCAACCGTTGCTAGGGGCTTAGAAACCCTTGCGGCTCAGGAATTGGAACAATTAGGCGCTCATAAAGTAGAGCCAGGATTTTGCGGTGCGGCTTTTGTTGGGGATCGCACTACACTTTATCGCGTTAATTTATGGGCAAGGTTACCGTTTCGGATCTTAGTAAAGTTGCAGGAGTTTCCATGTTTAGATGCTGAGGATCTTTATAATGGCATCCAAACAATTGATTGGTCAGAGTATCTTACCCCAGACTTGACGCTGGCGGTAAATGCGACGGGAAAAAGCGATCGTCTCAATCACACGCATTTCACGGCGTTGCAAGTTAAAAAAGCAATTGTCGAACAGCAGCAAGAACAGTTTGGTGATAGGTCTAATGTAGAAACACAAGATCCCGATGTACGAATCAACGTGCATATCGAGCGCGAAGTTTGTACTGTCAGCCTTGATAGTTCGGGAAATAGCTTGCACCGTCGGGGTTATCGTCCAGTAATGGGCGCTGCTCCTCTCAAAGAATCTCTAGCGGCGGCTTTGATTCAACTATCTTCTTGGCAGCCAGAACAAATGTTCTACGACCCGCTTTGTGGTTCGGGTACTTTACCCCTAGAAGCTAGTTTAAAGGCGCTCAACATCGCCCCAGGGCTATTTAGAGAACGTTTTGGGTTTGAAACTTGGCTCGATTTTGACTTGACGCTTTTAGAGGAACTGATTGAATCGGCGAAGAATAGTCAAAAAGATACACTCCCTGCGCCAATTTGGGGAAGCGACAAAGATGAAAAGGCGATTGAAAGTGCAGTTTCAAATGCGACAAACTGCGGAGTATTAAATCATGTCTGGTTTTCCCAAATGGACTTGAGCGACGTTGTAGCCCCCGCCGACAGTGGAGTTTTGTTTTGCAATCCCCCTTATGGTGAACGATTGGGGAAAGATAGCGACTTGGGGGCATTTTATAAGCTTTTAGGTGACGTGCTAAAACAACGCTTCAAAGGCTGGACTGCTTTTGTATTGAGTGGAAACAAGGAATTAGCTTTGTGTATAGGGCTAAAATCATCCCAACGGACG
Organism: Chlorogloea sp. CCALA 695; assembly: GCF_003003885.1. Classification (GTDB taxonomy): domain Bacteria; phylum Cyanobacteriota; class Cyanobacteriia; order Cyanobacteriales; family Chroococcidiopsidaceae; genus Aliterella. Next base: position 36,945 of record NZ_PVWN01000008.1, on the reverse strand, counting down.
GCAGTGTTTAACGGCACTTTACCTTGTCAGTTAATGAAATACGATCTGTATTAGGCTAGAAGAAATCCCCAAAAGAGCGAAAATTAATTTCAATTAAGCCATTTGTATTGACTATGTTACGACTAACCGAAGTGAAGCTTCCTCTCGATCATCCCCAAGAGGCGATCGCAACGGCTATCCTTAAAAAGCTTCAAATCGCCCCCACCGATTTGCTCGGCTATACAATTTTTAAGCGCAGCTATGATGCTCGTAAAAAAGGCGAGATTGTGCTTGTCTATATTTTGGATGTAGAAACAACTCATGAAAAACCACTCCTTGAGCGCTTTAAAAAAGACCCCCATATTAGCGTTACGCCCGACATGAGCTATCGTTTGGTAGTCAAAGCCCCAATTTCAAATGAAACCCGACCGATTGTGATTGGTACAGGCCCTTGCGGAATGTTTGCAGGCTTATTACTAGCACAAATGGGTTTTCGCCCGATTTTGTTAGAACGGGGTAAAGCAGTGCGCGATCGCACGGTGGATACTTTTGCTTTTTGGAAAAATAAAGAAAGTCTCAACCCAGAATCTAATGCTCAATTTGGCGAAGGCGGAGCGGGGACGTTTTCTGATGGTAAACTCTACAGTCAAGTTAAAGATTCTCAGCATTATGGGCGCAAAGTCCTGACAGAATTCGTCAATGCTGGCGCTTCTCCAGAGATTTTATATGTAAATAGACCCCATATCGGTACTTTTAAACTGGTGGGTATAGTTCAAAGCTTCCGCGCCACGATTGAATCATTGGGCGGCGAAATTCGCTTTCAAAGTCGGGTAGAAGATATCGATATTGAAAATGGGCAAGTGCGGGGGGTAAGGCTTGCTAGTGGAGAATATATCGCCAGCAATCATGTAGTTTTGGCGGTAGGGCATAGCGCCCGTGATACCTTTCAAATGCTGTTCAATCGGGGAGTTTACATCGAAGCTAAACCTTTTTCTATTGGCTTTCGAGTGGAACATCCCCAACCAATTATTGATGTCGCTCGTTTTGGGGAAAATGCTGGGAATAAACTTTTAGGTGCAGCCGATTACAAACTTGTTCACCACTGCCAAAATGGGCGCTCTGTATATAGTTTCTGTATGTGTCCGGGAGGACTTGTAGTAGCCGCCGCCTCTGAACCCGGACGATTAGTTACTAATGGAATGAGCCAATACTCTCGCAATGAACGTAACGCAAATAGTGCGATCGTTGTCGGGATTACACCGGAAGATTATCCGGGACATCCATTAGCTGGAATTGATTTTCAACGTCGCTTAGAAGAACGAGCTTTTGAATTGGGCGGTAAGACTTACTATGCTCCTGGACAGTTAGTAGGCGATTTTATCGCTAATCGTCCTTCTAACAAGCTAGGAACCGTTAAGCCATCTTACTCCCCCGGAGTTAATTTAGGTGATTTGAGCCAGAGTTTGCCAGATTATGCCATTTCTGCTATTCGCGAGGCGTTACCAGCTTTTGCTAAAAAAATTAAAGGCTTTGCGATGAACGATGCGATTTTGACAGGGGTTGAGACTCGCACATCATCACCGATTCGGATTAAACGCCAAGAAAATTATCAATCTCTAAATACCCAAGGTCTTTATCCGGCGGGGGAAGGCGCTGGGTATGCGGGGGGAATCCTCTCGGCGGGTATTGATGGTATTAAGGTGGCGGAAGCTGTTGCTTTAAATATATTGCGGCTTGCTAATTAAAGTTTTTTAGATTTGCGACTTCTTAACTATTGTCAATCAGTGCTGAATCTATTGCACTACAGTCACCCAAAATATTAGCAGCTACTAAACGGGCTGTACCAGAGCTTCCCCAGTAGTAACCATGACCATCAGATACGCCTATCGCCATTGCTGCATGAGCTTGACCAAAAGTCCGCGCTCCTCTTTCTGCTCCATTAGCATCAGCCCAAATATACTTATCACGAAAAAAGATTGTAGGTATTGAACCAGCGTTGATACTAGCTTTAAGGGGGTAGGCAATGATATCTGAAGAATGAATAATATTCAGCCATCTTAAAGGTTGATGATAATATTTTTCCGTAAAATCTTTGATTTTCACCGAACTAATATTCAGCATCATATTAAAAAATAAGATAGGCGAACCCATAGTAGTAATGCTTTTCAAATAGGTTTTTTGCTCCTTCCTATCAATATTTAGTGACTCAATCATGGCGCGAATCTCATAAGCTGGGTCGTCTAGCTCAAATTTTTCTGAAAACAAAACGTCCCATAAAACCACACTACCAAGAGAGTGAGTAATAATGTGTAACTCCTCCTCTTGAGGAAATGTTTTTATAAAATCAGCTAATCCTTGAGCGATCAATTCTCTAATTTTTCTGCCTCGCTCCGTATTGAAGTAAGTAAGAATATCTCCAAAAAATTCAGAAATAAAGTCTTGCCTGAATTCTTGATAGCGAAAAATATCTTTTACATCAACGTTTGGATGGATTTTTTTAAAATCTTGCAAATCCTGATGAACCCAGTTCCAAATCTGCCCCGTTTGCTTCAAAATATTGCCCCAAAAGCTGGCGTAGAAGTGAGGGAGAGGCTTGTCTTTTTTGTTAAATTCTTCTCTGATTAAAGCTTCTAATTTTCTTGAATATCCGGCATCTTTTGTGGCAACGCCATGTATAAAGAACACCAATGTCATAAATAAACTCTATATGATTACATTTAATATACAAGGTGAGTTATGAAAATGAAACCATTTTTAACTACAAATCATGCCTTAGTTATCAATTGGCTGTGAATTTATACATTTGTTTAAACTTTATCTTTAAGAACTCATAAACCAGCAGCAAAAATCTCTTGAGCAGTTAAATTTAATTGGGGGAACGTTGGTGATAAAATGCGATCGCTTTTTCTAAACTGACTAACTTGATATTCCCCTTCCACGAGTTGATAAATTGAAATAGTTGGTTGCTTAGGATTGCCAATAAACCGCCTTCCACCTAAACCAAGATAATCAACAATCCAGTATTCAAGAATCCCCATTTTTTCATAATCACCGGCTTTATTTAAGTAATCATCGCGCCAATTGGTACTTACAACTTCTACTAATAATGGAATTGATTCTGCATAACTAACTGTCGATTGATTCTTCCATCTGGGTTCTGTTGCTAAATTAGGACGGTTTAATAACAGTACATCTGGCGAGTAAGCGGTTTCGCTTTCAAGTGGTTTAATTAAAACTGTTTTGGGAATACCGTAGGGCAAGTTAAGACGACTATATTCTAAGGTGAATCTCTCAGCCAAAAATACAACGATCTCTTCATGTTCGCCTAATGGTTGCGACATCTCAACTATTACCCCATTATGTAGTTCATAATGACCGATGCTAGGTTTCTCATCTATAAATTCCTCAAAACTTACTATTTTAGGTAAAGCTTGAATCATATAAACCTCAGATTTGATACCTGAACTCAAAAGTAACTTCCAATATCATCTTAACTTTCACGCTCTAAACCCTTCGCAAACTCGGTTCATTCCTAAAAAAATCCCCCACCGTTAGGCAGGGGATTTGATTTATTCAACTACACTTTAATTGAAACTATCAACCAAATTTACCAGCAGTTGAAGCAATCAAGAAGGCTGCGTAAGTTAAGACATAACCAACTGTAAAGTGAGCAAGTCCAATCAAACGACCTTGAACAATAGACATAGCAACGGGCTTGTCTTTCCAGCGAATTAAGTTAGCAAGCGGTGTCCGCTCGTGCGCCCAAACTAGAGTTTCAATCAACTCTTGCCAGTACCCTCTCCAGGAGATCAAGAACATGAATCCTGTTGCCCAAACTAGGTGTCCAAACAAGAACATCCACGACCAGACAGCCAAGTTATTCATCCCGTAAGGGTTGTAACCGTTGATCAACTGAGCCGAGTACAGCCAGAGATAATCTCTTAGCCAACCCATCAAATAAGTTGACGACTCGTTAAACTGAGCGACGTTGCCTTGCCATACCCCCAAATGTTTCCAATGCCAGTAGAAGGTCACCCAACCAATAGTGTTGAGCATCCAGAACATAGCAAGGTAGAAAGCATCCCACGCTGAAATATCGCAAGTACCGCCACGACCAGGGCCATCGCAAGGGAAGGAGTAACCGAAGTCCTTTTTATCGGGCATCAGCTTAGAACCACGCGCATCCAAAGCCCCTTTGACCAAAATCAACACGGTAGTATGAATACCGAGTGCAAAAGCGTGGTGGACGAGGAAATCGCCAGGTCCAATTGTCAAGAATAAAGAGTTAGTACCGTTATTAATGGCATCTAACCAACCAGGTAGCCAAGCCGCACCCGCCGTAGAAGCGATGCTATCAGGGTTAGATAGTAGGGTGTCAAAACCGTACAATACCTTACCGTGAGCGCCTTGAATGAACTGGGCAAACACTGGCTCGATGAGGATTTGCTTTTCAGGAGTACCGAAAGCCACTACTACATCGTTGTGGACGTACAAACCTAAAGTATGAAAACCCAAGAATAGCGACACCCAACTGAGGTGAGAAATAATCGCTTCTTTATGCTTCAGTACCCGGTCTAAGACGTTGCCTTTATTTTGTTCGGAGTCATAATCGCGCACCCAGAAGATTCCAGCATGGGCGAAAGCTCCTACCATCAAGAATCCAGCAATGTACTGGTGATGGGTGTATAAAGCTGCTTGGGTTGTGAAATCCTGCCCTATAAAAGCATAGGGAGGCAAGGCGTACATATGTTGCGCTACTAACGATAGTGCTGTACCTAAAGCTGCTAAGTGAATAGACAACTGAAAGTGGAGCGAGTTGTTGTAGGTGTCGTACAAGCCTTGGTGAGGCAAGTTGAATTGACCTTCAGTCTTAACGCCAAAGAAGTTCTTGGCATTGAGCATTTCTTTAATGCTGTGACCAATGCCGAAGTTGGTGCGGTACTGGTGACCCGCAATAATAAAAATTACTGCGATCGCTAAGTGGTGGTGAGCCATATCGGTCAGCCACAGCGATTTAGTCTGAGGGTGGAATCCACCTAAAAAGGTAAGAATTGCTGTACCAGCACCTTCTGACGTGCTAAATATTTGACCTGCGGTATCTGGATTTTGGGCGTAAACACCCCAATCACCAGTAAAGAAAGGACGCAAGCCTGCGGGGTGAGGCAAAGTTGTTAAGAAGTTGTCCCAACCTACGTGCTGTCCGCGAGATTCGGGGATAGCAACGTGGACTAAGTGACCAGCCCAAGCTAAAGAACTAACTCCAAACAAACCTGCTAAGTGGTGATTCAAGCGTGGCTCGGCACTCTTAAACCAAGACAAACTAGGACGGAACTTTGGTTGTAAGTGGAGCCAACCAGCAAACAGAAATACTGCTGCTATTAGTAATAAACCCACTGCACCTGTATACAGTTCGTTGTTTGTCCGCATCCCAATTGTGTACCACCAGTGGTACACACCAGAATAAGCAATATTAACTGGATAGGTCGCCCCAGCCTGAGTAAAGGCATCTACTGCGGCTTTACCAAAGTGAGGATCCCAAATCGCATGAGCAATCGGACGGACGTTGAGGGGATCTTTAATCCATTGTTCAAAGTTGCCTTGCCAAGCTACGTGGAACAGGAGGCTAGAGGTCCACAGGAAGATGATTGCCACATGACCAAAGTGAGTTGCGAAAATCTTTTGGTAAAGATTTTCTTCTGTCATGCCATCGTGGCTCTCAAAGTCGTTGCCTGTAGCAATCCCGTACCAGAGCCGACGAGTTGTCGGATCTTGGGCAAGATCCTGGCTAAATTTTGGAAATTTTGTTGCCATAGGTTTTATGAATTTGCTTCCATTGAGCGTTCAGTTGCCTGCACTTGCTGAAATGCTGACCCCTGAACGCTGACCGCTAACCTACCGAGATAATCCGAGCTTCAAAGAAAGCCCAGATAGTGACGATCGCTCCTAAGAGGAAATGCGCCACTCCCACCGCTCGACCCTGAATAATACTCAGAGCGCGGGGTTGAATTGCTGGGGAAAAATTCAGCTTATTATGCGCCCAAACAATTGATTCGATTAGTTCTTGCCAGTAGCCGCGACCGCTAAACAAGAACATTAAACTAAATGCCCAAACAAAGTGAGCGCCTAAGAATATCAAGCCGTAGGCTGATAGAGATGTGCCGTAGGACTGAATTACTTGCGCTGCCTGCGCCCACTGGTAGTCGCGCAACCAACCGTTAATGTTGATGGCACTCTGGGCAAAGTTGCCTCCAGTGATATGCGCTATAGTTCCATCGGCATCTATCGTCCCCCACACATCCGACTGCATTTTCCAACTAAAGTGGTAAACGGCGATCGCAATAGTGTTGAACATCCAAAATAAACCTAGGAATACGTGATCCCAACCGGATACTTGGCAAGTGCCGCCCCGTCCTGGTCCGTCGCAAGGGAACCGGAAACCCAAGTTCGCCTTATCTGGAATCAAGCGGGAGTTACGAGCAAATAAGAAGCCCTTGAGGAGAATTAAGACTGTGACGTGAATTTGGAAAGCGTGAATGTGGTGGATCATGAAGTCCGCCGTACCCAATGCCATCGGCATCATGGCAATTTTGCCACCTACCGCTACAATTCCACCACCCCAGACGTAGCTAACAGGTTCTAACTGGTTTGGAGCCGTTGTTCCTGGAGCTAAAGTTTGAATGTTTTGAATGAACTGTGCGAATACAGGCTGCAATTGAATTGCTGTATCCGAGAACATATCTTGAGGACGACCCAAAGCTTGCATGGTGTCGTTATGAACGTACAACCCGAAACTGTGGAAGCCCAAGAACATACATACCCAGTTCAAGTGGGAGATAATCGCGTCTCTGTGACGTAGCACTCGGTCTAAAACGTTGTTACGGTTTACGACTGGATCGTAATCTCGCACCATAAAGATCGTAGCGTGGGCGGCTCCTCCAACAATGAAGAAAGCGCCAATCCACATATGGTGGGTAAATATCGATAGCTGCGTAGCGTAATCTATTGCTATATACGGATACGGAGGCATCGCGTACATATGATGCGCCACGATAATCGTTACCGAACCCAACATTGCTAGGTTTACTCCCAACTGAGCATGCCAAGAGGTAGTCATATTTTCATATAAACCTCTATGACCGTCGCCTGTGAAGGGCCCTTTATGATTTTCGAGAATTTCTCTAATGCTGTGTCCTATACCCCAATTAGTGCGGTACATATGACCAGCGACCAAGAATAGCACCGCCAACGCTAGGTGATGGTGTGCTGTATCGGTCAACCACAAACCGCCTGTTTGTGGATTTAGACCACCTTTAAAAGTCAGGAAGTCAGCATATTGACCCCAATTGAGCGTCCAAAAAGGTGTTAACCCTTGGGCAAAACTAGGATACAACTCTGCCATTAAACGACTGTTCAAGATGAACTCGTGGGGCAAGGGAATATCTCCCGGAGCCACACCCGCGTCTAATAGCTTGTTTACTGGTAAAGCAACGTGAATTTGATGACCAGCCCAAGATAGGCAACCCAAACCGAGTAAGCCTGCTAGATGGTGGTTCAACATCGACTCTACATTCTGGAACCATTCCAGTTTGGGAGCGCGTTTGTGATAGTGGAACCAACCAGCAAACAGCATTAATGCTGCTGCCACCAAACCGCCAATGGCAGTTACGTAAAGTTGAAATGTACTTGTAAAACCCGCAGCCCGCCATACATGGAATAAGCCGGAGGTAATTTGAATACCATGGAAGCCACCGCCCACATCGGCGTTTAAGATGTCTTGACCAACAATGGGCCAAACTACTTGAGCGCTAGGTTTGATGTTTAAGGGGTCTACTAACCACGCTTCATAATTTGAAAATCGAGCGCCATGAAACTCCATCCCGCTAATCCATAGGAACACTACCGCCAGGTGGCCGAAGTGGGCAGCAAAGACTTTACGGGATATATCTTCTAAGTCACTCGTGTGAGTATCAAAATCATGAGCGAGGGCGTGGAGGTTCCAAATCCAAGTGGTGGTTTTTGGGCCTCTAGATAAGGTGCGGTCGAAGTGACCTGGTTGCGCCCACTTCTCGAAAGAAGTAGGAACTGGATCTACATCAACAACAACTCTTACTTTTTTCTCCTCTCGCTCAGGAGGACTTATCGTCATTCAGACTCTCCTCTCTAGACAAGGAACCAGGAATTATAAACATTACCAACTACCTTTTGACTTTTGACTGAGGAAGCTCTTTTTAGGATTTGCACCCACAGCTTTACAGTCGCCAGCAGCGATGATGTAAATTTGCTTTCTCCGTGAATTATAGAGCCTTAACTGTAGGTGTTTTAAGGGTTTGTTAACAATAATTCAAAGTCCGAGGCGATCGTACTTTTTTTTGCCCAGATAATTTAACTTTTTGAGAAAAAGTCAAGAGGATTTTCTAGAGTTGTTGTAAAAATTTACCTTTGGGGGGTGATTTTCGCTGGTTACATAGCAGTGATCGGCGTTTAAGATGATGGAAAGCAACAAATATCAATAATGTTGATAGCTAAGGAGAACTTAGAGTGCTAGGTAGATTGGGGCAGAAATTAGGTAGAGCGTTTAGGATTGCCTTAATAGCGATCGCATTATTAAGTACGGTAAGTTGTAGTAGAGGCAATGGAACAACGACAGTGCTTGCAAAAAGCAGTAATACTATTGCCCCTGGAGACATAGTGGAAGTTTCTCCTCCATCAGTAATTCAAACTCTGCGGCGAGAAATGGAGATTTATCAGCCACAAGTAACTATAGTTAGTCCCGAAGCTAATGCTGTATTTCAAGACGATAAAATTGAAGTAAGTTTGCAAGTGCAGGACTTATCTATATTTAAAGATTCCCAATTAGAGTTAGGCCCACATCTGCACGTGATTCTTGACAATCAGCCCTACATAGCTGTTTATGACCCAAATAAGCCTTTGATACTGGAGGGTTTAGACCCTGGTACTCATACCTTGCGCGTTTTTGCGGCTCGTCCTTGGCATGAAAGCTTTAAAAATGCTGGCGCTTATGCTCAAACAACATTTCACGTTTTTACTAAGACTCAAGATAACAATCCTGATTCAGCCCTGCCACTTTTAACCTACAGTCGCCCCAAAGGTACTTACGGAGCGGAGCCTATTTTATTAGATTTTTATCTAACTGATGCGCCTTTGCGCCTAACTGCTACAGAGAACAATGTTGCTGATTGGCGGATTCGTTGCACAATCAACGACTACAGTTTTGTTTTAGATAGTTGGCAAAGTATTTATCTTCAAGGCTTCAAACTAGGTAAAAACTGGGTACAACTAGAATTTATCGATAGTCAAGGTAACTCGGTCAAAAACGTTTTTAACAACACTATTAGAACTATTACTTACGAACCTAAGAGCAAAGATACGCTTTCGCAGCTAGTTACAGGAAAATTATCCGCCGACGAGGCGCGGGGAATTGTTGACCAAAATTACACTGTGAGAACATCTGAACCACTTATTGAGCCGTTACCTATTCCTACGGAAACACGCAGCCCTGAACCACTTATTGAACCGCTACCTATTCCTACAGACATACCCAGCCCTGAAACCTTACCAACAGAAACACCCAGCCCTGAACTACTTATTGAACCGCTACCTATTCCTACAGACATACCCAGCCCTGAAACCTCAACAGATGAAGTTAAACCGTCAAGAAGTAAACAGATAGGAAACTATTTTAATCGTCTCGACCGTACCAATATTAAGACTGCCCCTAATTTACCCTCAATACCAGAAACTACTGATATTCCAGTAGAGACACCCAGCCCTATAGCCCCAAAACTTGATTAAGTTAGATTGAACTTATGAATACCCAACCGCAATCATCACAATTTTTGACTCTAGAAGATTCAGCCCAGGTAGACGCAGCGCTGCTTGCTTCTAACGAAAAATTTTTGACACGGCTTACAGTTTCGTCATTAAATTTGTTGAAACATATTGCTCAAGAATATGCAGTCAATATTGAGGATTTAACAACTAAACAAATAATTGCTTGGTTTGAAAAAGACAGCAAAATTCGACGAGAGCAAGGTTCTAAATCGGCTTATTTGCAGTGGTAGAAAGACAAGTTACAATCTTCTCAACATTCACGTTGGTTTTTCAATTAAAAACTTTGTACAAAGGGGAACAGTGACTTTAACTCTATATTTACTCCGTCACGGACAGACAGAATACAGTCTAAACAATGCTTTTTGTGGCTCTGTTGACCCCGAACTAACGGATGATGGAATTGAGATGGCACAAGGGTTTGCGGCGGCTTACCAGTCTTTAGAGTGGCAGGCTATCTATGCAAGTCCGATGCGAAGAGCGATCGCCACAGCTACACCATTAGCCGAAAAACTGGGTATAGAGTTGGAATTACGCGACGGTTTGAAAGAGATTGATTATGGCAAATGGGAAGGAAAAACCGTAGCAACAGTATCTAGTGAATATCACGACGACTATATACGTTGGACGGCAGATCCGGCGTGGTATCCGCCCACAGGGGGAGAATTAGCCGTTGCGATCGCAAGTCGTGCTTTAGTTGTAATTGAAGAAATCAAGCAGCGTTACAGTAGCGGCAATATTTTGATTGTTTCCCACAAAGCAACGATTAGGATTATTTTGTGCAGCTTACTCGGTGTTGATGTGGGGCGTTTCCGCTTTCGGTTGGGGTGTCCGGTGGGATCTGTAAGTAAGGTAGAATTTGGCGCTAATGGCCCTTTGCTGCATAGTTTAAGCGATCGCACTCATTTAAGCCAAAGGTTGCGAACATTACCGGGAACGTAGGAGGCGCGAAGCTTGCGTCTCTTTTATTGCTCCCTAAGCAAATACCTAAACTAACCCACGAGCCATCTTAACTGATGTACTATTAGCTGAAACAGCAGAAGCCCTACGGCTCACTCTTAGGAGCGCGGGATGAATGCGCGGGAAAAACGAAGCATTGGCTTTATTGTTTTTATGCATAGCATGAACAAATAAAGGTAATAGTTGAGTTTTTCCCAAAATATTTATTTTATTTTCTTTTCCACTGGTAAGCTATCTATCCAATCTTCAAGCAACTGTGTAATAGTTTTATCCGTAGTAGCAGCACAAGCCTGAAGCTTGTAATATCTCCTATCAGAAAGTCTAACGTTTAACCTTTTTATTTTCATTCTGTCCCCCACTGGCGTTACTTTATGTTATCATTTTCCTAGAAGAAGGTGAAACAAATGCGAATTTCATACCAATACAAAATCAAACCAAACAAAGAACAAGCTGAGAAAATTGATAACACACTTGAAATGTTGCGTTACCAATATAATTATTTGCTTGCTCAAAGGGTTGACTGGTATGAAATGAATCGTTGCCCTATTGATAGATACCCTTTGATTTGCTACTTGCCAGAGTTAAAAGAACAACCAAACTACTACAAGCAAAAGGCATCATTAACTCATTTAAAAATAAATAGACCTTGGTACAAAAACATCCATTCTCAAGTCTTGCAGGAAGTCCCTAAAAAGGTTGAGATAACTTTTGATCGATGGTTAAAAGGTGATGTTAACGGCAAAAAATCTGGTAGACCGAGATTTAAAGCTAAAGGACGATACAAAACGTTCACTTACCCACAATTCAAACTTCATCAGTTTGTCGGTAACAAAATTATATTATCAAAAATAGGTGATATAAAAGTTATTGTTCATCGTCAAATACCTGACGGTTTTGATATCAAGACTGCCTCTGTCACTAAAAAAGCCGATGGTTACTATGTGACTCTAAGTCTTGATGATAAGGCAGTTACAACTATTAATCCTAATTTTGACGCTGATAATATTGTTGGTATTGATGTAGGTTTAATAGATTTTTATGTTGCTTCTGACAATACCCGAATTGCTGCGCCAAAGTATCTACGTAAAGCTGAACGAAAATTAAAGTCAGCACAACGTAAAGTATCACGTCGTAAAAAAGGTTCTAACCGTCGCAAGAAAGCAATTAAACAATTGGGAATCAGGCATAAAAAGGTTGGTGATACTAGAAAAGATTTTCACTTTAAAATAGCTAAAACAGTGCTTGATAAGTACGATATCGTAGCTGTTGAAAAGTTGAATATCAAGGGACTTGCTAAAACAAGATTGGCTAAAAGTATTAATGATGCCGGATGGGGACAGTTTATTTCAATACTTTCAAACAAAGCCGAAAATGCTGGCTTGAAGGTAATACCTGTTAATTCAAATGGTACAAGCCAAGAATGTTCTAACTGTGGTCACAAAGTTAAAAAGCCGCTATCCCAGAGAATGCATAACTGTCCTGTATGCCACACCAGTTTGTGTAGGGATTTGAACGCTGCTATAAATATAAGGAACCGTGGGGCGCACGGTCTTAAAGCTCAGTCAATGTCTTCATAGAAGATTCGCTGAGAAGCCCACATCTGTACTCAGGTCAGTGTGTGGAGTACGTCACTTAACGGCAGTACATTAAACTGAAAGATAGGCAAATTGTAGGAAATTGCAACTTTTATTTAGTTTCCCGATCATTGCCTCGCTACAAAATTATGTTAGAAAATAATATCGATTCTCAAATACCTAATCAAAGCAATATTTTAGACTTATCGGGAATAGCAACTATTCCCCAAGCACCTGCGGGTTTTAAGTCAGGATTTATTGGCATTATTGGTCGCCCGAATGTCGGCAAATCAACGCTGATGAATTATTTAGTCGGGCAAAAAATCGCCATTACTTCCCCGGTTGCCCAAACAACGCGCAATCGCTTACGTGGCATTTTAACTACTCCTGAAGCACAATTAATTTTTGTTGATACGCCAGGAATTCATAAACCCCACCATCAATTAGGAGAAGTATTAGTACAAAACGCCAGAATTGCCATTGATTCGGTTGATGTAGTGTTGTTTGTGGTAGATGGAGCGGTGGAAGCTGGAGGAGGCGATCGCTATATTGTCGATATCCTCAGTCACAGCAAAACTCCAGTTATTTTAGGCATCAATAAAATTGACACGCAACCAGCCGCCGATGCCCAAATGTTAGATACTACTTATGCTCGAGTTACTGAGGCTAACCAATGGAAAATGGTTAAGTTTTCGGCTTTAACAGGTGATGGATTAGTAGGATTGCAGCAGTTGTTAATTGAAAAACTTGAAGTTGGCCCTTATTATTACCCGCCGGATTTAGTTACAGACCAGCCAGAGCGGTTTATTATGGGGGAACTTATCCGCGAACAGATTTTACTTTTAACTCGTGAAGAAGTGCCGCACTCTGTGGCGATCGCTATTGAAAAAGTTGAAGAAGAACCAACTATTACTCGTGTATTCGCCACTATAAATATTGAACGCGATTCCCAAAAAGGGATATTAATTGGCAAAGGTGGAAGTATGCTCAAAGCCATTGGTAGCGCGGCACGGGAGCAAATTCAAAAATTAATTGCTGGCAAAGTGCATTTAGAATTATTTGTTAAAGTTCAACCTAAATGGCGGCAATCGCGGACTCGTTTAGCAGAATTAGGTTATCGGGTTGAAGAATAGTTACCACTGCGGTTTAGAAATAATTAATTCCTCTGCGGCTTGACTGGGCAATGGTTTGGAGAAGAACTTAATTGCCCCTACGGGCAATTAAGTTCTCTAAGACGGGCTAGTTGCTCCGCCGTTTCGATTCCTTCGGCGATCGCACTCATGCCAAGTTTTTGGGCAAGAGTCAAAATAGTTTCGGTAATCTCTAAGTTGCTCCTAATGCCTATTTTACTGACAAACGAACGATCAATCTTCAATTCATCAATGGGAAAACAGTGCAAACGGCTTAAGGATGAATATCCCGTACCAAAGTCGTCAATAGATAACTGGCCTCCTAAAGCTTTAATTTGCAAGAGCGTGGCAATTGTTGATTCGTCATTTTCTGCTAAAACGTTTTCGGTAATCTCCAACTTAAGGCTAATAGCATCTAGGCTTGTATCGGTCAAAATTTGGCTAATTTGCTGGCTCAAATTGGGTTGAGAAAACAATTTGTTACCCAAATTGGTACTAATTAGCAAGGGTGGATTAGTAGGAATTTGCTCTTGCCATTGTTGCATTTGGCGGCAGGCTTCACGCATTACCCACTGGTCAATGGGGTTAAGCAGCCCAGTTTCTTCGGCTAAGACTATAAATTTAGCAGGAGCAAGGATACCGTGTTGGGGATGTTGCCAGCGAACCAAAGCCTCAAAACCTGAAAGCCTCCCCGTTACTAGGGAGACGAGGGGTTGGTAATAAACCAAAAATTCTTGACGTTCGACCGCTCGACGTAGTTCTGTTTCCATCTGCAAACGGGCAACGGCTCTAATGTGCATGGCGGTATTAAATATCTCGTAGCGCGTCTTCAATTGCTTGGCACGATACATAGCAATATCCGCATCGCGGAGAATATCATCAGGCAAGAGATATCCTGTGACGCTTAAAGCAATGCCAATACTAGCAGTAGCGAATACTTCTTGTCCTTCAAGCTCGAAAGGTAAAGCTAATGCTGCCTGGATACGTTCGGCAACGCGAATTGTGTCGCTGACATCGGTAAGACTTTCTAGTAGTATTGTAAATTCGTCTCCTCCTAAACGGGCAATGGTATCGCTAGGACGAAGGCAAGTTTCTAGTTTACGGGCAATGGCAATTAGTAAGCGATCGCCAAAGGTGTGTCCGAGGCTATCGTTAACCACCTTGAACTGATTTAAGTCAATAAAAAGTACCGCATATAAAGTATTAGGGACTTGTTTGCCATGCTCAAAAGCTCGTTTTAGGCGATCGCTAAATAAGGCGCGATTGGGTAAACTTGTCAGTACATCGTAGAAAGCGCTGTAATTCAACTGTGCGGCAGAATCTCGTAAGGCTTTTTCCGTTTGCTGGCGATTGCTTGCTATTCCACCTAATAGCAAGCAGGTCAGCGTAATTGCCATCAAGCCAAATTGCAAAGCAACTACGTTAGATTTACCAAAGGTAGCACATACCAAAAATGCCACAGCAACGTTGATAAACAAGACCGTCCCAGTCGCCCGCTCAAAACCATGCTTTAAAGCAATCCAGATTGAGGGTAAAAACACAAAATAGGTATAGTCCAAATTATTCCCCGGACGAGAACTATAGGCAACCCAAATCCCTAAGCTTAGAGCTAAACCTTCTACCAGAAATAGGGGAATTTTTCGGCAGGCAGGCAGTATTTTATGCTCTCTAGCTGGTGCTTCATTTTCGGAGATCGCCCAAATCCAGGGGAACTTGCGGAGCAAGACTAATAAAAACGGCGTAAGCATAGTAATACCCGTTGCATCTCCTGCCCAGTAATGCAAGGTATTTATTAAATATTTAGACCAAGGTACAACCTCAAAGTAAGCAAAGGTTGCTGCTTGTAACAGCGCAACAATTAATGGTGCAATTAAAACGGCGATCGCTAAAAACCAAGTTACATCCCGCAGTTGCCGCAAACGGGGGTTAATTCGCAGTTTATACAATAGGAAAGCGCAAGCGCCGCCATACCCTAGCGTTACCATTAATTCCAAGATCAGCAGTGCCACCCAATCAATGTTTCGACCAGTAATAAAATGGTTATGGATAAACGCACTCAGCAATAGCGCAAAGCTATATTTCCAGCCAAAAGCAAGGATGAGAACGATATCGAGGGCTGAAGCTGGAGACCAAACAGAGATTTCTGGTGCGGTTTCAAAGGTTAGAGCTATACTGTCTAGAATCCCCCAAGCAACCAAATAAATTGTTACCACCCAGATATATCGGACAAATGGCGGGGTACGCTGCCAATATTTAAATAGAACTCGTGAAACTTGCCATTCACCCTCTTTTACTTCGGTCATACTAATAGTTGTGAAACAACGTCACATTTTAGATTTTTATGACTACTAGGAGCAATCGGTTTTACTACTGTTAAAAATGTTGATGGCTTAATGTACGTCTATAACCTAGGAACTACATTGAGTCTTTAGGCAGATGACAATCTAATTCAAATGTTTGTTTTTAATCAGTTATTTAGCTTGTAACGATGCAGTGGAGATCGCACTAGAGGGAAATTGGCGCTTTAATGCTGGAAAAACAGGACAGGGCGGACGATTATCTAAACTATTGGGTTTGCTCCAAATAAAAGGCGCTTTTTGTGCCGCCGACATCCACAATAAGCGTTTGGCTCTAGTCATTGCTACGTAAAGTAAGCGAAATTCCTCGGCGGTTTTTAGTTGTTTGGCATCTTCCCAAGCTTGAGCAATATCTGGTAAAACGGCTTGTCCGTGAAGATGGGCGCGAATTTGAGCGCGGGCGACTTCAGACAAACTAAATTCACCTAAAAAATGCGTTTGCGGCGGAACCCACAAGATACCAGGAATAATATTTTCATGCAAAAAAGGTAGAAAAACATAGTCCCAATCAAGCCCTTTGGCTTTGTGCATAGAAATAATTGTTAGTTGACCAGGACGAGTAAAACGTTCCTCCACAGCATCAGTTTCTACAGGCTCAAACCTTTCCGAGCTAACTATTTCGTTAAGTACCGTTAGCATCGCCGCTAGGGAACTATTACCCGTCGTCTGTTGGGCGACTCTTTCAGCTAATTTATCGGCAGTTGCAAGTTCGGCTCCGTCATAGTTTAGAGTTAAAGCCAAAAAGGAAATTAGTTGATAAGGCGGCAATTCTAGACGAGCGCGGAGCAATTGATGACACAAATTACGCGGTTTAATCGCGGCTTCCCTAAGAGGTGGATCTAAAGGAGTAGGATAGATAAATTGTTCGGGAAGTAAAGCTAAGGCGTTGAGGTCTTGACGCTCGATTAGCTGACGTTGGACAAGGACAGCTAAAGCGGCTTTGAGATAATCGGGAGAATGGGGACGATCAAGAAATTGCAACCAGGCTAGAATCTCCGCCGGGACGTGAGAGCGGCGATCGCTCTCGGAGACTTCATATAAACTAATGTCATGCTCTTGACATACAGGTGCAAGTTTTTCTGCTAACCATTGACCTTGTTTATTTTCTCTAACTAAAATCGCGCAAGAGCGATCGCTATGTTCAGTTAATAGACTAACTACGCGATCGCCAATTAAACTAGCGGTGTGGTGAATGTCTCGCGGTGTATAAAGTTCTAACCCTTTACCCCCAGGAGCGGGATTAGCATCGCTCTGGGGATCGTCAGCGTCTACGGGGTGAATTTTTTGGACACGAAAGGGAGCTTTATTACTTTTATAAGTACGATTTACCCATTCCAAAGTAAAGTTAGCCGCATCAATAATAATTTTGCTACTACGTCCGGCTCGATCCATTGTGGCTAGATGTCCTTGGCGATCGCATTGTTCGCAAAATTGGCGAAAATAAATCGGATCAGCTGGGGTAAATGTAGAATTTATTGCTTGATTAGGATCGCCCACGCGAATTAAATTTGTTGAATGCTCCTCATTAACCGCCAGAATTTTAAGTAGCCTAGTTTGCAGTTGGCTGGAGTCTTGCGCCTCGTCTTCAAACACTGCAAAAACTTGGTTTTGTTCAATTTGACAAGCTCTGTCATTGTCTAACACCCGCAGAGCGCCTAAAATCATATCGTCGTAGTCGATTAGATCGCGCGATCGCATAATGCTTTGATACTGCTCGTACAATCCCGAAGCGATTTCCAAAATATTGTAATCATCGTCGGATTGACTACTAATTTGGCTCAAAGTAGCGGGTAAAATTCCCGAACTTTTGGCTTCGCGGATGACACTATGAGCTAAACCGGGTAATACTTCGGTACGCAATACCGATTGACGGCGCAAGCGCTCGGTTTCTTCTCCGTCAAATTGCCGCCCTTGTAATAATTTAGAGTAATGCCCTGGATTACTCCCAATCCATTGTTCTACACAAGTACGAATTAAGCGATGGCTTTGGTTTGGGGTAATTAAAGTAGAATTATCTAATTGTAATCCAGCCAAATCGGGGTAACGACTAGCAATATTTAACGCCAAACCGTGCAGAGTATGGACGCTAAACCCTGTGGGTGGTAAAGATAGTTTTTTTTGTAGATAGTAGCGAATTTTGGCTTTAATATTTGCTGCTGCTGATCGTGTAAAAGTGACTACAATTAGCTGATAGCGCGAGTGAAGACCATAACGAGCGATCGCAACGGCGGCTGCGGCTGCCATTCCCGTAGATTTTCCCGCCCCAGGGACGGCGGAAACTGCCATTTCTCCACCAAGCCATTGTGCCATTTGCTGCTGTCCGGGACGAAGGCTGGTTTCAATTTGGTTACAAGCTTCTTGCCGGAGTGTAGATAATTGGTTATCAATGTAATTCTTAGCGCGAATTCTTAGAGGTTCTAACCCTTGGTTCATAGAAGTTTGCTTGCTATTTCAAGTTATCTATAGCAATCCTAAATCAATTGCCAACTTGTGGGGGCGTAAGGTATTGCGCCCCTACAGTTAATGTCTACCAATCCTATATGATCGCTATATATTGACAGCAGCAAGATTTGACTTTTTTATTTAACTATCCCTAAAACCTCTGCTGTTTCTACTTGAGCGATTCTTTTAAATGCCAATGTTCTATTTGCATAGATTCCGGGGTTTGTTCGAGCTATTTGGGTGTAGGATTGACGAACTTGAGTGTTAACTGCAACGGTTTTTGCATCGTACATCTGCGTTGTAAATCTAGGATATAAGCCAATACCAACAATTAAAACAATAAAACTAGCCGCAATTGATAGTTCGCGCCAACTTGCATCTCTGTAAATCGCTTGACTGGGAAGAACGCAATCCGTACCAAAACAAGATTCTTCATCTTCTTGATTTTGTTCTTGATCATCATCCAGGTTACAGTTAAGTTCTGCACCAGTTCCGTAAAATACCTGTCTCAACATTGATAATAGATAAATTGGCGTGAGAATTACGCCAACCGCAGCAAGAAGTACTGTCACCGTGCAGAATGTCGAACTGTAGATATCGCTGGTTGTTACCCCAACAAATATCAAGATTTCACTAGCAAAACCGCTCATTCCGGGGAGCGCTAAAGATGCCATAGCACTAATTGTAAACAGTGCAAACACCTTGGGCATTACCTGACCAATTCCAGACATTTCACTCATTACCATTGTTTGAGTGCGATCGTAGGTTACACCAGCTAGGAAGAATAATACTGAGGCAATCAAACCATGAGAAATCATTTGCAGCATCGCACCGTTAATTCCTATATCGGTAAAGGATGCAATACCCAGCAGTACAAAACCCATATGAGATACTGAGGAGTAGGCAAGACGACGTTTCATGTTTGTCTGGGCAAAGGAGTTTAACGCGCCGTAGATAATGTTAACTACACCTAAAATTGCCAGCAACGGTGCAAAGTAAATATGGGCGGCGGGGAGAAGTTCTAAATTTAGGCGAATTAATCCATAGCCACCCATTTTTAAGAGTACGCCTGCTAGTACCATTGATACTGGTGTAGAGGCTTCCCCGTGAGCATCTGGAAGCCAAGTGTGCATAGGAAAAATCGCCAGTTTGACACCAAAAGCAATTATCAATCCTGCGTACAAAACGAGTTCTAAGGCGAGAGGATAATCTTTGAGGGCAAGTTGGGCGATATCAAAAGTAACATCGCTACCCCCAGAGAATGCCATCCCCAAGGCAGCTACAAGAATAAAAATAGAAGCTGCGGCAGTATAAATAATAAACTTTGTGGCGGCGTAACGACGCTTTTTACCACCCCAAATACTAATAAGTAGATAAACCGGAACGAGTTCGACTTCCCACATGATAAAAAACAGTAGTAAGTCTTGAGCAACAAAAACTCCAATCTGCGCTGAATATAATAGCAACATCAGCATATAAAAGAGTTTGGGTCTGCGGTCAACTTGCCAAGCTGAAAAAATCGCTAGGGTTGTTACAAATCCGGCTAAAAGAACTAAAGGTGCTGATAACCCATCGACAGAAACAGCCCAATTAAGTTTCAATTGAGGTATCCAAGCATAACTTTCTGCTAGTTGGAAAGTTGCGTTACTGGGGTCGTAGTTCTGCCAAAAGGCATAGCATATCAAAATCAAATCTGCGATCGCTACTCCTACTGCATACCATTTTACCCGCTTGCCGTCTTTGTCAGGTAATACTGGAATTAGTAATGCCGCTATTGCAGGTAGCAAAATTATTGTAGTTAGCCAAGGAAATTGTTCTGCCATTGCCCTTAATAAGCAAATATACTCATTGTATTCAATTACACTAGCTTACAATATTGTGTAAATAAATATTAATAGTTATTTACTTTAGATACTATTACTTTAAATAATGAATGATCGCAGAATACATTACTTAGCACTAACTGGGACGCTTTTTTTGGGTGCTATTTTGCGCCTGGGAAACTTGGAAGGCAAGTTTTTGTGGCTAGATGAAGTAATTACAGCTATTTTCAGCTTAGGACGCAACTACAATAATGTACCGCTAGAAGTAGTTATTCCTTTTCATCAATTACAGCAAATTTTTACTTTAGTGCCAGAAGTTAGCTGTACTCAGATTGCTCAAAATATTGCTCTGCAATCTACTCATCCACCGTTATTTTTTTGCTTGCTACATAGTTGGTTTGGTTTAGTTAATCCCCTTTCGCCTAGCTGGGTGTGGACTTTGCGATCATTTAGCGTTTTGTGGGGCGCAAGTGAAGTTGGGGCAATTTATTTACTTAATACTAAAGCTTTTTCACCCTCGGCGGGACTGACGGCGGCGGTAATGATGGCGGTTTCTCCTTTTGGCGTGTACCTTTCTCAAGAAGCCCGTCATTATACTTTGCCTGTATTGTTGATTACTTTAGCATTACTCGGACTAATTCTAATTCAACAAGATATTGTTAGTAAGCGCTTGCGAGTCAGTATATGGATATTTTGGACGACGGTTAATATTATCGGGCTATACGTCCATTATTTTTTTATTCTGGCAATAGTTGCAGAAATTGTGACTTTGTTAGGCGTAATGTACAGAAATCAGCGCAATTTCCTTCGTTATAGTATTGCTCTAACTCTGGCAATATTAGCAATTATTATTAGCTTTATTCCTTGGCTACCCGTCTTAACTGGTCATTTTAACCGCCCGGAAACTAGCTGGATACCTTCGCCTCACAACGTTGCACCTATTTACCAAATTCTAGCGGCTTGGTTACTTACGATCGCAACTTTCCCTGTAGAAAATCAACCTATACCGATCGTAATTTTGTCAGGTTTGGGGACTTTAGTTTTTGGTGGCGGTGTGCTGTGGCTAAGTTTCAAAGGAATTAAGCAATTATGGAAATCAACCAATCTATCAACTTTTACTCTTGCTAGTTTCATAATTGTAGTTTTGCTGGAATTTTTGGCGATCGTCTACTTTTTAGGCAAAGATATTACCATCACGCCTCGTTATAACTTTGTTTATTACCCAGCTTTTCTAGCTTTAGTAGCCGCCGGATTGAATAAAAATCTAGAGCGTCCTCAAACTTTTAGCTTAATTTTCCTTGGATCGCTATTAAGTTGCCTATTCGTGATTTCTAACTTAGCTTTTCAAAAACCCTACAATCCTCAACAAGTTGCTAAAACTATCAATTTAGAGCCTAATTTACCTGTAATGGTTGTGATGGGATACAGAGATTACCAAAATGTAGCATTAGGTTTGAGTTTTGCTTTAGCCTTAGAAAAGGTGAGAGATTCGGGGGATTTTGTGTTTTTAGAGCGATCGCCTAATGGTTACGAATCTGTATGGCAAAAACTCGCCCTTCTACCGCCCTTAAAAGCCCCATTACTTAACCTATGGGTAATTGCTCCCGATTTAAGACAGCGAGAATATCCGCCGCAGTTGGCGCTCTCTAAGCATTCTTGTTTTATGGATTCTGAGCAACATTACCGCATTGGCGTACCTTACCAGCTTTATAGATGTAAAAATTAGGAACACTTTAGCGTTACCTGATTCAAAATTAAACCTACGTAGAGACGTTGCATTGCAACGTCTCGTTGCCAACAGTAATTTTACTCGTCTATTTGCCAAACATCTTTAGTAATTTCTTCGTCCAAAATTTTCTTAGGACGAATCAGCACCACAACTCTACCTAGTAACTGCACGTCTGGTTTAGTTTCAAACCATTGCAATTCTATTTGACCAGAATTATCAGTTATAAAGTAACTATTAGCATCCCACTCGCGCTCGGAACGATCTACTACAACTAATACAGGCTCGGTAGAACTATTTGGCGCATCCGGTAAAAATTCACCGCTAGATAATATAACAATGGGATCTTCAGCTTTTAATACTACCTGCCATCCTGGTAATGTAACCCACGCTTGCTCTCCAGCAAACTTTACCATCCCAAAAGGTCTAATTTCTTCTACCATAGGCACAGCTTTAACATCATCGGTACTCAAAGGCATTTGTCCAGCCACGGGGACAATTCGGGCTAATTCTTCATCAGTTTGCAGCCTATAAAAAGGTAATTTAGGAGCCGATCGCGTTTGAACTACACTAAAATCCATTAATAACTGTTCAATTTGTTGTCTAGCGTTAAGAGAATGAGCAAATTTTAAACCTTTAGCAATTAAACGCGATCGCTCTTGCATATCGTTTTTTTGCCGAATCAAGCGCCAGTAGTGATAAGCTACAGCATCGCCGCGATGAGAAGTAAAGCCGTTAGGTAAGGAAGATAAACGGGTATAGTCTTTAATGGCTCTAGCTACTTCACGAGCATCATCAATATTTAGCCCATGAGTTACTATGAGATCCGCCGCCGCCGCGCGATCGCTGTGAGCTAATAGACGCAATTCGTATAGAGTCTCGCTACCACGCCCGGTAAAATGCGATCGCACTTCTTGCGAAACTCCAGATTTTTCCATAGAAGCATAAACTTGAGATCCTACAATTATCTGGTTTTGCTGGATTGGCTCAAATCCTGTCGCTTCAAAAATAGTTTGTGGACTTAGCCCAGATTTTTGTAATTTTGAACAAGCAATTCCCCACTCTACCCAGCTACCTTGTTTTTGGCGCAAATTTCTGATTAAAGTTTCGCTTTCTTCGTTTGATAGCTCGTCACTATTGACACTATTAGGTGTTAGTTCAGTCATAATTACAGATAGAAATTTTTTTAATGAAATGGACTAAACATAAATCCCCTAAAAAACTGGGGGTTAAATTTATTTTAGGTTCGCTTACTCATTCTAGAACTACTAGGGGCGATCGCAATAACTCGTTATACAGCTAACTTTGAGTCAAAAACCCCCTTGCTTATAGCTAAAGTCTACTAGAGTAGACTAATAAATCTTTGACAATAGGTTTAATGGAATCAACTGATATCCGCGCTATTTTTGATCGCATTGCTCCGGTTTACGACCAAATGAACGATCACCTAAGTTTAGGTCAACATCGCATTTGGAAGCAAATGACAGTAAAGTGGAGCAAAGCAAAGCTTGGTGATACTTGTTTAGATGTGTGTTGTGGTAGTGGCGACTTAGCGTTGCGTCTAGCGCGCTCTGTTGGTACTACAGGTAAAGTATACGGCGCAGATTTTGCTGTAGCGCAGCTAGAAATTGCCAAACAACGAGCTTTAAAACAATATCCCCATCCGCCGATAACTTGGGTAGAAGCTGATGCTTTAGATTTACCTTTTGCTGATAACTATTTTGATGCGGCGACTATGGGCTACGGTTTAAGAAATGTTACAGATATCCCCCGTAGTCTTCAGGAATTATATCGCGTTCTCAAGCCCGGTGCTACAGCCGCAATTTTAGATTTTCATCGCCCAACTAATACTTATTTAAGTAATTTTCAGCAATGGTATTTAGATAATTTAGTAGTACCAATGGCGCAAAGATTGGGTTTAACTGAAGAATATGCTTATATTAGTCCAAGCTTAGATCGATTTCCCACCGGACAAAAACAAGTAGAGTTAGCGAATAATGCTGGTTTTTTATCCACCCATTACCCCATTGCCAACGATATGATGGGAGTGCTGGTAGTTAAAAAAGTGCGATCGCCTTTAACTTAGACTTTAATAGTCTTTTGGCTACTAGAGCATATTACTTATTAAAATCTTGCTTTGGACTGGTCTAATTTGTGGCTTTACGTTGCGCCACCTGTCGTAGGTGGAATTATTGGCTACTTCACTAATGATATAGCCATCAAAATGCTGTTTCGTCCTTACCGAGCGCTCTATATTGGTAAACGACAGTTACCTTTTACTCCTGGCTTAATTCCCCGCAACCAAGAACGTTTGGCGGTGCGTGTATCAGATACAATCATGGGTTCGCTGCTAACGCCAGACGAACTGCAAAAACTGGCGCGGCGACTACTGCAACCCGAACGAGTCCAAGCAGGCATTCTATGGCTGCTGAAGCTGGCTCTAGAGCAAGTAAAAGTAGATAAAGAGCAAAAAAGCACTAAAATTGTCGCTGGTATTCTAAAAGACTTAGTAGGGCAATCTCTGCCCCGTTTACTAAAAGTTGTAGCACGGCGTGAAGACTTTTTAGAGACGCAAATTAATCAAATATTTGACCAAGTATTATTAGACTTTCAACTGAGCGAAGATCAAGCAACAAAGCTTGCTGATTGGCTATTGCAGGTTGTTTTACCACCTGACGCGATTAGACAGTTGATAATTGACTTTTTGACTGATCGCACGATTCAATTAATCGATGAAGGATTTAGAGAAAAAGCAAGCGGTACTTACTGGGTAGTAGCTAATTTATTTGGTTTACGAAACACTTTAACTAGGTTACGGGCTTTTTGTTTAGACGAAAAAGAAGCAACTAATGAAAGGTTGAGCGAATTAATTAAATCTTTGGTGGTACGCGATCGCCTGAAAACTTGGTTAAAAAGTATATCTCTACAAAACTTGCCCGTTTCTACGGTGCGCCAGCTACGAAAAACCACCCGCGATACTATTCGGGGTTACGTGCAAACGCGGGGAATGGACTTTTTACAAGGGTTTAACGATTCGATAGATTGGGACAATACAGCTAACTTGCTCCTCAATCGATTAAGAAATTCCGCCGCTCTCGGTAGCTCTTTAGAAGTTGTGAGCAAAGAACTAGCTTTACTATTAGAACGTTACTTAGAAAAAGATTTAGAGGCAATTGTTGCTCAAGCCATCCCTATTTTGTCTATTGACCAAGTAATTATAGATCGCGTCAAGTCTACATCGGCGGCAGACTTGGAAGCCGCAATCGAAGGAATTGTTAAAAATGAATTGCAGGCGATCGTTAATTTGGGGGGGTTATTAGGGTTTGTAATTGGTTTATTGCAAAGTGTAGTGTTGTTTTTGCAATAAAAATAGACTGGGACACAAATAGCGTGTCCCAATGATTTATGAAGCTACAGCATAGCGAATTAGCTGAGAAATCCTTTGGCGCAAAGTTTCTAACCCCAAGACTTCGCGCGCCGCAATAAATACAGCTTGCGGAAATTCCTCTCTAGCGAGTTCTAACGTCTCACTATCAGCACAATCAATTTTATTTAAAACTACTAATGCTGGTCCCGGAGTAATCGGCATTTCTGCCAAAATACTCATTACTGACCTAATTTGACTTTGCCAAGCTGGATGAGATAAGTCTGCTACATGAAGCAAAGCATCGGCTTCGGTAACTTCTTCTAAAGTTGCTCGAAAAGAATCCATTAACGACGCTGGCAATTCGTGAATAAATCCTACAGTATCTGTAAGTACAATCTGTTTAGGTCTACTTGTCACCGCGTCTGGTAACAACATTCGGCGGGTAGTAGGGTCGAGGGTCGCAAACAATTGATCGGCGGTGTAAACTTCAGAATTCGTCAAAGCGTTGAGTAGCGTTGATTTTCCAGCATTTGTATAACCAACGATCGCAATTGATGGTACTTCTCTGTGTTGACGTTGCTGGCGTAACCGCGATCTATGAGCTTGTAATTGATCTACTTCAGACTGCAATCTACTAATTCGCCGGGCGATCGCTCGCCGCTCAGTTTCTAGTTTAGTTTCCCCTGGCCCCCGCGTCCCAATACCACCACCCAACCTTGACATGGCTTGTCCTCTACCCGTCAATCTGGGCAACATATACTCTAGTTGAGCGAGTTCTACTTGCAGTTTTCCCGCTCGTGATTGGGCGCGTTGAGCAAAGATATCTAAAATTACTTCGGTTCTGTCTACAACTCTAATACCGATTTGGATTTCCAAATTACGCACCTGAGAAGGGGAAAGATCGCGATCAAAAACGATTAAATTAGCTCCTAAAGTTTGAGCAGTTAAGGCTATTTCTTGAACTTTCCCTTCGCCAACCACAGTTTGGGGATGAACCCGCGATCGCTTTTGCTGGATTATTTGTAAAACTTCCCCCCCGGCGGTATTTATCAGGCGTTCTAATTCCGCTACAGTGTCTTTAAATTGTTGGGGTGTAATGCCATCAGTAAACATTCCGACCAATAAAACCCGATCGCGATCGCTATCTACTTTTTGAGCGACAAACTCTTGCTGAAACCGTCCTTCTATTTCTGCTACTAAATCAATAAAATCTTGATTGGCAACAATATCTAGGCTCAATGATGGCGATACTTGCCAATTTGACCCATTTTCGGGAGTAAGGTTAGCGATATAAGCTTCTTTAACGTAACCTGTCGCCCCGCCTCCCCGTCGTTCAAAGCCTGAGCCTGTAACGTTCAATACGATTAAACTATCTAATCGCTGAAGCGCCATCGCGGTTAAAGCAGCTTCGTTTGGGGGTTCGGTTTTTAATTGCGTTGTTATACACCTAATTCCGCTTAATCTTTCCGCGCCATAACGGGGCAATTCTAAGGGGGGAATTTGAGTTTGACGGGGCGTACCAACACCTACACGGATCGCCTGTCCCCGGCGATTGAAATAAGTGCATATAGGCTGATTAATGTCTGTGCTAATGGCAGCAAGTCTTTGAGCAAATTCTGGCGTAGTCAAGCGATCGCCTGGTAGTCGCTGATGATACAGTTTTTGTAATTGTTTGATTTGGCTAGATTTCAGCCCTTGAAGGTTTCCGTATATAGTTTCTATAAGCGTTTTAACCAGTAAATGGTTCCCGAATCCAGTAATTATATCTTACAAAATTGCGTGACTTTGAGAGGCTTCTTTATTAGCTTTTAAAATGCGATCGCGCCAAGTTTGATATTTTGCCTGCAATTCCCCAGATAGCCAAGTGTAATATTGAGGATAAACAGGTAAACGGGGTACGAGTTGCCAAGAATCTAGAGCTAAAATATCTGATAAGTGTTGAGAGTGCAAATGCGGATAATCGGGGTTAACTTCGTCTTTGATGCCAATACCGCCCAAATCTCGCGCGCCTGCTTCCAAACAAGCAAGTAATAAGTTGGGATAGACAACTAAGTTAGGCGGAATTTGAATTGCAATTTCTGGTGGTAAAATTTCTCTTGCGAATGCGATTACTTTTGGTAATTCCTGTAAGTCAAAACCTGGCAATGCCATAGCTTGTAAAGTTCCTGGACTATGAGGTTGTAAGATAACTTCTTGAATATGCCCGTAACGTTGATGAACTTGGGCGATTACTTCTAAAGTTTCTCTCCAATCTGCGATCGTTTCCCCAATCCCCAAAAGTAACCCCGTTGTAAAGGGAATTTGCAATTCTCCCGCCCATTTTAGCTGTTGCAGCCGTACTTCTGGCACTTTACTAGGTGCGTGTTGATGAACAGTTTGCAGTAGTTTAGGCGTTATTTGTTCTACCATCAATCCCATTGATACATTAACGGCTTTTAACTGCTTCATTTCTTTAAAGCTCAAAATGCCAGCATTAGTATGAGGTAGAAATCCTAGAGATAGCGCGAGTTCACACAGATCGTAAATTAGTTTAAACCATGCTTGACGGCGGGAAGAATTGGGATGTACTTCGCCACTCAAAATCAAAATTTCACAAATCCCTTGACTTTGGAGTTGTAATAACTGCTCTTTTGCTGTGTCTAAACTTAACCAATCACTTTTACCCGGATCTGTACGAAAGTTGCAATAACTACACTGGTTAAAACACTCGTAAGTCGGGACTATTGTATGAGCGGGGCTATAAGTAACAATCTTAGAAGACGTTTTAAAAGACTTTCGATTAGTATCCAACAGTTCTACTCTTGCCTCAAAATATTTTCCCCCCTTTTTCAAGGGGAGGTAAAAAGCGGTGTAGCTTTGCTTCCCGCTTTATTGCCGTGGGTTAGGGGGGATCTCTTCTAAAGATTATGCGATCGCACTAAATAACCGCAGCGTTGCTCTCCGTTAATAATCCAATGAGTACGCTCAACGGTACAATCTGGCAATATCTGAGCAAACATCTCTAATTCGTGTCCGCAAATCCCCGGAAAAGACTCCGCAACGTTAGAGATAGCGCAATTATGCTCCGTCATCATAAAACCGTCGCTAGATTCTAAAGAATGACATTCCGCCATAAACCCCTCAGCTTTTCTAAGTTCTACGAGTTTGGTAACGCGATTTTCTAAACAACCGTTACCCAATTTTGAGCGATATTCTATAGCTTTACGCTGCCATTGCTTGCTTAAAATCTGACTAACTTGCTCTGCTCCTACGGTTTCGGCTAAAGTTCCCAGGAGAGAAACAGCAAAAGCACTATAATTTTGACTTGTAGATTGGTTAAAGCTTTCGCGCCCTTTACTGCTAATTTGATAAGCGTGTTGAGGACGGCCCATTTGCTGAGACTTCGCGCTGTAGGAAATTAAATCTTGATTAGCCAAATCTTTTAAGTGACGGCGTACGGCTTGCTGACTAATTTCTAGCTTGGTTGCCAACTCTTGGGCGGTAGCTGAAGAATGCTGCCCTAAGTATTGCAGAATGTCTTGCTTAGTGGAGGGCTGCTGTGCGATCGCCATCTTTTTCCCAACAAAATTTCACTTTGACAACATACCTGTTGTTAATGTAGCCTAAAATGGAGATACATTAAACAACAAAGGTGTTGCTTTAATCGTACTATACTAAAAGCCATTTACGAAAATGGCGATTTCCCGTCTGCACCTTAAAGAGAGAACAGTTAGTAGTTTAGCTGCTAACAAACAAGATTCATTAGAGAACACGAGAGAACACTACTGATGACTGCAACTGTCAAAACGTTAGTTAACCAACCCTACAAATACGGTTTTATTACCGACATTGAGTCAGACACGATTCCCCGTGGACTTAGTGAAGATGTAGTACGCTTAATTTCGGCGAAAAAAGAAGAACCGGAATTTATGTTAGAGTTCCGGCTTAAAGCCTATCGTCAATGGCTGAAAATGACCGAACCTACTTGGCCCAATGTCAAGTATCCAACTATTGATTATCAAAATATTATTTATTACTCTGCTCCTAAGCAAAAAGCAAAGCTCAATAGCTTAGATGAAGTAGATCCTACACTTTTAGAAACATTTGAAAAGCTAGGAATTTCGTTATCTGAGCAAAAACGTCTATCTAACGTAGCGGTAGATGCAATTTTTGACAGCGTATCTGTAGCTACAACTTTCAAAGACAAACTAGCTAAAGATGGCGTAATTTTCTGCTCAATTTCAGAAGCCTTAAAAGAACACCCAGAATTAGTCAAGAAATACTTAGGTAGTGTTGTTCCCGCCGCAGACAACTATTTTGCCGCCTTAAATGGCGCGGTATTTAGCGATGGCTCTTTTGTCTACATTCCCAAAAACACAAAATGCCCGATGGAACTATCTACGTATTTCCGCATCAATAGCGGCGATACAGGGCAGTTTGAGCGGACTTTGATTGTCGCAGAGGAAGGTAGCTCAGTTTCGTATCTAGAAGGCTGTACAGCCCCCATGTACGACACAAACCAACTACACGCGGCGGTAGTCGAGTTAGTTGCTTTAGACAATGCAGAGATTAAATACTCCACAGTTCAAAACTGGTACGCTGGCGACGCAAACGGCAAAGGTGGAATTTACAACTTTGTTACCAAGCGGGGATTGTGTCAGGGAGTCAATTCTAAGATTTCATGGACGCAAGTAGAAACAGGTTCGGCGATTACTTGGAAGTACCCCAGTTGCGTACTTGTAGGCGACAACTCGGTAGGTGAATTTTACTCGGTAGCACTTACCAATCACAAACAGCAAGCCGATACCGGGACAAAAATGATTCATGTGGGCAAGAATACCCGCAGTACAATCATTTCTAAAGGCATTTCGGCGGGTAACTCCTCTAATAGTTATCGGGGTTTGGTGAAAATCAACCCGAAAGCTGAAGGTGCTAGGAATTATTCGCAATGCGATTCAATGCTAATTGGCGATAACGCTAGCGCGAATACTTTTCCTTATATTCAGGTACAAAATCCGGCGGCGAAGGTAGAACATGAAGCGTCTACTTCCAAAATTGGCGAAGATCAATTATTTTACTTCTCCCAACGCGGTATTTCCTCAGAAGATGCGATTTCAATGATGATTAGCGGCTTCTGCAAGGATGTATTCAATCAATTGCCAATGGAATTTGCTGTAGAAGCGGATAGGTTGTTGAGTTTGAAGTTAGAAGGAAGTGTAGGGTAATTCAAGGGCAGGTGAAAAGCCTGCCTTTTTAACGAAAGGTAACAGGGAAAAATAGAAAGAATGATTGTTGAAAATAGCGATGTTTTGTTGTCAGTAAAAAACTTGACGGCCCAAGTAGACGGAAATTCGATTTTAAAGGGTGTGAATCTGGAAGTAAAAGCCGGAGAGATTCATGCAATTATGGGCCCTAACGGTTCGGGTAAAAGCACTTTTTCTAAGGTAATAGCAGGACATCCGGCTTATGATGTGACTGCGGGAGAAGTAACTTTTCAAGGCGAGAAGTTGCTAGAAATGGAAGCGGAAGAACGTGCGAGAGCAGGTGTATTTCTGGCGTTTCAGTACCCATTAGAGATTCCAGGAGTTAGCAACCTAGACTTTTTGCGCGTAGCTTATAATTCTCGCCGCAAACAGCAAGGTTTAGAGGAATTAGACTCTTTTGATTTTGATGAGTTGGTGCAAGAAAAGCTAGATATTGTCAAAATGAATCCAGCTTTTTTAAGTCGTAGCGTCAATGAAGGTTTCTCCGGTGGAGAGAAAAAGCGCAACGAAATCTTGCAAATGGCAATATTAGAGCCGACAGTAGCAATTTTAGATGAGACAGATTCGGGTTTAGATATTGATGCGCTGAAAATTGTTGCTAATGGTGTAAATCAGTTAGCAAGCGCCGATAATGCCACAATTTTAATTACTCACTACCAACGGTTGCTAAATTATATTGTCCCGGATTACGTTCATGTAATGGCAGAAGGGCGAATTATCAAAAGTGGTGGTAAAGAGTTGGCGTTGGAATTAGAATCGCGCGGTTATGAGTGGGTGCTACAAGCGGTAACGGAGGTAGGGTAAGTATGCAGTTACTTAGCAATCTAGAGGAGTTAAAAGACAAAGATGCTTATCTCAGCGAGTTATTAAAGCAGTGTCAAGCACAAAAAATCGCGGTACTAGAACCAGAATTAATATTATTGTTGCAGGAATTGCGCGATCGCACCTCCTCCCTAATCCATCTAGCCACCTTACCCACAACCAGAGATGAAGAATGGCGCTTTACTGATTTATCAGCTTTGCGTCAAGTAAAATTCACTAATGTAGAGACATTGCACGCAACGGCTAACATTGAATCGTTAATCTTACCGGAAGCTGCAAACAGTCGTTTAGTGTTTGTCAATGGCGTTTATGCACCCCAGTTTTCGGCGATTGCAAATTTACCCGATGGAATTACAGTTAGTAATTTAGCTGGTTTACCAATAACTCATCGCTCTCGGATAAAAAACTATCTAGCTCAACAGCAAGGCGCAACAGAAGTTTTTACAGCCTTAAACACTTCTGCTATAAGTGATGTGGCGATTGTGTGGGTAGGCAAAAATGTTGTAGTCAATGCGCCTATTCATCTATTATTTGTTTCTACAAGCGAACAACCAACTATTTCTCAACCGCGTTGCTTGCTGGTGGCGGAATCTGGTAGTAATGTGACGGTGATTGAGGAATACAAAAACGCTGCAAATACAGATACGGTTTACTTTACTAATTCAGTTACGGAAATTTGGGTAGAAGAAAATGCCGAAGTTAGCCATACTAGAGTTGAGCAAGAAAGCTTAGAGGCTTTTCACATCGGTAAAACGGCGGTTTCTCAAGCGCGCTCGAGTCGCTATACTTGCTACGCGGTGAGTCTTGGTGGTAAATTATCGCGTCACAACTTAGAAGTTTTCCAAGCTGGCGAACAAACAGATACTAATTTATTTGGCTTAACGGCAATATCTGGTAACCAAGTCGGCGATACTCATAGTGCGATCGCTCTTAATTATCCTCATGGTACAACCAATCAGTTACATAAGTGTATTGTGTCTGAGAAGTCGCATGGAGTGTTTAACGGCAAAGTTTTTGTACCTAAACCTGCTCAATTAACGAATGCAGCGCAGTTAAATCGCAATTTATTACTGTCTTCTAGAGCAAGAATTGATACCAAGCCTCAGTTAGAAATTACAGCAGATAATGTCAAATGTTCTCACGGTGCAACAGTAAGTCAATTAGAAGATGATGCAATTTTTTACTTACAAAGTCGCGGTATAAATGCCAGCGATGCGCGAAACCTTTTAGTTAATGCTTTTGCGGCGGAAATTATTAATCAATTGCCTTTAAGTTCGTTGCGCGAAAGTTTGACTAATGCTGTTAAGTCTTTTTCCACAATTAAGTAAATTCATATTTATCTAAAATGACAATTACTAAAGAAAAAACTCTTGCTGATTTAGTCCGTGCTGACTTCCCAATTTTACACCAACAAGTTAACGAACATCCTTTAGTGTATTTGGATAATGCGGCTACTTCGCAAAAGCCAATCCAAGTTTTAAATGCTTTACGAGACTATTACAAACAGTATAATTCTAATGTTCATCGAGGTGTACATACTCTTAGCGCCAAAGCTACCGATGCTTACGAAGGTTCCCGCGATAAAATTGCCGCTTTTATAAATGCAGCTTCTCGTCAAGAAATTGTTTTTACTCGTAATGCAACCGAAGCAATTAATTTAGTTGCTTATAGTTGGGGTACTAGCAATTTAAAGACTGGCGATGAGATTATTTTGTCGGTGATGGAACACCACAGTAATTTAATTCCTTGGCAATTGTTGGCGCAAAAAACTGGAGCGGTACTAAAGTTTGTTGAATTAAATGAAACTGAAGAATTTAACTTAGAACAGTTTAAAACTCTAATTTCAGATAAAACAAAATTAGTCTCCGTTGTTCATGTTTCTAATACTTTAGGCTGTATTAATCCCGTTCAAGAAATTATTGCGATCGCTCACAAGTACGGTGCTAAGGTATTGCTAGATGCTTGCCAAAGTGTCCCTCATATGCCTATAGACGTACAAAAGCTAGATTGTGATTGGCTAGTCGCTTCTGGTCATAAAATGTGCGCTCCTACAGGTATCGGCTTTTTGTATGGAAAGTTGAAATTGTTGCGCTCTATGCCCCCATTTTTGGGCGGTGGTGAGATGATTGCCGATGTATACTTAAACCATGCTACCTATGCAGATTTGCCACATAAATTTGAAGCAGGTACGCCAGCTATAGCAGAAGCGATCGCATTAGGGGCAGCAGTAGATTATCTTACTAATATTGGTATGGATAAAATCTATACTTATGAAGCCGAATTAACCGGGTATTTATTTGAGCAACTAGCGCAAATTCCCGAAATTCGTACTTATGGCCCTTTACCTAAAGTAGCAGGTTTTGGTAGAGCCGCCCTTGCTGCTTTTACGGCGGGAGATGTGCATCCTCACGACTTATCTACCATGTTAGACCAAGCTGGGGTGGCGATTCGTGCAGGACATCATTGCACGCAACCATTACATCGATATTTAAAAGCTCAATCCACCGCACGCGCTAGTTTATCTTTTTATAATACTCGTGCAGAAATTGATGTTTTTATTACAGCTTTGAAAGAAGCTGTAGAGTTTTTTGGGAGCATTTTTTAGAGAGATATCCCCCAACTCCCCTTTTTAAGGGGGGAGAATATATTAATACTGACAAAGGTTTTTTGTAAGATGATTGCTACTTCAATTCCTGCGGAGCAACGTACAATATTACAAAATATTAGTTGGGAAACTTTTGAAACTTTATTAGCAGAAACAGGCGAACATAGGGGTTCGAGATTTGCTTATGAGTGTGGCATTTTAGAAATTATGTCTCCACTAATTGAGCATGAAAGTTATAAAAGTATTTTTGGTAGCTTAGTTATTGTATTAGCAGAAGAATTAGGGATTGAGATTAAAAGTGCTGGCTCTACAACTTTAAAACTTAAATCAGCTAATCGCGGGATAGAGCCAGATAATTGTTATTACATTCAAAACGAACTTGCTTTTAGAGGTAAACAAACCTTAGATTTATCTACTGATTTACCGCCAGATTTAGCAATTGAAATTGATATTACTAGCACCTCTGTAAATAAGCTAGAAATTTACCCATATTTGGGTGTGCCGGAAATTTGGATATATAACGGACGAGTTTTACAATTTTATCATTTAGTAAAAAATCAATATACTGAATGCGAATTTAGTTAGGTTTTTCCGCTCGTATCAGCAACGGAAATAAACCGATTTACAGAGCAGAGTAAAACTATTGGAGAAATTGCATTAATCAAGTTATTTCGTAATTGGGTAAGAAATAAGAGTGTCTAGTTAGATAGTAAGGCTAACAAGTTTACTCTAATTATTTGTAACTCCTAACAAACAGATTGCGTTCCTTATATAGTAAGTAGATTAGCAGCCCTACCTACTTACTCTAATTTGGCTAATTATGGCTGAACCAATCTTGTGTTTTCTTTTTGGCAAGTTCTTTTACTTCGGGCGTGATGCACATTGCAACAGATAAGAGGGCGGCTGCTAAAGCCCCTAAGTCATCTGAGTATCCGGTAAGAGGAACAATATCAGGAATCGCGTCAGTAGGGAGAATAAAGTAAGATAAAGCTCCTACTATAACTGTTTTAGCCCATAACGGAGTTTCTTTTTGTTGATAGGCATAGAAAAGTATCAAAGCTTTTTCAGTAACATCTTTTCCAGCTTGTAGTGCAAATTTTTTTAGTTTTTCCCAAAAACTTGCTTCTGAATAGGAATTATTTTTTCCCGAATTATCCATTTATTCTATTCCTTTACTGTAAAAAAAAACTTTGTAAAGCCTAGCTTTAATTTCTTGATAATTAAAGTGTAAAACTACCTAGGATTTTGTTTGTGAATTAATAAGTATTAGAGATTGTACGCTTGACAAGCTCTAATATCAGTAAAATTTAATCCTCAATTATTTAAAATAGTTAGATTTACTATATTTATTATTTAATTAATTCTTACAGTAGGTGGATAATTCAAAATGCTAGAGATTCCGCACTTCCATAATAGTTCCCTCTTACATCAAGCGCTAACTCATCGTTCTTATATGAACGAACATCCTGAAGAAACAGAAAATAACGAGCGCTTAGAATTTTTAGGTGATGCTTTATTAGGTTTTCTAGTTGGTTCATTACTTTATGAATATTATCCACAAATGGACGAAGGTAAGCTTACTAAATTACGCTCTGCATTAGTAGATGAGCAACAGTTAGCTAAGTTTGCTAAAAAGTTGAATTTAGGCAGAAGAATGTTACTAGGTAAAGGCACAAAATTAGGCGGAGGCTGTAACAATCTCAACTTACTTAGCAGCACTTTTGAAGCTGTACTTGGAGCTTATTATCTTGATTCGGGATTTGAGGCAGTGCGGGATTTTTTAAAACCAATTTTTCTTGAAGCTGCAAAACATATTGTTGACTTTCAATCAAATAAGAATCATAAAAGTATGCTTCAAGAGTGGTTTTTATCTAAATCTACTGAATTACCTGAATATGAAATAGTAAGCGAGTCAGGCGCAGATCATGATAAAGAATTTACAGCAAAAGTATGTATAAAAGATAAAGAATACGGTAGAGGAAAAGGTCACAGCAAGAAAGAAGCGGAGAAGCGTGCGGCGGAAAATGCGTTGAAAAAATTAGGACTGTTGTAACGTTTAAAATAAAAAATGTGAAGCTCTGCGAGGGCGCTGGCGCTATCGCACTTTCCTGAATTTTAGTTTAAAGCCATGTAACGGATAAGACTAAACAAACAATAACTAAAGCAAATAAAAGAGCATTTTTTATTTCTCCAAGTTCTTTAGAAAGCGCAGTGTTTTTCATGTTTTTATAAAATAATTATAAGACCTATAACTTAACTATAGTACCGACCTCGTGGTTTAAAAACCGAAAATATACTGAATAAATTAACCTTGTCAGTATGAGTTCGTATTTGGCTCATGCTGTAAATAGAATCTTCATGAAAAAATTAACAAAGATTCAAGATAAAAATCTATTTTAAACTTAAGGAAGATTAATCGTGCCTTGACCTGTTGGCATTATAAATATGTAAGGTTAAGACAACAGAGCTAATGTGGTTAAATCTTGGATAGTGATCGCCTTAGTAACTTTTTTAGTTGCTAAGGCGGCGTATTATTCAAACCCCGTGATCTTAAATGGCTATTCAATTGCGCCGCCCGAAATGGTTGACATTTGAGCCATTGATCCCGGTAACTCGGACGGTTATTTTTATCTGAGGTGTTTGGTCAGCTAATATAGTTTGGCAACAGGAGCCAGGTAATACCAAAACTTGGCTATTAATGAGTTTTTATCTACTTTTAGAAGTTGTTACTGTGTCCTATACTTCTGTAACTATAAGGCTTCGCAGCCTGCAAGTAGGGAAGATTTTAGGCGGGTCGGGAGCGGTTTTAAGTGTAATACTTGCGATCGCAATTTTCCCAATATCTCGTTTAGCCGCCGGATTATTGCTTCATCAGGTAGTCCTACAGAAGTAATGATTTAGTGTAAGCGTGGACAAAGTACCAAATTGCCTGAATGAGTTTCTCAAACGACTTCTAGAACGATAAGGTTCTTCGTACTAGCCGCGAACAATGCTGAGATCAAGTGTTGTTGAAGCGCTCATTCTAGCTCGCGAGTGCCAGTTTCTTTACCCACGGCTCGATGTCGTTT
>NZ_PVWN01000054.1 GCF_003003885.1 Chlorogloea sp. CCALA 695 | reverse complement strand
TAGCTAGACTTGGGAGTCTTGGCTAGAATGCTTATGTACGGACTGATTACCGTGATTCAGCATTCAACGAATCGCACATTCCTTGTTAATGTGAAGTTTAACTAATTGCACTTTTGTTTGCTGTTTTTTCTGTGTGATAGCTATTGAGTTTCTGTGATATATTCACGCTTCAATAGGCATCAATAGCAGAACTACTTGGAAAAAGAATTTCTCTTTCCAAGTAGTTGATGCTGTTGATACTCTTAATTCTTGAAGGGAGGCTAAGATTTAATTTCTATCCTCCCTTCGAGGGTTAAATCCCCTTTTTTTTCATCGCTAAAGTGCAATAAGGTGATTGGAAAACAAAATGTGTTGGATTATTATGTACATAAGCCCAGTAATGATATTTCCAAAACTTGCAGGGGCGAAAAGTTGCAACAATTTTCCATTGCGGCAAAGTGATAAAAACTTTGTCTTGATAGGGATACCAAGTTTTTACTCGTTAGGTGCATTTTTTTTTGCTTCCTTTCTCCAGTAATTTAAGTAATTTATAGTTGGCGAATTAAAACGCCAGCTAGGAATCACAAGTTACTTCGCTATAGCAATTTCTTTCCAACTAGATGCTGGTAACGAAAGCACTCGGCTACCATCGCGCTCTAAAGCCGTTGCTCGTTCGTAATCATCCACGTCCTGACTCGTGCGAGTAATTGCATTCAGCATCCCATAGGCTGACAAATCCCCTCCCTGGATTAGGTGTTGCAATATGCCTGAGCTTTCCTCACCGTTGTATCCAAAGCTTTTCGTTAGCAGTTCCACAGACTTGACAGGATTGCCCTCGATCTTTTGCTCTGTAGCTTCCCTCATCCGTTCGACGATTGTCGTAAACTTAGTAATGTCTACGGCTGCCCGTACTGTGTCTTGCACTTTGAGGAAAAAAGCGTGATCGTCGGCTTTGATTGTCTCGTCTCTGAATAACTCGTAAGCCTCGCCTTCCTCGGCGTTGCGCCCTACGTGATAGCGCTTCTGGCTATGGTCTTGGGCGATCATCCCGTTCGTACAAATAAGGCGATAGATTAGCGGTTCTACTTTGAGCGATCCTAAACCAACCTCAGAGTTAGAAATGACCATCCCCGCTTGAACCACGTCCCCCTGCTTTACTTCTAACTCCAGGCGCTCGTTGATAACCTTTATGTACATTTTTGAGTCTGTTAGCTCGGTGCTGACGATTTTTAAGCCTTCGCCCATCTCTTTAAGGACTGGCAACACTGCCGAAGCTAGATCATAATTGTCTAGCCTGCGGTAGCGATCACTTAAGAATGCCCTCATGCTCCCATCCAGCGTCCGTAACATCCGCCGTTCTGGTTTTTGGTGGAACCACTCATTGACGTTCGCTGCTAATAGTTCAGGGGCAGAAGATCGCATACGGGCGTAGTATTTGGCTGGAATGTCTAACCGCGCGGCTATTTGGGTGTGGGCGTGTTCTGTGACGGATAACGGGGCGTTGTCCTCTAAGGTAATTTCCGCCTTGTCGTTCATTTCCAAAACTTCTGTACTAGCGATAAAGTCCTTTTTCGTCTCAGATTGTCTTTCCAACTCTAGAGCTAGTTCGCTGAGTGTTTTGCCGCTTTTCATGATTTTTCAACCCTTTGATAAGTGTGTACAAAGGCGCTCTCTGTAGAGTTATGAGCGCCTGATGTGATTGATGAATACTGGTAATTAGTCAGCGTAGGAAGCTAAAACCCGTTCCCGATGCTCCTGCCAAAACTTTTCCCCTGCAACGTACTTCTGCCCAATGCGCTCCGCTTCCTCGTGGTCAGAGGCTCGACCTATAGCGCGATCGCCTACCCAAACTACATACCACTGCCAATTGCTGTTGTAAGTAACTGACCAAGTACGGGGTTTAGGAGGAGAAGTTGGTATAGGAGGCTTGGCTAATGCGTTGTAGCCTTCGACGTACCCCTTGGAATACTCGCACGTTGCTTCGGTGTAAAGTGGGATTGAATTATCTGTTGCGTCTAGTCGCCCATGATTAAAGGCTTGCTCAAACTCGGTTTGTGAAGGAGGGAGCAAGTCATCTTCTTCTCGATCTAAAACCCATTCCTCTGTATAACAAGAAGCGTTTGTAGGTTTGACCTTTAGCCACACTCGACCATCAGTGTAAATGTCCTTGTTTACGACCTGCATTACAGGCATAAATGGAGCATGGATAGTATCGCCGATATTGGCTTTTGTCGTTGCTCTATCCCAGATTTTTGGAGTAGATTCAGAGCCGACTTGAATTGCAGGTTTCGTTTGGGTTAACATTTAGTCACCTATGTATGTAGGAATCCAAAGCCTGCAAGCGATCTCTCGGTCAAAATTGAACGCTTGTAGGCTTTGTTGTGTACAAATTGTCTAAAGTAAGTCTTTTCTATCCACCAGGGCATCTCTAATCAGCGTTCATCCCTTACCGGGCTACCTGGCTTGTCTCTCGTCTGGGGGTTGCAGGCAGTGCCTCGGTTCCAGTTCCCCTGTTGTCTAGCCAACAGCAACCTTATTTCTTTGTTTGGGATTGTGAATCGGTCAATGAAAGTGCAACTCTTTATTTTTGGTTCTCGGTGAGGCGGTTTGCTTTCCTCATTCCTATATTTATAGTATAGCTTATAAAGCTATTTATTTAAACTAATAGGCTATTTAATTTGCTTATTAGACTATACTGATTTTAGTAATATAGCTTATGAAGCTTTTTATTTAGCTTTATAAGCTATATTAGTATTTGGTTCAGCTTTAGGAGATACTTATGATTGCTGTTCTGTGTAAAACAAGTGTGAGTAAAGTTCGCTGGAAACTCCGAGCCGTGATGGCTGACCGAAAGGTCACTAATAAGGCACTAGCTGAAGTTTTGGGGATGAATCCTGTAAGTATTTCTAAACTCAGAACAACAGATGATATGCCTGAAATTGGTGGAGAAGCACTAGCAAAACTTTGTGATGCCATAGCACAGTTGAGCAGTATCCCTTGTACACCATCTGAGTTGATTGAGTTTATTCCTGATGAACCCCCCCCAGAAAAAAACTAATACTGGAATTAGTTTTTTAGTACAAGGTTAAAAACCTCCAAGCTATTTAAAATGTATCTCCATATTTTTTGGAAACTCATATTAGTTGTTTAAGCAAGTGAGGAAAAGCATTGACTAACTAACTTATTAACCTTTATTTTTTCCGAGTAGCGTTTTATCTATAGCTCTCAATTTGAACAAGTAACGACCGCCCCTCCGGGAAGAGTCAAGCGATCGCAACTTGTACCACAACCTACCCTAGTTAAACCATCGAGGTCATGGCATGACAATCGTATCTGATTCTGTACTGGTTGAGTCAAAATCCGCTCGTGATAATCAATTAGAGCGTGTACCTCATGAACGCGCTTTAGAAATCCTTAATAAAGCTAAAGGATTACTTGTTGCTCTTTGGAAAGGAACTGGAGTAACAACTACTGAAGAAATAGCCCGTTATTACGAAGTTGAATCATCTGTTGTTCGTCATGCAAGTAAACAGCACAGGGATGAACTATTAAACGATGGGTGGAGAGAGGTGAAGGGTCAAGAAAACTTGAAGTCCTTACGCAGTATAGGTAGTGAGGTCTTCTCACTACCTGAAGCTACAACAAGAATAGCTATTTGGACTCCTCGCGCTTCCCTAAGATTGGGAATGATTCTGCGAGATTCTATTATTGCTAAAGCCGTTAGAACTAGCTTGCTTGACGCAGTAGAGACAGTTATCCCCGCCCAATCGCAGGAAATCGAGCGGCTAAG
Organism: Chlorogloea sp. CCALA 695; assembly: GCF_003003885.1. Classification (GTDB taxonomy): domain Bacteria; phylum Cyanobacteriota; class Cyanobacteriia; order Cyanobacteriales; family Chroococcidiopsidaceae; genus Aliterella. The sequence continues at coordinate 24,550 of NZ_PVWN01000054.1, read as the reverse complement.
ACTAGAACTACAGGTAGCGCAAGCCCAAGCCACCGCCGCCCAAAGTCAAGAGCGACTAATGCAAGCAACTAATGCGATCGCTAACCTTCACGGTACGGGTATGGTAGCGCTAATCTTAGGCAAACCTGATGCAATCCTTACCCACACTGAAGTCATTGAGAAAACTGTCGCTGTCGATCCTAAAACTGGACGAGTCCTTGCCCAAAGCGACGGTCTAACCATAGGCTACCTAACTAAACGATTGGGCTTCAAGAACAACGAGCAGACCTGGCAGTGGCTTAACTCGGTGCAACTAGGTAAGGATTCTGGCGTTTGGTCAAAAGAGTTGACGGCTCACCCTACTCTAAAGTTACCTCGACAGCTTCTACCACAAGTTCAGCGCTTGTTTGCTTACCAGGTGGGCAATCGTCAGCTTTTGCTTGGGGAAGGTGGCAGAAGATGAGACAACGTAATTATTTCTTTTTCCCAGCAGCTTCTTTTTTATCCATCAGACATACATTAGCCAAGGAGGTAAGCTAAATGACTACATCACTTGCCCCACACCCCTTACTTATCCCGCCAGCTTTAGCTAAAGAGATCGGCTTACACGAAGCTGTTATCCTCCAGCAAATCCACTCCCGGTTGGAAACACCCATTACGACCATTCAAAAAAGTAACATTACTTTTAAAAACTTGGGATTAGACTTAACCTCTAATTACCAAAAGCGTTACATAATCAGACTTTCGCGTTTCCTACAATTATCTTGGAGCAAATAACTATGAGTTCACATCAAAGACGTAATAACTTTTCTGAAGAATTATCCACTGCTACACAAGCAATAGAGTTTAGTTATGGTATGCTTAGTTTGGCGACTCGTAAGGTCGTTCAACAACATACTATCGAGATTAAAGGTTTGCTTCGTCGTACTGCCCAAGATATCATTGATATTGGGGAAAAGTTAAGTGAAGTTAAGCAAGAGTTAGGGCATGGACATTTTTTGGCTTGGTTAAGAACAGAATTTGATTGGAGCGAATCAGCCGCGCGAAAATTTATGCAAGTTCATAGAAAATTCAAAACGGTACAGCTTACCAACTGGGATATTGCTACTTCAGCATTATATTTATTGGCTGCCGATTCTACTCCAGAAGCAGCACGAGAGGAAGTTCTGCTTCTTGCCGATGTTGGTGAAATAATTACCCTTTCAAAAGCTAAAAGCATTGTCCAGCAACACCGCCAAGCCGCCCAAATCACTCAACCTCTTAATACTATTGACATTGAAAATACCTCAACATTAAACTTCGAGCTTGAATCTTCAAAAGTGATATCTACTCCTAACAATTCTGATAGATATCAGGAGTTAAGCGCCCAACTAAATTTCCTTAACGAAACTCAAATTGCTGCTCTTTGGCAAGCCCTGTCTGAACGTCTCAGTCCAAATCTGCTAAAGCGTTTAGTCGTCCAAGCCCAGCAAAAACTTTCTTCGCAGTAAATCAGACAAAACGGTACACGTTAGCGTTTTGGATGCCAGTACAGAAAGGTGACTGCATAATTTGAGCATTATTTCTTAGTTTTGCAATCCAGCAAAACGGTACACGTTAGCGTTTTGGATGCCAGTACAGAAAGGTGACTGCATAATTTGAGCATTATTCCTTAGTTTTGCAATCCGGCAATCAGGCAAAACGGTACACGTTAGCGTTTTGGATAAAAATGAGTAAATTCTACAGCTTAACCAAAAAATATTTTTCGATAATGAACCAAGATTTGGGTGAGTTTTTCAACCAGAGCGACAGCAATATCATTAAAATTGAAAATGCCACTGTTACATTTACCTGTGTCATTTTCATGCCAACTGCTAGTCCTAAAGCCTGGAAAAAGTTTGATTACACCGATTTGGATGCTCCGACCTCCCAGTTTGTGCAGCAGCAAACTGGGGAAATTAGGGGATTGATGAAGCGAACTGCCAACGATATTGTTGAAATTGGACAGAAGCTTGTCAACGTGAAAGAAAAGCTAGGGCATGGGCGTTTCGGGTCGTGGCTGGAAGCTGAATTTGACTGGAGTATCCAAACAGCTAAAAGATTTATGAACGTTGCTGCTGCTTTTCAAAATCAACAAATTGTTGATTTTGATTTTATTGCTCCTTCTGCCTTGTATGAATTAGCTGCTCCTTCAATCCCTGATGCTGCCCGTAATGAGGCATTTGCTCGTGCTAAGGCAGGAGAATCTATCACCTATAAAGCTGCCAAGGAGATTAAACAAAAGTATGCTTTACCTAGCGCCAAATTAGAGTCAGCACCAAAACAAGAAATCCAACCAGTGCCGCAGTTATCATCTACAGCGTCTAACACACCGCCGCGCATTAAGCAAGAAATTGTTGCTATTCGTAATCCTGCCCTAGTCGCAGCGCCTCCTGCCCCTAGTCAGGTTGTGACTCCAGCAACGGAGCAGGCTTTGTCATTGCCGCAGCCCTCCACCTCAACGCCTGTAGATGTACCTGGTGTTTGGTGGCAGCTAGGAAAAAAGCATCTATTGTACTCTGGAGATCCTAGCTCTGTTAAGTTTTTAGCGCACGTCCCAGAGCGTCTTGTTCTATTATTTGCTTTTCCATCAACCGCTAATTGGCAGCCTTTAATAGAAGCTGAAACTCGCATTATTACTAATAAGTATTTACCTCAAGGCAAAGATGTGAGATTATTTGAGGATACATTAGAGTCAAATGTTTTACTATATTCTAATGTTAGAGATATAGTAGTTAGCTGCTTTATGCCTTCGATTGAAATTCTTTCAATTCTTAACCGCCAAGACCGTTATGCCTTGATAGCTGAACCTGACTTAAAACGAGTTAATGCTGTTATTTCTGACTGGAAATTGGCAGGACTAAAAGCAGAACGTTTAGTTTCTTAAAAATCAAACCTTTAGGAGTTGACAAATAATGAGTTATCTGTGGTTACACAAATATATAAAATTCTTTCATTGGGTTCAGCTTTAACTGCCAATTCCTAGTATGATCTATTTAATTGAATAAGCTTCGTGGTTGGGAAAGTCTGATTGCAACTCAGACTATATCTTCCGCCACCGAAGGCTCCGACCACAAACCGTTACTCTGGAGGTCAGAACGTCAATGCTCATAGTAGTATTGTGCAGCTTTAGTGTGCCTTTTGGCAAGTTATTTTCTAAAATAATTTCAAATTCTTTCGATTCTCATATTTTAAACAACGGCAGATTAGGAATTACAGCCCCTACGGCTACTCTCAAAGAAGAGGAGGGAGCCTCATGACTGCTGCCGTCAAAGAAAAAACTGAGTTAAACCAGTCTGTTAAACGTGAAATAGACGACTACGAGCTAGATCCTTACCAGTTTCGTATTTACGCCCGGATAACTCGCCGCTCTGGTAATAGCGAAGCTTGGGAAAGTATTACTAATAAGGCTTGTGCTTGTCGCATGAGCTTAAGTCGAACGCGCCTAGCATTACAAATTCTGAACTTAGTTGAAATTACCCAATAAAAAAGCCGGGACAACCCCTATCTAGAAATAAACCTAGACTAGACTGCCACGACCTAACACTCATCGTAAGTCTAGCAAAATCTAGCAAATAAGCATAATTTATTTTTAGAGGTTGTCTTGGTTCACTCACAAAAAGTAAAAAACCATGAACTACCAATTTCCTCAAACAGACCGCGCCTTAGCCCAAAAACAATTAGCCTACCTAGGTTACACCTCGAATCAAGTATTTTTACGCTTTTTCTACCACTCAGATAATCCTAAAAAAGGCGATGACAAAGGGCGGAAATTAAACGTTCTCGACTGGGGCGCGATCGCATCTCACCAACAAGACGAGCGCGGAACCTATGTAGTAGTTAACGGCGCTGGCGGCGGACACGAAGATAAAGATATTAAGCAATGCGCCGCTATTTTTTGCGAGTGGGATGACAGACCTGTTGAAGACCAATTATTACATTGGGAGACATTGGGCTTTTTCGAGCCAACGTTTACGGTGTATAGCGGCGATAAATCAGCACAGCCCTACTGGGTATTTGACACCCCGATAAATGTAGAACAGTGGCGGGATTTGCAACGCCTGCTGATTGAAGTCATGGGGGCAGACCCTAGTAATAAGAACCCCTCAAGGGTATTTAGACTTGCTGGGGGCTGGCACATCAAACCCGGACGAGAACCGAGAAGAACAGAAATAGTCCAGGCATCAGGGCAAAAATATACGTGCGTGCAATTAAAAGAGCGACTAAAAGCTTTAGCCAAACCTGCTATTGCACAAAAGCAAAATAATATCGCGCTCCCACCCTTGCTAGAACCCTCATTGCTAACTTACCAGCGCTATGAAGATATTTCACTGCCTGTACCGCAAACTGTACCGATTGAAGTTTGTTTAGCAAAAGAGTCCCGTAGTTTACTCCAATCCGGCTGCGCCCAAGGTGGGCGTAATTTTGGTGGTGCTAAACTAGCCCGTGACCTGATCGGTACAGCGTCTTACTTGCAGACTATTGGACAAAGCTTGGACGGCGATCCTAGAACGCTGCTAGATAATTACGCCAAGCGCTGCACTCCTCCCCTGCCTAACTCAGAAATTGAATCTATCTGGGCATCGGCGGCTAAAAGCAATCCCGCGCCTAGTTGTACCCCTGATGGTGTAGAAAACTGTCTCCGCGCCTGGTACTGGAAGAATTACGTCCAGAACAATACACCTCACAATAATAAGCAGTGTTTTGGTTTTAGCCCTAGTGGTAATCAGCCAAGCATAAGCTCTAGGACAAACTTGTGCGATCGCATAAAACGTATTCTTACAAGCTACGAAACCGAATCGACCCAAACTGCGGCATTAATGGACTTAGCCGCCGACGTTAAAAAATCATTCAATGAAATTAAAAACCTCGCCCGAATCATTCAGAATGAAGGAGAACAAGCAACCGAAGTAGTTGCCGCCATTGAATCTTTTACGCCAATAATTAAAAACTGTCGCAAGCGCTTAGATATCCGAAAATATCTCAATCCTATCCTTGCCGAACCACTAATCGCCAAAGCAGCCGCGATGCCTACAGCACCAGAGTACCTGTTTAATACTCTCTTGCCCTCTTGTGCCTCAAGAATTGGCACAAGCGCCAGGATCGTTATAGATCCAGTGTCCGGCTATACCCAGGACTGCATATTTTGGACGGCAAATGTTAACCACTCTGGACAAGCTAAAACACCACCGCAAAAAGAAGTAATCTCCCCCCTGGAAAAGATGGAAGGGGAAGCCAAAGATATTTACGATACTCTTCTTAGTGACTACGAACAAGATAAAAAATCCGAGGGCAAACCGCCTGTAAGAATGCGGCGACTTTTGAGCAATGTAACAAGCTCGACCAAAATCCGCATTCACCAAGAAAACCCGCGCGGACTGCTCGAATATATCGATGAACTTGTCGCGGATTACCAACGCCTAAACCAATACAAAGGGGGTGGCAAAGGAGATGATTTGCAACTAGAGCTAAGTTTTTTTAATGGTACTGCCATTAACTATGACCGCCACGACGCGAGATTGTTTTTGAGCCGCACTGCCTTTAGTAAAACGGGTACTTACCAGTGGGATACGTTAGCGCGGTTAATGGGCGATGACGTAAATTTTATTTCAAGCGGTTACAGCGCTAGGTTTTTGTATTGTTCAATTCTCGATGCGCCACCCCGGTATCTAGATTTGCTTACTCCAAAAGCAAATAGCAATTTTACTGAGACTCTAGAGTATTTGTACGAGCAATTAGAGGGATTACCACAGCAAGACTATTTGTTAACGCGAGAGGCGAAAGTGCTGTTCCAAGCCTGGAACCATACTTTAGCCGATGACGAAAGGGAAGAAAACTACTTTGGCTTCTCGATTGTCTACGCAAAAATCGAAGCTTATGCGGCGAGAATTGCTCTGTGGTTGCATATAGTTAACGCTGTTTGTGGTGGCAAGTTACCTGAACCAACAATTGATGGTGAGACAATGCGTCACGCGATAGAAATCTCATCTTTCTATCTATGGCAGCAAAAATTAATTCACGGCAACAACGCGCCAACGCGAAAGCTGGAAGGCATATTTTTTAAAGTCCAAACTCAAGCTGAGAAATATTTTGCCAAGTCGAAGCAGGGACTAAATGCTTCGTTTCTCAAAACAAGAATTAACGCCCTTAAAGGTTGGGCAGTAGAGAAAATCCGCACGGTGGTATTTAAAACGTTGGCGGCGGCGGGACATGGGCGGATTGAAGGGGAGGGTAGTGAAATGAAATATTTTCCCCTGAGTCAACTATTGGTGGATGTTGGTGCAGAGTTGGTGGCTCCACCAATCGCTGAAACCTATCTTATAGATGGAATGCAGCCAGCAGTTGGTGAAGTTGGTGATTTAACAACACCTGTTTGTTTTTCTCCAGTTATAACTCTAGAGAACCATAGCCAAGAAGCTCCACCGCCACGCCAACTCTTACCGGAGCAACCAATTCACCAATTCACCAACAACAACGCTGAGACTACTTCTGTAACTGGGATAGAGGCGGTTGGTGATACCACCAATAGTCCACCAATAGCACCAACTCCTAATCTGGCTTTACTACTATTGCAATCAACTACCTGGATAGAAATAGCTAACTCTTTGCAAAAAGATAGCCAAAAACTGATTGACGTAATGAATTCTTTTGATAAAGCTCAAAGGAAAAAAATTGCTTCAGTATTAATCGAATTTCTCTGCTCTGAACCACAAAACATTAGCGAGTTAACTTGGATACCAATCAAAATGCTTAATTGGGTATTTAAGCGCTTAACCTTTACTGTTTCGCGAATTGGTGGTGATTTTATTGATGATGCGCGCCTAGAGCAAGTCGAAAATTTGTCTTTCGTGTCTGTGGAGGGCTTGGGCAGTAATAAAGAGCTTTGGGTATTCTGCGAAGCCTCAAGTGGTAAAAACATTCCTGTTTATGGTGCGGATGGAATTTGTGGAATCTCTGTGAGAAATTAATCCTTTCGCTTGGTAAAAGCCATGATTTGCGTTGCTGAAGAAATATCCTTACTGACTAAGTAAAGACGACCGATGAGAATATTTTCGAGCGCCAGGAGTGGCAAGAAGTTAAAGAAGCTGATCAAAAAGTTGTAAGGGCTGAGAGTGAGGGTTCAATACATAACAGTAGTTTTAGTCAGGAAACCAAAATGGTTACTAAGTCAACAGAAGAATTAGGCGGTGAAACACCGGAAGCCACAGTTACGGTGAATACGACTGCTATTCAAATTGAGGAATTAACCCAAGACGAGGAAAAAGAGCGACATCGGTTGGAATTAAAGGTAGAACGAGCATTTTATGAGTCAGGGTCTGCACTTTGCGAAATCAGAGATCGCCGCCTTTATCGCGTTACTCATCCTGCGGATTTTATTGGTTATTGCCGCGATCGCTTTTGTAAAACCAAGCAAGCTGTAAATTACTTAATTGCAGCAGCAGAAGTTTTTGAAAATCTGCTGACGACAACTAATAGTTGTCGCGTGCTACCAACTAGCGAAACCCAAGTTAGAGATATTGCTGGCTTGACTCCGCAAAAGCAGATAGAAATTTGGAACGAAGCTATTGAATCTTATGGAGGAAAAGTTGCCCCTCGTCGAGTTGTCAAAGACATCGTGCAGCGTCTCAAAGAAAAACCTTTAGTTAAAGCCAGTGATTTTTGCACCATTGGTGATGCCTTTATGCTAACCAGATTAGAAGGAACGGAACGCAAATACAACGGGTGTTGGGCGATCGCATTTGAATTACGAGACTTTACAATAGCCGTTGATGTTTACGACGGAGAACTTGCTGTGAAACCAGACAACCTCGATCCAATTGATTTACCTGATGTACGCCGTCAGTTACCAGAGACACTCAAACGAATTAGGCGGCTGCGAGAAAGTGGGTTGTTAGATCGTTGTGTATATACAGTCTTAGAATCTTTTGGTAGGCAAACCTATCTAACGGATTTTGAAGCCGAATTACTGACTTTTATGGAGCAACGTTATGGAATTGAAAATTGAGACAAACCAAGCTCAAAGGAGTAGCAAGGCAATTACCTATCAGGCTATCGGCTGGGTTACTGGCAATTATCAGCCGAGTGCGGACAATCCAGATTGTGGAGTGCTGGTGACTCAGGACGGTGTTGCTGTACCTGCACAACTAAAGGGGCGCTTACATCATCAACTGAACAAGAAGTTTCCCAACTACAGCACAAAGCTAGATTTGCTCCCAGAGGATGCTTTATGGACAGTCTACCCAAGCACAAAGCCGCTAAGTTTTTTGCTGGTGAATATTAACAAGCTAGAATCAACTGGCTCGTCTGAGCCTAACCTAAAGAAAGACAATCAAAGAAAAGTTAATGGGTTTAGGCTAGTAGGGCAAATCGAGTCGGTGGCAAACGGAAAGATTACTATCGTTATTCGGCGGAACGACCAGCGACGTAAAAGAAAAAAGCATGGTTTGAAATATCAACCCTTTGTCTTACAAATTGTAGGGAGTTTGCCTGTGGAAGCTGTAGGGCAAATTTGGGAACTAGAAGTAAAACGGCAAAAAGCAAAATTGGTTTTGGCGAAGGGATGTTGTGTGCGTGATGCCCTGGGAAAGCCAAAGCTAATAGAGCCTAAGCCAGAAATCGAATTTCCAGTAGAGGTGAGGAGCATAAAGAATGGCGCTGAAGCCGTTTAATATTGATACAGCCGAACAGATAGTTACTGTCAGCCTTGAACCCAAGCTTTTTAAACATCTTGGGTAGTAAGCACAAGAAAACTATCCTCAGTGGGCAAGTGCGATCGCTTTTACAGATGGGGGGAAGACTAATTCGATTTTTGTACTCAAGGAGCCGAACGTGCAAGTTTTTGAGAAAAAGCTAAAGGAGCCAAAAGAAGCGACAGCAACAGTTGCTAGTAATGCACTAGTAAGTTAGCACTAAAGTAATATTTTATATATCAATTTGTATCTTTAGAGAGGGTTACTTTGAAGCTAGTCTAAATAACCTTATTAGAGCTAGTTAATAGTTTGTTATCTAGAGTAAGCGAACGGAGGAAATTTGATGACTAGGCTATCTAAGTCTGTTGCTACTGGTCTTGCCAGCTTAAGTTTAGGCATTTTAGTATTATCCATGCCTGTATCTGCCCAAGATAATACTGTTACAAGTCCTAATAATGCTGCGCCTGGGGACACAGCAGTTTATAGAGATGGTGAAGCAGATCGCGGTCAGCGTGCTTTTGATTGGGGTTGGATTGGCTTGCTAGGTCTTATCGGTCTTGCTGGTCGGCTGGCAAACAAGCGCAGTGAGCATCGTACTAGCCATTAATAGCAGCTTAAGGCTAAATAAAAAGCAATTGCGGCTTGAGTAGCATCAAGCCGATTTCTTATAAATATGAATCCTTCCCGACAATATCGGCGCTAGCAAAAATGTCATACCCATCTAAACCCTCTGCTGAGCCTTGTGTAACGACCTTCGATGAGTTTGTGCAATTGGCGGATTATTCTCTGATGGATACCTTAAATGCTGATCCTGATGCCACTGGAGATGGTGATGATCACCGGGCCCGCCAGGTTTTTTCTGGTCATTTCGTACCTGTGACACCCACGCCGCTTGCAGCCCCAGAATATGTAGCTCATAGCCGCACTTTTTTTAAGGAACTTGGGTTGAGCGATGGACTGGCGCTTAATGAAAAATTTCGTCGTGTATTTTCTGGTGATCTCTCTGCTGCCCATGAGCCGATGCGTCAGGTGGGCTGGGCGACAGGTTATGCCCTGTCGATTTATGGCACCGAATATACCCAACAATGTTCATTTGGTACGGGTAATGGTTATGGCGATGGTCGAGCAATATCTGTATTTGAAGGAATCATTAATGGACAGCGCTGGGAAATGCAATTGAAAGGGGGTGGCCCAACGCCTTATTGCCGGGGTGCCGACGGGCGCGCTGTCCTCCGGTCAAGTGTGCGTGAGTTTCTAGCGCAAGACTATATGCAAGCGTTAGGTGTGCCAACATCGCGCTCTTTGACACTGTATGTTTCTAAATCTGAGACTGTTACCCGGCCTTGGTATTCTCAAGACTCCTACTCTATTGACCCTGATGTTTTGGTGGACAATCCTGTGGCCATTTCAACTCGCGTTGCACCCTCCTTTTTGCGCGTTGGTCAGCTAGAGTTATTTGCCCGCCGCACTCGCAGCAATGCTCATCCAAAAGCATTAGAAGAGTTGAGCATGATAGTGTCGCACTTAATTGAGCGAGAGTACAAAAGCGACATTAATCAAAGCCTTGGTTTTGCCGATCAATTAGTTGAGTTGGCTAAGCTATTTCGCCAGCGTCTTACTTCTCTGGTGGCTAATTGGCTACGTGTTGGTTATTGCCAGGGTAATTTTAACAGTGACAACTGCGCTGCTGGAGGCTTTACCTTAGACTATGGACCCTTTGGATTTTGTGAAAAATTTGACCCTTGGTTTCAACCTTGGACTGGTGGCGGCGAGCACTTTTCATTCTTCAATCAGCCTATTGCAGCAGAAGCAAATTATTACATGTTTTGGAAAGCAGTGAGACTGCTACTTACAGAAGATGCTGAAGCGTTAGAACAGTTCGACCAAGTAGGCCGCGGCTTTTCAGAAGCCATGCAAAAACAAATCCAAAAAATGTGGGCGGACAAACTTGGCTTGACTGAATATCACCCAAAGCTATTTGAAAAATTAATGCAGTTAATGACTGACTCAAAAGTAGATTACACCATTTTCTTCCGCGAGTTATCCCATATACCAGATGATATCTCAGCATTAAAAAAAAGCTTCTACGTTAAAACTTCACCACAACTCGATGAACAATGGCAATCTTGGCTAAAAAGCTGGCGCGACCTCGTCATTAACGACAGCAATTTGGCTGAGATATCGACAAAGATGAAACAGACGAACCCAAAATACACATGGCGAGAGTGGTTGATTGCCCCTGCCTACCAACAAGCCATGCAGGGTGACTATACTTTAGTTAAAGAGTTGCAAGAAGTCCTTAGCTATCCATATGATGAGCAATCACAAGACGTAGAAGATAAATACTATCGTCTAAGACCTAAGGCGTTTTTTAACACGGGTGGCGTGTCGCACTATAGCTGTTCATCTTGAATAGCTGCGTGACAATTAGCTATTCAATACGAGCAGCTTTGTTCTTGAGCAACTGTTGAAAGCCAGGTTTGCAATGAGTTTGAGTCCGATATGGTAAAAAATTGGGTTGTGTTGCAAGAAATGGTAAGCTGAAATGATTCCCCTAGAGAAAAATATTCTGCCTGCCCTTAATGAATCCATCTTCCCCATTTAAGTGGCGGCACTATCAATCCGAAGTCATCCTAGTATGGGTACGTGGGTATCTTAGTTATCCCCTTTCCTACCGACAAGTAGCAGAAATGGTGAACGAGCGGGGATTGGATATACATCACACCACCATGTTTCGTTCGGTGCAGGAATATAGCCCAGAAATAGACAAGGGTTTTAGGTCACATTTGCGCCCGACAAATGACTCGTGGCGGGTAGACGAAACATATATTTTAGTCAAAGGCAAGCAGAAATATTTATACCGAGCCGTTGATTCCTAGGGAAACACCTTAGACTTTCTACTCACGGCGAAGCGAGACACGAAGGCAGCAAAACGGTTTTTGCGTAAGACATTGAAAGCGGTTCACACTTCCACACCACGAGTCATCACTGTAGACAAAAACCCTGCTTATCCAAAAGCGATCTCTGAACTCAAGTCCGCCAAAAAACTTCCCGAAGTTGTAAAGTTGCGGCAGATTAAGTATCTCAATAATATTGTGGAACAAGACCATCGCGGCATTGAACGATTAGTCAAACCGAGAATGGGATTTGGCTCACTTAATACAGCACGGCAAACCATCAGGGGGTACGAAATCATGAACATGATGCGGAAAGGACAAGTTGTGGGCGTTCCCAAGGGAGCAATCATTGAGCGGATTCTCTTCCTCAATCAAATCTTTGGAGTGACTGCATAATCTAAACGCCTGCCACAGAGGTTTTCTGTCCTCACAAAGTTTTTGCAACACAACCACAATTTTCATAGAGGTACGAGTGAGACTTCACTATTGTTCAAAATTGTACAAGATTTGAGTTTCAAGGAACTTTTGTTACCAGTGTGGAAAAGCAGTCTATTCAAATAAGCATAATTGAACTGGTTTTGGTTCAGTGGCTCCGTCGAGATTTGATAGGGAAATACCTAATAATCGAACGCTGCGTCCTTCTAGAGAAACCGATGCTAACAGTTCCTTGGCTACTTGGCTAATTGCCTCCGCCTTACCAACAGCAGCAGTTACAGTTTTACTGCGCGTGATTCGCTCATAGTCAGTAAACTTGATTTTCAGGGTGATGGTGCGCCCCAAAGTTTGGTAGCTTTCGTGCGCGATGTTGGACAGTTTGGGCGATAGTTTCTAATTCCAGCAGCATTAGTTGTGGGTCGTCTAAGTCTTTAGTAAACGAAGTTTCTGCCCCAATTGATTTACGGAGGCGGTTAGGCTCGACTATTCGGTGATCTTCTGCCTTAGCGATCAGGTAATAAAAATGTCCCACCTTGCCGAAGTGACGCACTAGCTCGGCTTGGCTGTATTGCTTAAGGTCTGCTCCAGTGTGAATGCCCAAATCGTGCATCTTGGTAGCGGTGACTTTTCCAATCCCGTGAAATTTCTCAATGGGTAGGGCGGCGACAAAATTTGCGGTATGTTCGGGTAGAATCACCGTTAGTCCGTTGGGCTTGTTCATGCCCGATGCCATTTTTGCTAGGAACTTGTTTACCGAAACTCCGGCACTTGCCGTTAGGTTAGTTTCTGCGAGAATTGCTGCTTTGATTTGTTTGGCAATAGTGGTAGCGTAAGGCAGCCCTAGCTTATTTTGAGTGACATCAAGGTATGCTTCATCAAGGGCTATAGGTTCTACGAGATCCGTATGGCGCTTGAAAATAGCATGAATCTGGGTACTAATGCTGCGGTAGACCTCAAAGCGAGGTGGAGCGAAGACCAGAGTAGGACATTTTTGCAGGGCAAGGTAAGAGGGCATGGCGGAATGGATACCAAACTTCCTAGCCCCGTAGCTGGCAGCAACTACTACACCGCGCTCTTGGGGCAATCCACCGACGACAAGGGGCTTACCTCGATAGTGAGGATTGTCGCGTTGTTCAACCGAGGCATAAAAAGCATCAAGATCAACGTGAACAATCTTCCTATCTTTATTCATTCTCACTCCTAAAACTAATGCTTACTTACCTAGAGCAACCTTGTCCTTGAACGACTTACCCGCAGAAAAAGCAGGGACGCGAGTTGCTGAAATTGTCATTGCTTCACCTGTTTTGGGGTTACGTCCAGAGCGCGCCTGACGTTCGCGCGGCTCAAAAGAGCCAAAGCCGACAAAACTTACTTTGCTCCCGCTTGCAACTGCTGCCATAATTTCTTCTACTATGGCAGTTAAGATAGCATCGGTTTCTTTCTTGCTAACATTTGTTTTGTGGGCGATCGCATCAACTAATTCAGCTTTATTCATGACCTTTGTAACTCCTAACACCGTTGCTATTCTATGGGCAGGTACTAGAGAGTGCAAGCGTACTACTTGAGCATCCTCATCTTGGGAAGCTCGTTAGCATTTGAGCTAGGTAGATTTTAGAGGTAATGATAGCGGTAAATGAGTCTGTAATCGAGTAATGGGGCGATACCTGCAGGGCAACCGCATAAAAAAGATGCGGTAGGGTGGGGTAAAGTAAAGCAAGTAGGAACACCCCAGTGAGTCAGATAATTGATGCCAGCATACTGACCCATTTTGCCAGCCTAAAAGACCCCCGTGATATCCGAGGAAAGGAGCATCTGCTATTGGATATCATTACAATTGCCCTGTGTTCAGTGATTAGTGGAGCAGAGGGCTGGGAGGATATGGCAGAGTACGGGAGAGCAAAACAAGACTGGCTGTCAACGTTTCTAGCCTTACCTAGTGGAATTCCCTGTGCGGATACCTTCGGACGGGTGTTTGCGCGTCTTGACCCAGACCAAATGCAAATCTGTTTTGTAAGTTGGGTGAAGTCCATTAGCAAACTGCTAGGAGCCGAGGTCATAGGAATAGACGGCAAAACGCTGCGTCATTCTGGTGGGAAAGGATGCGGCAAATCCGCAATTCCTATGGTGAGCGCTTGGGCAAGTGCTAATCGCCTAGTGCTAGGACAACGCAAAGTCGAGGATAAATCTAACGAAATCACAGCGATTCCAGCCCTGCTGAAGGTACTGGAAATTGCAGGATGTATCGTGACGATTGATGCAATGGGCTGTCAGAGAGATATTGCTAGTACCATCATTGAAGGTGGTGCTGATTATGTCTTAGCGCTTAAAGGGAATCAAGGTGGATTGTTTGAAGATGTGCAGTGGTTATTTCAGCAGGCTCAAGAGTCTAAATTTGAGGACGTTACTCACAGCTTTGCTCAATCGATAGATAAGGGTCATGGACGAATTGAAATCCGCCGATGTTGGACGCTTTCACAATTGGACTATCTAATCCAAAAACCTCTATGGCAAGGACTACAAACTGTTGTGCTGGTGCAAAGTGAGCGGCGCTGTAACGGTCAAATGACAACGGAAAATCGATTCTTTATCAGTAGTCTACCCAGTCAGGCGACTTTGCTCATGAATGCCGTCCGAACCCACTGGTCAATTGAAAATTCTCTGCACTGGGTACTGGATGTCTCCTTCCATGAGGATGCCTGCCGCATTCACCGTGATTTTGCTCCTCAAAACATGGCTTTGCTCAGGCATCTGGCTCTCAATCTTCTCGCCAAAGACTCCTCATCCAAACGTGGCATTGCCGCCAGACGCAAAAAGGCAGCTTGGGACCAGACCTATCTCATCAAACTTTTAACTCAATAATTTTTATGCGGTTGCCCTGGCGATACCTGTTTAACTTTTTAGCTTAATGTGTTTTTCTGTCCTAGAAAATTTTGGCTAACCCACTTATAAAACAGGCTGGGAAAGAAATTAGCATTTTGGAGCAGCCTGATGGCATCTAAAAATAACAAACCAAAGAATTTACCACCTGTATCGCGTTGGGAATTAATTGACGCAATTTCTAAGCTGCACGTCATTAATGACTGCCCTAGCCAATCAGCATTAGAAAATGCTTGTGGCAACCAATTGACAAAAGGTGATCAAAACGATTGCCAGTGCAGCGATTGCGGCACTAAAGGCGACTTGACGTAATCTCGTTGTACTGGGGTTTCGGCACTTAGTTCTATAAAATTCCAGATGCTGTGGGCAGGCTATGTGAAATATAAAGTTCTGAGCTATTTACTTTTCAACAGCGCTCAGTCTGCACTGGAGCAGCAATTTTATTTAACTGGAATGCGTATTTTTGCTCGTTGACCCGAACGCGCTTTCTATTGAGTTTTATCGAGTAAGCGCTCTCTTGCTTTCTGCTTAGGTAATAATAACTTATGGAAATACGGATTTACCAAATTAGTTGAGCGGGATGAAAAAGCTAGGCACACGACGAGCAGAACTAGCATTAAAGGCGGCGCAGCCCTTGACCGAGCAACCCGCGGCTGTATATTTGTCGGGACTAAAATCTGCTTCTCGGCGCACGATGCACAAGGCACTCAATATGAGTGCGCGACTGCTAAGTAATGAGGAGTGCGATGCTCTGACTTTAGATTGGGCTAAACTGCGTTACCAACATACGGCGGCAATTCGCTCAGTGCTGATAGAGAAGTACGCGCCTGCTACAGCTAACCGAATGTTGTGTGCTTTGCGAAGGACGCTCAAAGAAGCCCAACGTTTAGGATTGATGAATGCTGATGATTACACTAGAGCAGCAGATATTGCTACAATTCGGGGTAATTCACCCTTAAGAGGACGAGTGGTAAAGCCAAGGGAAATCTTCGCACTGTTTAGGGCTTGCCAAGAAGACCTATCACCAGCAGGCGCACGAGATGCAGCCTTGATAGCAATTCTGGCGGGAGCAGGATTACGACGCTCGGAAGCAGTGTCAATAAATTTAACAGATTTTGACTCTGACATTGGCGCGCTACAAGTCCGTAAAGGAAAAGGTGCAAAAGAACGCACGGTGTATTTACCGGATGGAGCTAAGGCAGCACTAATTAAGTGGATACTAATCAGAGGTAATGCACCCGGGTCGTTGCTGTGTCCAGTCAGGCGGGGTGGTCACATCGAAATTAAGCAGATGACCGACCAAGCGGTAATGTTGATTGTGGAAAAACGAGCGGCTCTTGCAGGGGTGGGAAAGCTTTCTCCACACGATTTCCGGCGCACGTTCATCACAAACTTGCTAGATTCTGGAGCAGATCTACTGACTGTACAAAGTTTAGCTGGTCATGCTTCCCCTGCCACTACGTCTCGTTACGATAGAAGAGGAGAATCGGCAAAACGAAAAGCCGTGCAGCAGTTGTATATCCCTTATCAAGAATAATGAAAAGTCAGCAAGCGTTCGTTCTTACGCTACTACTCCCTTATTTATGTAGCTGTTAACAAGCATCAATAACAAACATCTAGATTCTGTGAAAAGTATTGCTTAACCAAATATTTAGGTGAATTGCAAAAGTGAAATTTTTTGGGTGTCAAGGTAGTGTACAAATAATATCAAGGTCAGCTAAAAAGCAATTGCACGAGTGCCGCACCAATATCGTGCCATTGCAGAACTTAACTGTCATAAACTGGGTACAAGCGTACCCACAATCCCGTAAATCTCAAATTTTCACAAATTTGCGGCGGCTGTTTTTTTAGGTGATTAAATCATCTACTACTGCTGCTTTAGACATACTATATTTTCCTAGTTGCCCTCGATACCATTTCCCACTCTTTGTCCCAACTGAAAGAACATTTGAGACACGTTCGCGCGCTTTGCTTCTTAGCTCTTTGGGAATCTTATTGGTGAAAATGGCATCTATGATTGTGGTAATCTCTAATACCTGACCTTCTTGCTGTTGCATAACTTGAGCTACAGCCTCAGCTAAAGGAGCGTTGCTAAACTCATCTTTGACATACTGCTGCCAAGTATCTGCTTCTTTACTTGCCTCCCTGGTGGGTGCAGATTTCTTATTTGACTTGCTAGTAGAAGATGAATTTTTCCTACCTTGTCGCTTTTGAGTAGATGGCGCAGCTTCGGTGGTATCTATCGTTGTATCTTCTAGCTCTGGAGTTGCCACTTCTGGAGCAAGGGGTTCTGCTAGTTTTTCAACTAATTCTGGAGTTGATGTTTCTACAGGTGTAGGAGCGGCAGTATTTACAGGAGGAAATAGGCTAATAACGTTTTTGAGACTGTGGCGTTTCTCTTGAATGGACTGAAGTTGAGCCGCTAACTGGACTTCAGTCACTGCTAAGTCAGCATCAACTTCCAAAAGTTTGGCAACGATGGAATTAGATGTAGGAGAAGAAATAGAGGAGTTTTGCACCGTAAAGAATAACTTGAGTTGAATAAGTGTAAAGTATTACTCACTATTATGCACTTGCTGGTAACAACTATAAAAATGTTATCTGGTAGTCCTAGATGTTTTCGGCAAAGTTTTAAACGCCAGTGAGAAGGCGCAAGCCAGTAGCCTTCTGGAATTCCTTGCAGGCGAGCGAACAATGATTACGCACCCAATGCCGCGAGAAGCCCTAGTGACGATTGCCACTTTTCCGATTAAATTACCTATAGTAGAACTAAATTAAAATTTGAATTGCTCATGGTGTTCTCTGAATAGATTGGGTTAAAAGTAACTAAGTTGAAGGCAACATTTGAGCAAATTGCTTTTCAACTGCTTTGAGATTGTCAACGATCTGGGCAGCCATTTGAGTTGCCTGCTCACCAGGGTACACTTCCTCAATGCCGTCAATCACCGCTTGTAGAGAAGCCTTTGCAACTTCTGCGGGAGATACTTTTGGCGGTGGGTAATCTTTTGCCATGTCGGTATCGACAGTTCCAGGCATGACCGCAATGACCTGAGTTCCTTGGGCTGCCAGTTCTGCCCGAACGGTTTGTGTCATCGACAGTTCTGCTGCTTTAGAAGCGCTGTAGGAGCCAGTCATCGGGATGGGTACTCGCGCCAATATCGACAAGATATTGATAATTGCTCCGCCCCCGTTTGCCTTGAGGATTAAGGCGAAGGCACGACACATCGCCAATGTACCAAAGTAGTTAATCTCCATTTCGGTTCTAGCATCATCCAGATTAGGTACAGCGATGCATCCCTGATAGCTAAGCAGCACTCCGGCATTGTTAATCAACAAGTTAACATCCTGACACTGGCTTACCGCCGCTTGAATTGATAATTGATCGGTGATATCCAGGGAGAGCGGTACAATCCGCTCTGGGTCAGAAGCAACTAGCTTAGACAAAGATTCAAGCTTACGGGCGCAAGCATAAATGCGCGCAGCACCTGCCTGGTGGAGTGCGGTAACAAATTCCGCTCCAATCCCGCCATTTGCACCAGTAACTAAGACAACTGCATTCTCAATCTGCATCTATTTACTCCATTTTGGTTAATAACTAACAAGGACGAATCAGCTTAATGATTTGATGGAATGGCAATAATTTGCAATCCTTCTATGTTAAAGCAATAGTAAAGGTCGTTTAGATTAGTAATGGGTCATTAAAGAGGCATGACATTGTTCTCCATTCGAGATGTTTTTTTGCCAGCGATTCAAACTAACAAGCTAGGGAGCAAGATGAAATAGGTATTTTTTAATGTTGGTATAAGCGAATAATGCTGCCGCTTACCATAGTGGCTTCATCCGTTGCCAGCCAAGCTGTATATTGACCTACTTCGTTGGCGGTAAGCCATTCTGGATGCTCGGCACTAGGACGTTCACGGGTAGCAATCATGCTGTGCAAGACAACTTCATTGATCCGAATACCAGTGCCTTTACTTTCGGCAGCTAAAATTTGCGTTAGCATCAGTTGTCCTGCCGCAGGAATACAAACCAAACCGTAATTTGGAATTGCTTGTTCTGCCGCACCACCACCGATTAGGGTGTAACTGCTGCCTTTTTTCAAAACAGGTAAAAAAGTGCGAGCGGCAATGAAATGAGCGGTCAAATTGCTTTCCAGCATCTGTCGCCAATCCTCTAAGGAAGTTTGGATTAAAGGGATGTCTTGGTTCCATCTCCCGTTGATGGAAGCAACGACCGCATCTAACTGGGTCACTTTTTCCATAATTTGAGCGCGTAGTTCTTCGGCGCGCTCGATATCGCTCAGTTCGCCCTCAATCAGAATCAAGCGTTCGCGCTCAAGTTCTCCTAAATGTTCGCGCAATTGGTTGAGTTTATCAGGAGTGCGGGAGGGAACAACAACGGTTGCGCCGGATTGAAGAAATGCCCGCACAATGCCCTCCCCAACGCCGCCTGTTCCGCCAGCGATTAGTGCAACTTTTCCAGCTAATTTATTCATTGAATTTTGCCTGATTAGTTAATTAATGCGACCGTTTCATAAATATGAGAAGCGGCATGGATAATCTCGGTTTTGCTGCATAGTTGCTAGCGCTGCAAGCGATTGCCAATGGGCGATTGCTGCTACTGTTGTCCCATCTAAACTATGCGCGAATTTCAACTCTCACAAAACCTAGTTGATGGCGAACAAAATTTTCATAAATTTCAGCAATTTTGGCGGCAGCAGTTTCTTGTTTTTCTGGCATTACGGTAAATATGTTGATGAGGGTAATATTGCGTTCGCTTGGTTGGCGCTCGTCACCAATTAAAAACTCCAGCCGACACGCAGGTAAAACTTGCACTTCTTCGGTGTAGTGAATATGCAATGGGGGTCCTGCGCTTGGAGGAACATCGGCAATTAGCACAGAAGTTGCAAAAGCACTATGCTGCGCTCCTTCCATGAATCGGATTTGTCCGCCAAATCCTTGAGGCAAGTCTGTCAGTGGAACGTTTGACTGCTCTGTCGCTTTGTCAAAGGATGTCATAACTAAAATCTCCTTGAATTAGTAATGTTTCACTGTCATCAGCGGGATATTGTAATCGTGAAAATTAGCTAGTATAGAAATTTTCTAAACAATACCACCGTTGGCTCGAATACTTTGACCTGTAATCCAACGGGCATGATCAGAAACTAGCAGTGCGACCGCATCGGCAATATCTGCGGGTTGTCCTAATCGCCCCAATGGAGTTTGAGCAATCATTTGATTGACTTGCTCAGGTTCCAGCACCAAGCCATCGGTTTCGGTGACACCTGGAGAAACAGTATTAACTGTAATTCCCCTTGCGCCTAATTCTTTGGCTAAAGCGGTGCTGAAATGCTCGATCGCTGCTTTGCTTGCTGCGTAAGCTCCGCCCCCAGAAATTGCCATTGTTGTACCACTGGTGGAGATACTGACAATTCGTCCGTTATCAGCAAGATGATGAGCGGCTTGCTGAAGGGCAAAATAAACCCCGCGTGTGATATCAAACATACTGTTGTATTCGTCCTCGGTCATTTCTGCAGTGGGCTTAAATACGTTGACTCCGGCGGCATTGTTAATCAAGATATCAACTTTGCCAAATTGGGCGGTCGCTTTTTCAAACAGACTTTTCACATCTTCTAGCTTTCGTATATCTACCCCAACTGCGGAAGCTCTCGATCCAAAGGAAGCGATTTTCTGCACCACTTCTGCCGCCTTAGCTTGGTTTCCGGCATAGGTAACAACTACGTTTGCGCCGTCACGTCCTAACTTTTCGGCAATCGCGCGACCGATACCACGTGATGAGCCTGTGACAATCGCCACTTTTCCTGAAAGAGATGCCATCAGATTGATTCCTCTGAGTAGAGATAGAGCAAACAATTTCTAGGGTAAACTTACACTGGTAATTTTGGAACTACTTACTTTTTTGTCAGTATCTAAAGAGAGATTTAAAGGTGGCACAGATGCCGGAACAGACAGAAGGCACTCAATTTGTGCAAGCAACGTTAAAAATATTGGGTGGCAAGTGGAAGATTTTGATTTTGTGGCATTTGAAAGATGAAGTAAGACGGTTTGGGGAACTGAAACGATTAATGCCAGAAATCACGGAAAAAATGCTGATTGGGCAACTTAAAGAATTGGTAAGGGATGGGATTGTCAATCGTCATGTTTATTCAGAGGTGCCGCCTAAAGTTGAGTATTCATTTACCGACTACGGCAGAACATTGGAGCCTGTTTTACAAGTGCTTTGTAAATGGGGAGAAGCACATTTGAACCGAAAAAACCCATAATTCTAAGGCATTGCACGCAAAGAAATGATTTAACTAAACGGCATTGCATAATAGAAGAATTTATCTGTTAAACCGATTTTATCCAATCAATGAAATATCCTGCGCCTCCCGATAAAACTCACCTCTACCCTCCCACTGATACGGCGTAGGGGAATGCAGCAGCCCTAGCCAAACTTCAACCAAGGGCATACCTAGCGCTTGCTGTAGTTGCAACAAGGAAACTTTCTTACCGCGATGCTGCTGCCCAATCCAACTAGCGATCACTTGCTGCATTGCGCTCAAGCAACATCTAATACGCTTCAATATAGACATGGCAGCCATTAACTTAAACTTCTATCCCAAAAATCACTTGAGTAATGGCTTTCTCGCCTCTGAAAAAATACGGGATTTCAAGGAGGAGAAATCACGGTTAATGTTGTATACTCATTGTATATATACAGGAAATTAATCGGAGTCTCAATCATGGCTGCTCAAGTCGCCAAATGGGGAAATAGTCTAGGTATTCGTATACCCGCACCGATAGCAAAGCAAGCCCACCTAGAAGAAGGGACTAATATAAGCTTCGACGTTATTGACAATAGCCTTGTAATTCGATCAAAGCGGCATAAGTATACTCTTGATGAACTTCTTGAGGGGGTAACTTCAGACAATATTCATGCAGAAACTGACACAGGGATGCCTGTAGGTAATGAAACCTGGTAAGCCAACAAGAATTTATATTCCAGAACGGGGTGATATTGTAAGGCTAAATTTTAGTCCTCATCTGGGACACGAACAGGGATTTGAACGACCTGCTATTGTCTTGTCGCCAAGTAAGTATAACAAGCTGATATCACTAGCTTTGATGTGTCCAATAACCAAACATTCAAAAGGCTATCCCTTTGAAGTCGAATTACTGGAAGGGATGAAAACATTTGGTGTTATTTTAAGCGATCAAATTAAAAGTTTTGATTGGAAAGCACGTCAAGTTAAGTTTGTTGAAAAAGCTCCAAGTGAATTAATTGAGGAAGTATTAGCTAAAGTCGAGCCTTTGCTTAGTTATTGATTTTTCAACGGAGGAATTGCACTACCAACAATTTCTTGCACTTGCTGTTGCACGGTTTGGGTAACTACATTTTTCATCCTAATCCCCCATTCATGTTCGATCATTCCTCTTTAACCCCCAATATTGCGATTGCGCGGGCGCAGTGCCGGAGGCAATCGCTCCCTCCAGTGCGTCAATTACTTCTACAAAAGGGTTGCCTGATCTTTGGCTGCACGCAAGTCACTGCATATGCAACGCTACTACTGCCACGAAGCCCTAAAGGTTATCAAGGTTGTAAATAGACCCAGTAAGCTAATAACCTTAGCTGATGTTCAAGGATATGCAACTGCACTTTGCAGACTGATTTTAGTTTTGCTGGAACTCATACAGGCAACCAAAAAAGCAATTAACTCTCAGTGTACCCTACTGCTTGTCGTTAGAGTTTCGCTAGAGTATTTCTGTATAAAATAGGTTATGAGAAGTGCCGTTCTCAATAGCTATGCTAAAATAATTACGTATTTTAGGAATTGGCTGTTTTGAACGAAAAAATAACGACTGTTAATGCGATCTCTCTATCTTCTACAAAAGACTTTGCCCCGACTGGCAAATTAATTCTCAATCCAATGTTGGTTTATTTGTCCCAGTTAAGCCCTTCGTCGCAGCGGACAATGCAAGGAGCGCTGGAAACGATCACCAAAGTTGTTAGTGCTGGGGAATTTGATGCTATTAACTTTCCTTGGGCAGAACTCAGATATCAGCACACTCAAGCTATTTACACGCAATTGAGCGAAAGATACGCTTTTAGTAATGCCAACAAAATGATGGCGGCGCTGAGTCGGGTACTCGAAGAAGCCTGGAAATTAGGGCAAATGTCGGCAGAAGATTACCATAGAGCGATCGCCATTGAGCGTAAAACTGGACAAAGGTTGTTGAAGGGTAGGGCTTTGAGCATTGGGGAAGTGCAATCTCTATTTAACGCCTGCGCTCAGGATAAGTCTGTCAAGGGCAGCCGTGATGCAGCATTAATTGCAGTGCTGTACGCGGCTGGTTTACGGCGTTCTGAGGTAGTAGCAATAGATTTGTCTGATTGGAATATGGTTGATAACTGCTTGACGGTGCGATCAGGAAAAGGGGATAAAGATCGGACGACTTATCTAGATGACGGGGCGACGGCGGCATTGATGGACTGGCTGGTTTGGCGGGGGGATGCAGTCGGGGCGCTGTTTTATCCAACGCGCAAGGGGGGTAAAGTTGAGCAACGAAGAATGACTGACCAAGCTGTACTGGATATTCTACGACAACGAGGCTCGGAGGCACAAATCCCTTCTTTCTCTCCCCATGATTTTCGGCGTACATTTATCAGTAATTTGCTAGACCGGGGGGCAGATATTAGCACTGTGCAGAAGCTGGCGGGTCATGCAAGTCCTGTAACTACCGCGCGTTACGACAGGCGGGGAGAGGCGGCTAAACGCAAGGCAGCGAATCTGTTGCATACGCCTTACGTGCGGTCATGATTCTAAGGATCATGATCTCTACTATTTAAACCTCTGAAGTTTTTACGAGACAAAGATAAACTTATGTTCAAAATTGCTGCTCAGGTTACTTTTTCCGACTCATTGCCATATTTAGCAATAGTTCTAGGCGTTACTACTACAGCCGCAATAATTAGCATACGCTGGTGGCAACAAACGAACGCTTACAAACCTTTACAGTTGCTTCCCTCTCCCCCTAAGCACTGGCTGTTAGGAAATATCCCTCAAGTATTAACAGCAGTAAAACAAAAAAAATACTTCCAATTATTGTTCGCTTGGAGTCAGCAGCTAGGTCCAATGTATGTTTACTGGACTAACTATCCAGTTGTTGTTTTGAGCCAACCAAAAGTTATCGAAGATACTATTGTTAATGGCATGAAAGATGGCAGCCTAGTTAGAGCGCAGCGAATGAACAACGCTTGGAACGATATTAGCGGACCGATTTTGCTCGGTCAAGACGGAGAGCAGTGGCAGTGGCGACGCAAGGCATGGAACCCTGAGTTTAGTTCTAGCAGTCTGACTAAATATGTTGAAGTTATCGAGCTTGCTTGCGAACAAACCCTCAACACAATCAAAGAAACCGCTCCCCCAAAAGAAGTTCAAGTAGATCCTCTGTTCGTAGAACTGACAATGAGGGTGATTTGCGCTCTAATACTAGGAATCCCTGTAGATAAAAACAGTGCTAGCCATGAAGGACCACCCCTTGAAGTTCTTAAGGTGTACGAGGCAATGTCTATTTTACAGCAATTTGAGATCAAACCCACTACAAATATCGTAAACTTTGAAGATGTAAAAAAGAAGATTATTAAGAAATG
>NZ_PVWN01000124.1 GCF_003003885.1 Chlorogloea sp. CCALA 695 | reverse complement strand
CTTAGTAATTAATTGGAATAGAAAGCTCCGTAATAAAGGAAATAAAGTTCTTACAAGTTAAATGTCTATCAGCTTAGTGTGTCGTTAATAGACAGCGCGAAGTGTAAATTTACCCATAATATTGCCACAACTGGAACCATAAGTTTGCCGTCAACAACACTATAGCCCTCATTTTTGCGTCAGCTAATTTTGGATATAATTGACAGATGGGAACCATAAGTTTGCCATTAGTCCAAATTGGAAGGATAAGCTTGCCATTTCTGGAAAAGTTTATATGGACTTAGTTTGAGGGGCTGAAGGTAAGGGAGAATTTAGTAAATTTTGTGTTTTCGTCGGGTTCTCCATCTCGAAGGTGCTTGTAAGATTGTAAATGAGCCTTTCTCAGTCAAGGGTTTTCACGTAGGCACTCGATTCGTGGCTTTATGCCGTTAGGCGCTGCTCAAGTGCCAGGATGGGAGCCCACCCTGGCGTCGCATTTGGGTATTTCGTGGCCTCATGCCGTTAGGCGTTGCTCAATTTTGCTTGGAGAAGTTAATTACTTTGTGTCCGAGTGATTCGTGGCTTTATGCCATTAGGGGTTGCTCAGTCTTGTTCTACTGGCTACGCAGTCACAGGCATTTGCTTTTGCTCGTATGCTCGAAATTCCCAAAAACAAGGTTTGGATGTGGTAGATGGGAAAAGTCTTGCCAAAACTGAATGTAAGGAGTGAAAATCTGTTTTATTCTTCAGGTATCTGTGCTTGATTTTTTGACTCAAAAGATTGTTAAGGAGAATTCTAATCAGTTTTCTGCTACCCCTCAGAACCAAGTAGAAGATTGCAGTAGAAAAAAACTTGACGTAAAGTTCAATGCGCGATCGCACTCCACAGCTACTTCAAGATTTGCTCCAAAGGAACGAATAACCGCTACCTATGACAGTAGTAGCCAACCTCACTGGGTATCTTAAGCGAATTCTTTACAGGCATTTCCCAGAGCTATGAAAGGGCAATTTCAGCGCAGTACATTAAATATATTAAAAAATCTCGCATCAAACAAATCGAATAGTGTTGCGAGGAGGTCTTTCAGGCTATTAGGCAATTTCATAATCAAGGTCTTTATACCTAGTAAACCAGCTACTTCAAAGCTATTGACTAAACCAGGCTGTTTTTGCTCTTCAAGAGGTTCGTACTGCTTTTAAAGCAGCGCGAAGATAAATTGGTTTGGAACTATAAGCAAGCCACACTTTAGTGGAAGCATAAGCTTACCATTGCGGCAAGGTTATGGGTAAAGTCACAATTTATGACCAAAGTTACGGATTCATCTACCTATGTGATGCTTACCCCAACTGCGACGCTAGGGTGGGGTGTCATCCCAAAACCATCATTGCACTGGGGACTCTAGCCAACAAAGAGTTACGGAGGTGGCGCAGTTTAGCTCATCGGAAGTTCGACCCCTTGTGGCAGTCTGGTGTTTTCTCTAGCCGTCAAACCGCATACAAATGGTTGTCCAAAGCAATGAAATTACCTTTGTCAAGAACCCATGTAGCCATGTTTAATATCCGGCAATGCCAAAGGGCGAGCGCCTGTATTGAAGTTTTTACAAGAAGTCGGCAGCGTATCGAAACAAAAGTAACCACTCGTTGTTAAAGAGAATTATCATGCAGCACAAACCAATTGCCATAACCCCTCGTGATGGATTCGACTTACTAGCCGTATGGGAAAAGGATGGTAGGAAATGGTACTTATTGCAACTGGCACGTCCCCAGAGTGCTATCGCTCTAGCCCAGGAAAATCCTCATACGAGATTAGTTTTCCCGACATCTATCGACCCAAATTGCTTGAGTAAACAGAGCCGCAAGTAAAATGATTTAAGGCAATAAGCAGGTTTTAAGTAAGTATTAATTGTAGCTTTTGGATAAAATAGCTGCTGGGAAAAAGAATATTTTACTTGAAAAACTTAATGTGCAAGCTTAACAAAATGGATATTGCGACTTGATTTACTTAATTAATTAATGCTACTATCTAATAATAGTTGTGGGCTAACATTATGCCAGCGAATAAAGGTTTTTTCTACTCAAATTAAATCTTACTAAAGTTACACACCAAAAAGCTTTAGCTGCCGCTAAAGCCGTTGTGAATCAAGCACTGCCAGCTTGAAAATGTATTTAGCTTAAGATTTAATTAGCGCCTAGAATAACCACCGCCACTATCTCCTCTTCTACCACTAGAAGAACCTCTATCTTCTTTGGGTTTAGCTTTGTTGACTTTCAAAGACCGACCCATCCATTCAGCACCGTCAAGAGCCTCAATCGCTGCATCTTCTTCTGTTTCTGCGCCCATTTCTACGAAAGCGAAACCTCTTTTGCGCCCTGTCTCTCGGTCCGTAGGTATTTGAACACGATTAACAGTTCCGTATTCTACAAAGACTTGCTTAAGATCGTTTTCCTCAACATCGTAGGAAAGATTACCAACATACAATGACATGAAAAATCTCCAGAATCATTAGGTATTGAGAGTTAGATTCGGAGAGACTTATAGTGTTTAAAAATAAACTATGCAGCCGAATGTAATCTTCAATAAATAACGTAACATAGATATTAATAGTTTTCCATCAAATTTCTGCTAATATCTTCGGGTGATTCTAACTATTTTCACAAACGCTTTAATCGATTGGGTTGCTGAACTTGCATTTGAGACTCTCAGGACAACCGGGCGGATGACCGTGGTAGTACAAGATAATGGTTCCTTGCATAAAAGCAACCTGACTCGTCAACAGTGGCAACGCTGGCGTTCTCACTCTTTTGTTTCTGTTCCTCCTACCCCCATATTGTTCCGAAATGAATCGGATTGGAGAGCAATGGCATCAACTCAAGACTCATGAAATTGCGCTCACGGACGTTTGAGGATGAATATGATTCAGCCCTTGCCATCATGGATGGAATGGAAGCTCGGAGTGTTAAAGGTGGTTATACACTGGAACGTTTTAAGTTTAATTCCGCCTGACTACTTAAGCGTTTTCACGCTGATTTTCTCAATAAACGCCCTTTCAATCAAAAAAGTAATACAGATGTGATAAAAACAGCTCGATTTGTTACGCTCCCACACAAAACCGCTCTTTTTTCCACCACAAAAGGCTACAATATTCAAGCTGTCTAACTTTCAGCTCTGCTGCTACTCCGTCAGGAATAAAATATGAATCGAGAAAGATTAATGCGGACGCGAGTTAGTCCCGAAGAATATAAGCTTCTCCAGCAATTACGGGAGCGAAAACCTGCTCAAAAACTACCTAAACAAAGATTTTCGCTTGGTGATCGCGTTTCAGATCAGGTTGCAGCCATTATGGGTTCATGGCGCTTCATTATTATTCAGAGCGTTCTCTTAGCTGTTTGGGTCACTCTCAATGTGGTTGGGGTTTCACAGCATTGGGACCCATATCCTTTTATTTTACTGAACCTGATGTTGTCATTTCAGGCGGCTTACGCTGCTCCGATCATTATGATGAGTCAAAATCGACAAGCTGTTATTGACCGAGTAGATGCAAAGCATGATTACGAAGTCAATCAAAAAGCGGAACTTGAAATTGAATTGATGCAGGACAAGCTAAATTTGCTTCGAGAAGAAGAAATTGTTGAACTCAAGACGTTACTGATAGAACAAAGGCAAATAATAACGCGACTGGAAACGTTATTTGTGGAGCGGTTGCAAACATAAGAAGTGGACATTAACTCTTCTGAGAAAAGTAACTTCGGTGGTTGTGCTGCAAAAATTAAGAGATGGTAAAGTTGAAGGCTTGTACTCCTAATCTGACTTCTCGCAATGACCAAATCTAACCCTTTTAAGGGCAGTAAGCTGATAGACATATAAAAAGCATAAAATAAAAATTTAAAACCAAGGGTGGAGGAGCAATGGCTGCTAAAGGATTTCTAAATCTTGAACAGAAGGAGAGATTGGAAATCTTAGTGCTCTATAGAACTGATTTGACATCTTTACAGGACTGAATTAAGGTAAGTAGTTAGACAAAATTAATTACATAGTTTTCGCCAAATTCTCTCAGCACTTTTTCGATGTATTTGACCAAGCTC
>NZ_PVWN01000053.1 GCF_003003885.1 Chlorogloea sp. CCALA 695 | reverse complement strand
ATATTAAATAACTTAATCTTTTTAAAGAATTAAGTCTAGCAACTTTTCTCGAAAATTTGAACAGGTAACTACATTGATCGCAACTAATTATTGTGTGAAATACTGTAGTAAAGTCTTGACAAAGATACGTTACTCTAGGTCAGCTTGGGTAAAGACGATGGACGGGCAGACAGATCCGTAGCGCTTAGGTTTTAAACATTCTGCCTCTAAAGCAACATTTGAAGCATTGGCAACATTTACTTCCCAAAACTGTTTTTCTCCTCTTTTCACTTCTTTCGAGCCTATTTTTCTACGGTCGAGATAGACTGTTAACCCTACTACCGCACTGTCATTAGTAGTACCTGAGTATCGATTTGTGTTATTGATACCAAAAGTCAGCTTCAGCTTGCGAAACTGGACATTAGAATCAGGAGAGACAATTAGACAAGCAACACCTGCGGCACTATCTTTAGGAATATAGTTTGATTGACCACCTAGGATAGCTACAGCAGTTACGACTTCTTGACCGATAGTTATATCTTCAGAGCCTTTAATAAAAGGTTCGCTATTTCCAGAGGCTGTCGTGCTTAAGCATTTTGTATTGCTCAAGGGAACAGTATTTTGTGAGTTAGATAATATCGGGCTAGCTACGGTTGTTTCTAGTTGTTTTTGTGGTGATTGCACAGAACTAGCGACGGGTGTTTCTAGCGAGACTGAAGGGCTGGCGGGAGTAGCAAGAGGTAAAGAAGGACTTTCAACAGGCGTTTCTAGAGGTACGGGAATGGGTTGAGGTGGGGTTTGAGCAATTGGTTGACTCGCAGGTTTAGACTGTAAATAGGAAACTAGCCCAGTAGCACCTAAAGTTGCAGCAACAGCACCCATAACGGCTAAAGCGATCGCCAATCCAAAAGAGCGCCTTGGTTTAAGTTCATCTGGCGCAGGATTGCTAATAACTGATGGCTGTCTAGTTGTTACCGATTGTTGTTTTGTTTCATTAGAGATAACGGTGCTACCTCCTACCGGCTTACTATTAGATTGTGTCGCCACAGTTTTAGCAGTTTCCAAGTCCTGCAATATCTCTCCTGCCGACTGATAGCGAGCGCGGTAATGCACTTTTACCATTCGATCTAAAATGTTTGCTAGGCGATCGCTTACCTTTGCTTGATTTCTCCACTGTACTTCGTCTGTTTGCGTGTCTTCTGGTAATTTTTCGGGAGAAACACCCGTAACTGCTTGCAGTGCTGTCATTCCTACTGCATAGATATCACTGTTGAAACGGGGTTTTCCTGCTCTTTGTTCTAAAGGCATATACCCTTGCGTACCGATTCCTACCGTTAGATGGCTGTGGCTTTGAGTATGTACTACAGTTTGGATTTCCTTTACCGCTCCAAAATCAATTAAAGCCAAAGTATTATCATGCTTGCGAATAATATTAGCTGGCTTGATGTCTCTATGGATGACATTTTGCTGATGGACAAACGCTAAAATTCCTAATATGTCTTTTAAAAAAGAAATTACTTGCGCTTCATTCCACTTTTTCCCCGATGCTATCTCTTTACTAAGGTCTTGACCATCTACAAAGTCTTGAACTAAATAAAATTGGTTATTTTCTTCAAAGTGGGCGAGGAGACGGGGAATTTGACTGTGGCGATCGCCCAAATTATACAAAACTTGTGCTTCACTATTAAAAAAACGTTTTGCTATCTCCAATTCTTGCCCAGAATTAAAAGTTGCGTGTAATTTTTTCACTACACACTTAGGGTAATTAGGACGGTCTAAGTCTTCTGCTAAGTAGGTTTCACCAAATCCGCCTCTACCCAAATTTTTAACAATCCGGTAGCGCCCTCTAACTACTGTATTCTGCATAAAATTAGCTATACTATCCCTAACTTTTCTAAAATCGGTTTAGTTGAAACTATATGCCGCTCTAATCCTAATTGTTTTGGTGGAATACCAAGGGATAGAGCAATTAATTGGGATAAGTGTAACACGGGTAATCCGAGCTTTTTGCCAATAACTTTTTCTACTTCCGGCTGGCGAGAATCAAGGTTAAGATGGCACAATGGACAAGGCGTAACTAAACAATCCGCCCCTTGAGAAATCGCTTCAGTAATGTGCATCCCCGCCATTTTAAACGATTCTGTAGTAGCATAACTAGCCAAAGGCCAACCGCAACACTGCGTTCTACCACGATAATAAACAGGCGTTGCGCCAAGAGTTCTAAAGACATTTTCCATTGCTTCAGGTCTAAGGGGATCGTCGTAAGGCATCGATGACTGGGCGCGGAGCAAATAACACCCATAAAACGCCGCACATTTCAAGCCTTGTAAACTTTTTGTAACTCGGCGCTGAATTTCCTCTAAACCGTAATCTGTGACCAAAGCATATAATAAATGCTTAACTTCAGTAGTTCCCCTGTAAGGCGAACAACCTTCAGTGACAAGTAAGCTATTGACTTTTTCAACATAATGAGGATCTTTATGCGTTGCTTGTTTTAAACGCTCATCAACAGAACCAATCACGCCTTGACAAGTGCTGCAATGAGTTAGAAGGGTTAAATTTAATTCTTCTGCCAAAGCAATATTACGGGCATTAACAGTATCTTCTAATAATTGAGAATCTTCTTTAAAAGTACCAGAGCCACAGCAAGCGGCTTTTTTGAGTTCAACAAGTTCAATGCCTAAAGCTTGGGTAAGAGCTTGAGTAGACTGATAAAGCTCTTTGCAGGCTCCTTGAGCGACGCAGCCAGGAAAGTAAGCATATTTTAAATTTTGAGCAGGCATAACAAGTATTTTTAGCTAAAAACAACAATTGCCAGCAAGGGATCGCACCTGCTGCAAGCATTAATATTACTCGTGTTTACAAAATAAACTACACCCAAATTTTAGCCCCGAATAGGGATACTTGGAAAAATGTTCAATTTTTCGGAGCTATGCGATCGCGCCTTTAAGATAAGATAAGTATGCTCAAAATGTTAGAGCCATCAAGCAATTGATTAATTAATCGCTAAGGACGTTGAAGTATGAACGAATCAGAAATTTTTGCTAAAGTTAAAAGTATCGTCACCGAACAGTTGAGCGTGGAACCAGATAGCGTTACACCTCAATCTAACTTCGCCGATGACTTAAACGCTGACTCTTTAGATACGGTAGAGTTAGTCATGGCTTTAGAAGAAGAATTTGACGTAGAAATTCCTGACGAGGCAGCAGAACAAATTACCACAGTTCAACAAGCTGTAGACTACATTAGCAATAAAGTTGCCACTTCAGCTTAATAAAGTAAGGCTTTCGGGTGAAGCGGTAGATGACGAAGGCAAATCAGCGCTATGTAGTTTAAGTTACAAAGTCTTTTATTACTTGACTAAAGCGTCAACGTCCAAAACTCTAAACCCGAAGTATAAGGACAAATTTTCCGAGTTATGGGTGAGTAATCGCGCTACTTTAACGACCTATGGCACATTTTGATTTAAAACGAGTGGTGGTAACGGGTGTCGGTGCGATTACACCGCTAGGTAACAATCCCCAAGATTACTGGCAAGGATTGTTAGCAGGACGCAGTGGAATTGTGCCTATTACCTTGTTTGATGCCTCTAAACATAAATGCCGCATTGCTGGCGAAATTAGGGGCTTCGATCCCCAAGACTACATAGACAGCAAAGAAGCTAAACGGATGGACAGGTTTGCTCAGTTTGCAGTGGCAGCAAGCTTACAAGCGATTCGAGACGCAAAGTTTGAAATCAACGAACTGAACGCCGCTCAAGTAGGAACAATTATCGGTACGGGTATTGGTGGCATCAAAGTATTAGAAGATCAGCAAACGGTTTATTTGAATCGGGGGCCCGATCGCTGTAGCCCTTTTATGATTCCGATGATGATCGCCAATATGGCTGCCGGATTAACGGCAATTCATACCGGGGCAAAAGGACCAAATTCTTGTCCGGTCACAGCTTGTGCGTCGGGTTCTAATGCTGTAGGTGATGCTTTTCGCCTGATTCAACAAGGCTACGCTCAAGCGATGATTTGCGGGGGTACTGAAGCCGCCGTTACACCTTTGTCTTTTGCCGGATTTGCAGCCGCTAGAACGCTGTCTACCCGCAACGACGAGCCAACTCGTGCCAGCCGTCCCTTTGATCGCGATCGCGATGGTTTTGTGATGGGGGAAGGTGCAGGGATTCTACTATTAGAAGAACTCGAACACGCCCTTAGTCGTGGGGCGCGGATTTACGCTGAAATTATTGGCTACGGTTTAACCTGCGATGCCTACCACATGACCTCCCCAGTCCCCGGCGGTGAAGGCGCTACTAGAGCTATTCAGTTGGCTTTAAAGGATGGGGGACAGAGTCCAGAACAAGTAAGTTATATCAACGCTCACGGCACAAGCACAGGCGCTAACGATCCCACCGAAACGGCGGCAATTAAAAAAGCGCTGGGCGACTCGGCTTATAAAGTAGCAATTAGCTCTACTAAATCCATGACTGGGCATTTATTAGGTGGTTCTGGTGGGATTGAAGCTGTTGCCACAGTAATGGCAATCGCTGACGATAAAATTCCGCCGACAATTAACTTAGAAAACCCCGATCCTGAATGCGATTTAGATTACGTTCCTAACCATAGCCGCGATCTAAAAGTTGATGTGGCGCTGTCTAATTCCTTTGGTTTTGGCGGTCACAACGTGACTTTAGCATTCAAAAAGTATGTTTAAGATGCGAAGCCCGTTACCGGGCGCGCTTGCGCTATCGCACAGTTTTAAACAAAAAAATTAGTAGGAAATATTGCTGATTCTAACCCAAATAATTCACTTCTAAAAAACAAGGCTTGTCCGTCAACCCACCTGATGGGATGATCGGTAGTGTGCTTAAGTGTGATTTCAAATATCCCCTTGCTAACCCGTCATTAATAATTAAGAAACTATGGTTGTTGCAACCCAATCTCTCGAAGAACTTTGTATTAATTCAATTCGCTTTCTGGCTATTGATGCTGTAGAAAAGGCAAAATCAGGACATCCAGGGCTGCCTATGGGCGCGGCTCCCATGTCCTTTGTATTGTGGGATCGCTTTATGCGGTTCAACCCCAAAAATCCTGCTTGGCTCAATCGCGATCGCTTTTTATTGTCCGCAGGTCATGGCAGTATGCTACAGTACGCGCTGCTTTACCTGACAGGCTACGAAGACCTGACGATGGATGATATTAAAGCTTTCCGTCAGTGGGAATCAAAAACACCCGGACACCCCGAAAACTTTATGAATCCTGGGGTAGAGATTACTACAGGCCCTCTAGGACAAGGAATTGCTAACGGTGTCGGGATTGCAAT
The DNA here is from genome assembly GCF_003003885.1 of Chlorogloea sp. CCALA 695. Taxonomy (GTDB): domain Bacteria; phylum Cyanobacteriota; class Cyanobacteriia; order Cyanobacteriales; family Chroococcidiopsidaceae; genus Aliterella. The sequence continues at coordinate 23,673 of NZ_PVWN01000053.1, read as the reverse complement.
GGCGGAGGCTCACTTAGCCGCGACTTTCAACAAACCAGGTTTGCCCATCATCGACCATTACACCTATGTAATTATGGGTGACGGTTGCAATATGGAAGGCGTAGCCAGTGAAGCTTGTTCTTTAGCCGGACACTTGGGATTAGGCAAATTAATTGCCCTTTACGATGACAACCACATCTCGATTGAAGGTTCTACCGACTTAGCTTTTACTGAAGACGTAGGTAAGCGTTACGAGTCTTACGGCTGGCACGTTTTGGTTGTAGAAGATGGCAATACTAATATTGATGCCATTCATCGAGCAATTGAAACCGCCAAATCTGTCACTGATAAGCCGACAATGATTAAAGTCCGCACAACTATCGGTTATGGTTCTCCCAATAAAGCCGATAGCTACGAAGCTCACGGTGCGGCTTTAGGCGCGGCAGAAGTGCAAGCAACACGGGAAAGCTTAGGTTGGAATTACGAGCCTTTTGAAATTCCTGAAGATGCGATGAATCACTGGCGCAAAGCAATTGAGCGCGGAGCAAAGCATGAAGAAGATTGGAATCAACTTTATGCTAATTACAAAGAGCAGTATCCCCAAGAAGCAGCTACTTTAGAGCGGATGCACGAAGCAGAACTTCCCGAAGGCTGGGAATCTGTTTTACCTAAATACACTCCTGAAGACAAAGCCGAAGCTACTCGCGTCCAATCGGGTAGAACTTTAAATGCTCTATCGGCAATTTTGCCTGAGCTAATTGGTGGTTCGGCGGATTTGGCTTCTTCTAACAACACCTTAATTAAAGGCGCGGGAGACTACCAAAAAGGACAATACCAAAACCGTAACCTCCGTTTTGGGGTGCGCGAGCATGGTATGGGAGCTATTTGTAATGGTTTAGCTTTGGATGGTTCGGGTTTAATTCCTTACTGTGCAACGTTCTTAGTCTTTACTGACTATATGCGCGCAGCGATTCGCCTTGCGGCGCTATCAGAATCGGGTGTAATTTATGTCATGACTCATGACTCAATTCAGTTAGGGGAAGATGGCCCAACCCACCAACCGATTGAACACGTAAATTCACTGCGAATGATTCCCGATTTATTGGTAATGCGTCCTGCTGATGGTAATGAAACCAGTGGCGCTTACAAAGTTGCAATAAAGGCAGCTAGGGGCAAAAAATTCGGCAACAAAACTCGCCCAACAGTTATTGCTTTGTCTCGTCTGGCTCAACCCAATTTGCCTAATTCTTCCATTGAAGGTGTAGAAAAAGGGGCTTATATTCTATCGGATAGCGACGGTACGCCTGATGTAATTTTGATGGGTACAGGTAGCGAAACTCAACTTTGCGTCCAAGCGGCGGAACAGTTGCGCGGTGAAGGGAAGAAAGTTCGAGTAGTATCAATGGTTTGTTGGGAGATTTTTCAAGACCAAGACGAAGCCTACCGCGAATCTGTATTGCCTAAAGCTGTGAAGAAGCGCATATCTGTAGAAGCTGGCGTTACTTTTGGCTGGTGTCGTTATGTTGGCGATGAAGGAATTGCGATTGGTATCGATACCTTTGGTGCTTCCGCTCCTGGCCCTGTATGTATGGAAAGGTTTGGATTTACTGTAGAAAATGTAGTAGCTAAAGCCAAATCTTTATTAGGTTAATACTTCGTTATTGATTGTAAAAGGTGGGTTGTAAATACCCACCTTTTTTTATTGGCAACTAAACACTTTTAGGCGAAGTTGATAGAGTAATTGTATCAGCAAGAAAAATCGGAGTAGGTTATGTACGAAGTTTCCCAAGAAAAAGATGTATTTTTGGTTCGCATATCGCAAATAGTTAATAATTTGATCAATAGCAATAGTTTTTACAAAGAAAAATTAGACAAAAATGAGATGGTTCCAGATTTAGTAGACTTATTCAAACAGTTTTCGTTAGAGGAGTTTACAGCTATTGATGATGAAGATTTGATTCACAGAGTTGATAGGATTTTGGTAACTCATGCTGTTTCTGGAACATTAAATGATTTAACTCCAGAACAAATGAAAATGTTTGATGAAGCAGTAGAAGGGAGATGAAAAATATTGGCTATCTACTTGACACAAATATCATTACAGCGCTCTTAAAGAAAAATGAAAAAGTTAATCGTGAATTAGATAAGGTATCGAGTCAAGAGCAAGAAGTGTTTATAAGTTGCATAACTTTTTATGAAATTAAAAGAGGGTTATTGTATGCAAAAGCTGCAAGACAATTATCTGAATTTGAGCAATTGTGCAAAAAATATAAAGTTGTATTGTTAGATGATTTACAAATTATTGAAAAAGCCTCGGAGATTCATGCAGATTTAAAACGCAAGGGTACACCTATTCAAGATGCGGATGTCTTCATAGCAGCTACCGCAATAGTGAAAGGCTTAATTTTGGTTTCTAATGATTCAGATATGTTGAGAGTTGTAGGTGTGACGGTAGAAGATTGGATAAATATAGAATGAATGCGAAGCCCGTTACCGGGCGCGCTTGCGCCATCACATTTTGCAACCTAAAATTGCAATATACCTTTTGGTGAGAGGTAAAATAGAGTAATTGTACAAATAAAAAACTTGGAGAATGCTATGTACGAAGTTTCTGAGGAAAAGAAAATATTTTTAGCTCGAATAGCACCAATAGTTGATACTTTATTTGCCAATAATAGAGTTTTTCAAGAAAAATTAGATAAAAATGAGATGCTTCAGCACATAGCCAATTTATTTAAAAAAAGTTCTATAGAGGAGCTTATAAATATTGAGGATCGAGATTTGAGCAATAAAGTAGATGGTATTTTAGTAATAAATGCAACTGCTGGAATGTTAAACGATTTAACTTTGGAGGAAATAGAAACTTTTGATGCCGCCGTTGAAGGTAGATAACAAAGTAAATGAGTTATCTTCTAGATACAAATATAGTTACGGCACATTTAAAAAATAATTTAAAGATTAAGGAAAAACTAGAAACTCAAGAGCAGGAAATATTTATAAGTTGCCTAACCTACTATGAAATCAAAAGAGGTTTGTTGGCTATAAATGCCCTATACAAGCTATCTACGTTTCAGGAATTTTGTAGGAAATATAAAGTTTTACTGTTAGACAATTTACAAATTATTGAAAAAGCCGCAGAAATTCATGCATATTTAAAACGCAAGGGTACACCTATCCAAGATGCGGATGTATTGATAGCAGCTACAGCCATAGTGAAAGGCTTGATTGTTGTTTCTAATGATTCCGATATGCTGAGAGTTGTAGGTGTGACGGTTGAAAATTGGTTGAATTTAGAATAAATGTGAAGCCCGTTATCGGGCGCGCTTGCGCTATCGCACTATCATTTTATATTGCAATTTAACTCTATACTAAAAATATTTTGCAAGGTCTAATTTTACAAAAATTTTTTGTAGTATACTCAAGGATTTAGGAGTTTTTTGTTTGAGTAGTTATGGTTTCTATTTATCTAGTATTATCTCTAAGGTTTCAATCAATAGCTGATTTTGCTCGTCATTTCCCACTGTAATCCGCAGTTTGTCTTGTAATCCTGGCTGATTGAAGTATCGCACTAAAATACCGTGCTGTTTTAATGATAGATAAATATGTTCGGCGGAAAGTGTCGGAGTTGCCAGCACAAAATTACCATAAGAATCCCTGACTGTAAAACCCAACTTTCGTAAATCTACAGTTAACTTTGCTCTTGATACTTTTACCTTTTCAGCACAAATATTTTTGTAATTTTGGTCACGCATTGCAGCCGTACCTACTAACTGTGCGATCGCATCTACGTTATAACTATCTTTAACTTTAAATAATCCTGCTAATAATTTGGGGTTAGCAATCCCAAAACCTAGCCGTAACCCAGCTAAAGAATAGCCTTTTGATAAAGTCCTCAGTACAATAACATTCTCAAATTCTCGCACTAAGGAAAGGGCAGAATCTTCGGCAAAATCAACATAAGCCTCGTCAATTACCAAAACCCCCGATAACTGACTTGCTAATTGTCGTAAATCGCCCTTGGGTACGCAATGACCAGAGGGACTATTGGGAGAAGCGATAAAGGTAATTGCTCCCTTGGCGGTAACTAATTGATCAATCGGTAACTGAAAATCATCAGGGTAAGGAATTTCGACAACTTCCGCAGGCTGCATGGCTGCTAGAGTGCGGTATAAAACGTAAGTAGGAGTAGGATAGGCGCAGGTGCGACTTCCTCCCTCAGCGCACGCCCGTACTAGCAAATTGAGCATATCATCGCTACCATTGCCCACAATTACCCAGTCTGACGGCACTTTTAAAGCTTCACTTACAGCATGACAAAATTCTCGCGCGTAGGGGTCAGGATAACGCCTAAGCCACTCTTTATCTAAGTTGCGTAATACTTCAATGGCTTGGGGAGAAGGCAAGTAAGGATTTTCATTAGTGTTGAGTTTAATAATCGGCGTTCCTGGTTTTGGTTGTTCGCCAGGGGTGTAGCCTGTCATTGCATTAATAGCAGGGCGGAAAAGCATAGAAAATGGTTAAAGAAAAAGGTCTGTTTATTATCACCTATTGATATTTTCAATAGTGAAACCAAGTCTAAAGTTAACAATCTACTAAAAATAAAACCAGTGGGTGCTTAGTTTTGTAGTTTAAAAAAATGCGATCGCCTAGTCTCAGACTTAGCAGTACAAGAAGATCCCGCTCCCTAAATTCTCCATGGACGGGAGGATTATTCCTGAGCTTTAAAGTGCTAATAAATAAATTGGGAAAAATTCAAATTATTCTATTTTTTTAAATATTTTATATATTTGTTTTAGTGTAATTTTAAATACATAAAATTCTAACACTTGTCTGCCTCAAGAGTTATCAAAGCTAAAATATTCTCCACCTCTAGCATGATAAATAGCTCCACAGTAGTTGTTAAATTTTTGGTAAAAGCAGATAACAATGCTTTTGACTGCTGTTAGCACCGCAATGTAAATAATTCTTTTTGCCTTCGCCTAAATCCTTGGATCTATGAGTCGATCTGGGGGTTTACCGTTGGCAATTTGCTAAACCCAATTAGGAGAAATTGACAATGCCCGAAGAACTACAACCTCCTCAATCTCAAGACCAACAACCAGGGAGTGAATCTGAGATGACACCCAAGCCCAAATCTGACGACCCGCAGTATCGAGGGAGCGGGAAATTAGCGGGAAAAGTTGCCTTAATTACTGGTGGAGATAGCGGGATAGGTCGCGCGGTGGCGATCGCCTTTGCTAAAGAAGGCGCAGACGTGGCGATCGCTTACTTAAACGAACATGATGACGCGAAAGAAACTAAACAGCTTGTAGAAGCCCAAAATCGCCGCGCTGTAACTATTGCTGGAGATATTGGCAATGAGAGCTTTTGTCAGCAGTTAGTAGAGCAAACGGTGGGGGAATTTGGCAAGCTAGATATTTTGATCAACAATGCCGCCGAACAGCATCCCCAAGAAAGTATAGAAGACATTACCGCCGAGCAATTAGAGCGGACTTTCCGCACAAATATTTTTTCGATGTTTTTCTTGACTAAAGCAGCCTTGAAGCATCTTAAAGCCGGAAGTGCGATCGTTAATACTACATCGGTAACGGCGTACAAGGGTAATGAGGAATTAATTGATTATTCTTCTACTAAAGGTGCGATTGTAGCTTTTACGCGCAGCCTATCCCAAAGCTTGCTCAAAAAAGAAATTAGAGTTAACGCCGTAGCGCCGGGGCCCATTTGGACACCCCTAATTCCGGCTACTTTTCCTCCCGATCAAGTTGCAAGTTTTGGTAAACAAGTGCCAATGGAAAGAGCCGGACAGCCAGAGGAAGTTGCTCCCAGCTTTGTATTTTTAGCCTCTGATGACGCATCTTACATGACGGGTCAAGTTCTGCATCCTAACGGTGGTGCGGTGGTTAACGGCTAACGCGCGCGATCACCTAGTAAAAAATCTCACCAAAATTATAAATGGTGAGATTTTTTACTTAAGTTAATTATTGGAGATTTCTAGTCAGGACAGTACAAAACTACATTTTTTGCTGAATGGCACTCTTAGCAGCCTTGAACTGTGTAGTTAGTTGCTCACTTTGGTCGCTGCTCATGTTGTCACGGATAGCAGCAAACATTGTGCTTTCTTCTTGACGAATGTGATCGCCAACCATGTCCATTAAACTTCTAATTTTAGACTTAAACTGGTCAACGGCGGTGGGGTCGCTGGCTTTGATTTCGTCCAGTACCTTTTTCATCTCGGCTTGCTCGTCGTACAATTCTGTGGTGTCGTGTTCACCGTAGAAAGGACGAACAGCAGGATATACAACTTGCTCCTCAGCTTCAGAATGGGCAAGTAAGTCTTTGTAGATTTGACCAAAGTATTCTTGAAGTTTTTGGGGATCGTCTGTAGCTGCAACTTGGGTAAAGAGAGTGTTGACTTTGGCATGATCCATCCGAATAATATCTTGGATGTTCATGTCTTCTTTGTCGCTGGCGTGAGTAACTACACTACCAACTACACCACTAAAAGCTGCCGCAGCATCTTGAACGCGGGCCCAGATACCTTGGTCTGCTTCTTCCCCAGTTAATTCACGTACACCCAATACTTCTAAAACACCTTTTAGCTGCTCTTGGTGAGCGCGGTTTTCAAAGTTAACGGTGTTTAATGGTGCGATCGCCGCCATCACATCAGCGCCAATTTTTTGAGCAGCTTTGTGTACGGTTATACCACTCATTGTTTGCTGGTGCTTGAGCAATTCGTGCTGAAATACCTTTTCATAAATCGTTAGTTCCGAACCACTCATAAGTTCGTCAAGCTTACTTACCATTTGGGTAATAGTTTCTTTGGGTTCTGCTTGAACGCCGTACTGGACAATAACTGTGTCTAAAACTCCCAAGTTTTTTTGGTCATCTCTGAGCATATCTTGAAAGCGATCGCGGATATCTTCATCTTTGATTTCGCTTAAAAACTTTTGCTCGTTAGCAATTAGCAAGTTTTGTAATGCTTTAATATCTGCTAATTTGCTACCTAGGGCAGTGCGCTTGGCATTATCTAAACTGACTACCATTTTAAAATATCCTCTTACTCTCTTTAAGTCGGCTACACTTTTTAGGTTGTCATAACTACTCTAGTGATTCATCTTTCTTTCGACGGATCGATGTCTATATAAAAAGTAAAATTGTTGGCGTTTTTGTCAGGATAATAACTTTGAATCTCCTCAAAACTAATCATGTATAAACAAAGAGGATTTTTTGTTATATTTAGCTATTCTACCAATACTAGCCAATTAAAAAATAGCTTCATCCACCACAAGACAGATACAAGAGAACTGGGCAAATCGTTAGATTTACTCAGTGACCCCAAAGAAGTAGCAACAAGTAATGCAAGATAAGCCCGGATTAGGAGAGCAAGCACTAGATAAAGCTGTAGAAATTGGTGTAGGTAGCCAATTAGATGAACTAGAAAACTTAGATGTAGCAATAAAAACCGATCCACTAAAGTTGATTCAAGGACAAGTCGATGATGTAAAAATTGCTGGTGATGGGCTGGTAATGCAAAAAGACTTGCGCGTAACTCAATTAGATATGCACATGACCAGCGTAGCTATTGATCCGCTCAAAGCTGCTTTCGGCAAAATTGAACTAACCAAACCCACCGATGCTAGTGTCCGCGCTGTACTTACGGAGTCAGATATCAACCGCGCTTTCAATTGTGATTTTGTGCGTGACAAACTGCAAAACTTGCAGGTATTAGTTAACGGACAACCCACGACAGTTAGCGCCCAGAGAGTTGATTTTAGGCTCCCAGGCGATCGCCACATAGCTCTAAAGGCTATCTTATCATTACCCAATAATCAAACTGGGCAAGTGGAATTTTCGGCAATTCCAGAGGTGAGTTCTAACGGACAAACCGTTACTTTAGCAAATGTGGAGTATGGCGAAGGCGAGGAGCTATCACCAGAATTAACCGCAGCTTTGATCGATCAAACCAGTGCAATTTTAAATCTCAGCAACTTTGATTTAGTTGGAATGTCGCTAAAAATCAAAAAGTTACAAATAGAGGCGGGAAAATTGACAATCCAAGCGGAAGCTCATCTCGAAAAATTCCCCACTGCTTAGAATCTGTAAACACACGACCCCTAGGAGAAATCATGGAGACACAACGAACAAGTACCCCATTTCCTAATATTCCGCCAATTATCGAAAGTGACGATCGCGAATACCGCGATACAGGTGTACCTAGTACCGTTGCGATCGCTGGTCATCCTTTACACCCGTTGAGCGTAATTTTTCCCATTGCTTTTTTAGCGGGGGCTTTAGTAACGGATGCTGTATACTTTCTAGTCCGCGACGAGTTTTGGGCGCGGGCATCTTTTTGGCTAATTGTTGCGGGTTTGGCTGGTGGAGTAGTTGCAGCTATTATTGGTATGAGCGACTTTTTGCAAATTGAACGAGTCCGTAAGCGTACCGCCGGGTGGGCGCACATGATTATCAATGTCACTTTGTTAGTATTGACAGTCATTAACCTATATTTACGTATTGGTAATCCGGTAGGTGGTGTATTGCCTTGGGGATTAGTTCTATCAACGATTGTCGGCACTTTAACCAGTGCTTCGGGGTGGTTTGGGGCTGAACTATCTTATCGCCACAAAATCGGCGTAGTTGGCGCTGGTAGCCGCACAGAACCTTAAAACTTACAGAAATATGTTATACAAAGCAAATTACAAATCAATTGCCTTTTGTATGACATTTACCCAAAAAAAGCAACTAAATATCATTATTTCACTGCTCATCGTTACCGGGATGGGCTTTTTTTTCAAGTTTTACAATGGGTTGGGTCAAGAGTGGTTTAATAATTCTGGAGCAGCAATATTTTATGAAGTTTTCTGGTGTTTATTTGCTTATTTACTAATAAAAGGTCGGACAGTAATTATCAAAATTTCTTTAGGAGTTTTTGTTATTACTTGCGTGCTTGAAATTTTACAATTATGGCATCCACCCCTATTAGAACAAATACGTTCTACGCTTGTAGGTAGATTACTACTAGGTACTACCTTTTCGTGGTGGGATTTTCCGCATTACGCTATAGGTTGTATTTTAGGTTGGTTGTGGTTGAAAAAATTAGATGAAAGTAATGCAAAAAAGTATTAAGGTTAAGCCAAATTCTCAACAAAAAAAATTATAGAAGAAGCAGACGGAAGCCTAACTATAAGCTTAAAATCGCCTCCGGTTGATGGCAAGGCAAACACAGAATTAATTAAATTACTCGCTAAAAAGTTTGCTGTACCAAAATCTAGAATTACGATTAAATTAGGTTTATCATCTCGCCAGAAGCTAGTAATAATTGATACAAAAATTTAATATTAACCTAACTATCGATACTGATATGTAGGGGTTGAGATTCAACTCTTTTTATCCATGCTTGAATAGCAGAGAATTTTGTTAAATCAAAGTTTCCTTCATGAGCAACGTGAGTATAAGCAAATAAACCAATATCCGCAATACTGTACTGTTCCCCTACGAAGAAACTATGTTGCTGTAAATGATTTTCCATTACTGCAAGAGCAGCATAACCAGGAGCGCGTTTTTGCTCTAGTGCTTCCTTATACTCTTCGGCTTTACCTAAGTAAGAAATCCAAAATCTAGAAGTAGCTATAAAAGGTTCGTGGCTGTACTGCTCAAAAAATAACCATTGCAACACTTGAGCGCGTAACAAACGATCTTGTGGTAAAAACTTAGTTCCTTCGCTGAGATAAAAAATAATAGCATTCGATTCAGCCAAAAATTGCCCAGATTCAAGTTCTAATACTGGTATTCTACCGTTAGGATTTTTGGCTAAAAATTCTGTAGTTCTACTTTCACCTTTAAGAATATTTACTTCTATTTTTTCAAAGCGAATACCTAACTGGGTTAATAAAAGACGGATTTTGTAGCAGTTGCCAGAAGGTAAAAAATCATACAATCGCAGCATATATTCTCAAGTAAAAAGATAGTCAAAGATTTGTGTTAATGCCACTAAATGCGAAGCCCTGCGTGCGCGCTTGCGCTATCGCACTAGCTTTAAGATTCGCAATCAAAATTAGCATAACTTTCACCGGAAATATACCAATTACCCTTGAAGTTATTATTAGTTAGTGTTGTGTACACTTACTGCAACGTCTTGATTAATTTTTGGGTAGCTCAATTGTTAAAAATATGCAATCGTTAAATAACAAGCGAACTCTAGAAGCAAACTTCGATTTATTATTAAGTATATTACTTAGAGAGTGAAACAAGGCGATGGAAGTAATGCTAGCGGGTCATTATCAAATCGTCAAATATCTTAGTTGTGGTGGATTTGGTAAGACATATTTAGCCAGAGATTGTCATTTACCTGGGAACCCAATATGCGTAGTTAAACAACTCCAACCTAAAGTTAGCGACCCAGAAACGCTGAAGATATCGAAACGCTTATTCGACAGGGAAGCTCAAGTTTTATACCAGTTGAGCGGACACGATCAAATTCCCCGCTTGCTTGCTCATTTTCAGCAAGAAAAGGAGTTCTATTTAGTGCAAGAATTTATCGATGGCGAACCGCTAAATCGAGAACTCAAAGTTGGTAAGAAGTTAGACGAAACGGCAACCATTGCTCTATTACACAGTATTTTGCACGTATTAGCATTTGTCCACACCCAGTCTGTAATTCATCGCGACATTAAGCCGGCTAACTTAATTAGACGCAGCAAAGATAATAAAATTGTGTTGATTGATTTTGGAGCCGTTAAAGAGGTCGCAACAAGAACAATTAACGCTCACGGACAAACAAGCATGACCATAGCTATAGGTTCTCCTGGCTATATGCCTAGCGAACAACAAGCTTTTAGACCCCACTTTAGCAGCGATATCTATGCGGTAGGCATGGTGTGTATTCAATCATTGAGCGGTAGAAATCCTAAAGATCTAGTCCAAGAGTCTTTAAATGGTGAAGTTACTTGTGCTTTGTTTAGCAAAGAAACCCCAATTAGTCCAGAATTAACAGCAGTTTTAGATCGCATGGTACGTTATGACTACCGCCAGCGCTACGAAAATGCGATCGCGGCTTTAGAAGCTATTGAGCCACTAATCGAGCGCCACAATCTAGCTAGTACGCCAAAATTAATCACTGCTCAACAACTCGACACGAGCAAGCAGATTGCAACTACAACGCAAAGTAACTACAGCGCCAGTAGTTCAACTAAATTTAAAAATTTATCTGGCGAACTGAAAAAACAATTAGAGCAGCTTTTAACTCGTACTATCGGCCCAATGGCTTTAATTTTACTCAAACAAGTAATAGAACGGGCAACAACGCAGAAAGAGTTTGTGGATCTATTGTTAGATCATGTACCGGAGCAAGATACTTCGCAGTTTCGACAACAAATCGCTCTCTTGCTCAAAAATCTGCCTAACCAACCATCAGGCAATTTTCCAGTGGTGGCATCCAAGACTACTATACCTCCCGTCTCTGCTAACCAAGCTAATTTAGAGCTTGATGCTAGTTTTATTAAATGCTGTGAGGGAGAAATAGCAAAAATCATTGGCCCTATTTCCTCCTTAATCGTGCAGAGAGCTTTAACCCGTCAACCAAATATGTCTCGCGCTCAATTTATTGAGGCTTTAGCCGAGCATTTGCCTAACGCCCAATCTAGGCAAGCATTTCGCCAAACTTTAAACAATAAATAAGTAAGAGTTATTAGCTTTTATTCTCGCTCTAGCATATTCATCGCCATGACTAAGCTAGTCTTGAGGCGGTTAAATGCCGCCGCCAGCTTGCCAATTTCATCATTTGTTACTCGCTCAAAATCTACCTGCATATTGCCCAGACTTACCTCATTTGCAACCTTTGCCATCAAATTGAGCGGGCGAATGACGGTATATTTAAGTAAAAGGTTGACTAATAAAAAAATGGCAGCAAAAGCCGTCGCAATAATTCCCATCAATAAGAAAAAGTCATGCTGGGTACTATTAGTCACTAGGCTTGCAGGGATAGAAATTACTTGAGCGCCAACAATATCGTTCAATTTCCAACCAAAGCCATTAGCACTACCATAGGTTGTTAGCAGACTTTTAGGAGCCGCTTCTGGAGTGCTGTGGCAGCGCAGACAGCTTTCTTTGGCGATCGCAATTGGGCGAGCAATATAAAATAAGTCCCCCGCCGGACTTGGGCGATAGCCAGTCATCTCTTTGAGCGCCGAATTGGTTTTAAAATTCTTGACTAAATTTGTTTCAAAACTATCAGCTTGATCGCGCAAGTTAGTAGGATTGAGGGTTGCTTCTTTGTAGAAAAAGTTGTTGTATTCTGGGTTTTTCCGCAAGTCTTCAAAGACTTCCCGCGCCGAATATCCCGGAACGGTTTGAGGTAAAAATTCTGTTTCTGTATCCAATCGCGGCGTTAATTCTGGCGCAACTTGATCGAGAGTGTACTGCCGTACCGATAGCATTGTTTGGAGTAATAGGGTGGCTTTGGCGCTTACCTGCTGCTCGGTATTACGACTTAAAATAGCTGAAAAAGCTACGCCGCTAACAATTACCGCGATCGCAAAAATTGTTACCAATAATATATTAAATTTTTGACCCAGTTGAAAGTTCTTAAGCATCGCTTCTTAAACTAAGCTGTGATGAGACACTTTGAGCAAAACCTATTGTCGCACCAGGATGTACATCATTTTACCAGCCAAAGGGAGAAAGTAGGAAAATGCACTTGTAGCAATAGTCTAAATCACTTAAGTTTATTCAAAGTTAAAGAAAAAAGTTTAAACCTTGACAGCAATTAAAAAAATCTTGGTTAAAAAACTCTACTTTTAAGTTTCTTATTCCCCCAATGCTTTTTATATTTAGCTGGATATGACTTCACGCCGTTTGTTTTTAACTCAAGTTATCCTGTTATTAGCTGGTTGTAAGCAATTTGGATCTAAAACCGAACAGTTAGGAAGACTAATTATTGGCGTAGTTGCCTACGGAGAAGGGGTACGCTCTGTCGAGCAATACCAAAATTTTATTAATTATCTGCAAAGTCGAACTAAAGCGATAATTGAATTAGAACCCGTATATAACGAAGTTAAAGCAGTACAGCAAGTTCAAAATCGGGCTTGGTCTTTAGTATTTGCACCGCCTGGGTTAGCTGCGATCGCAACTCAAGCCCAATATTCACCATTATTTCCGCTTCAAGGTATCAATAATCGCCGCTCGGTTTTGGTTGTTTTAAAAGCTAGTAATATTAAAAAATTAACCGATCTAAATGGTAAGACTGTCGCTCTAGGACAACCGGGTTCTGTAACTGGCTATTATTTACCGCTATACAATCTGTACGGTATCACTCTGGCACAAGTCCAAATTGCGCCAACCCCTAGAACTATCTTAGAATTGATTGCCAAAGGTAAGGTAGCGGCGGGAGCTTTGTCTAAAGATGAATTTGATCGCTATCGCTCTGAGTTTCTACCGACGCAAATGAGGATTTTACACGCCAGTCAAAGCATTCCATCGGGAGCAGTTTTAATTAGTCGCGATATTGAGCGCAATCAGCTTAATTTAATCCAGCAAGCGATGAATCAAGCCGTACCAGAAATAGCCCAGCAAGCAGGGTATATTCCCAATGCTCAACCACCTAGCTATAAGGATCTGGTTGCTTTTATTGCCAAAGTTAAGCCCATTGAAGCGCATATTCACGAACAACCTGCGCCTTTATATCAAATAGGGGAGGAAAAACCGTTGCAATGAAGACTAATATTTAATACCTAGTAACTGGAAATTTTATGTGTGGAAGATTTACCTTAAGTCAGCCAACTGATGCGATCGCATCTGCGTTTAATATCGCCCAAATCCCTCCTCTAGAACCGCGTTACAACATTGCTCCTACTCAGCTAATTCCATCGATATTATCTGCGCCGGGAGGGGAAAAACAATTGCAAATGTTGCGTTGGGGTTTGATTCCTTCTTGGGCAAAAGATGCTAAAATTGGCGCAAAACTAATTAATGCTAGAGCAGAAACCGTAAGCGAAAAACCCTCTTTCAAAGCTGCTTTTAAGCGGCGGCGGTGTTTAATAGTTGCTGATGGTTTCTATGAATGGCAACGTCAAGAAAAGCAAAAGCAACCTTATTATTTTCGTCTGCAAAACTCACAACTATTTGCTTTTGCAGGATTGTGGGAGCAGTGGAAGTCACCCGATGAAGACATTATTAATTCTTGTACTGTATTAACTACTGAAGCTAACGATTTACTCCGCCCTATTCATGACCGAATGCCTGTAATTCTAGAATCAAAAGACTACGAACTTTGGTTAGATTCTGAGGCGCAACAACCACAACTACAGCAGCTTTTGCGCCCCTACCAAGCCGCTCTAATGACTAGCTACACTGTTAGCACAAAAGTTAATAACCCTAAAAATAACACTCCAGAATGTATTAATAGTTTATAAGCTTATTTACGGATTTTTAAATAACTCAATAACCAATTCGCCACCGTAGCGCGGCGAGTATGTCTAGGGGTAAATTCTCCTATTTTATAACCTTTAAAACCTAGTTCTTCTTTTAATAACTGTTTGTTTTCTGGAGGAATAGAACGAGTTAGTTTTACAGTGGCTGGGCGGCTTTCTAGAAAATCTGGTGGTTCGGAATATTCATCGCGCCAATCAGAACTTACTTTATCATTGCGCCAAGTTTCTGTTTGATAATCGTATTCATACCCTAAATAATGCCAGACTAGCTGATTAACTGTTTTATCATCTATCTTATCGTCTAGAATAGCCCAAATAGTAGTTGTATTTAGTGGTGGTATAAGCATAAATTATTCTATAAAACTAAGTGCTAATAAATATTAATAACCTAATCAGGTAACTAAAAAAAATATTTTTTGAATAGCTAGGTTAATAAACATATTTTAAAATTTAATAGAATTTACTGACTAAAATCAATTGCGATCGCATCACCGCAACAAAACTGTTAAATTAAAGAAAGGTAACAAACCGTAGCAGTGGTGCAGATTTTCCACTACTGGTGAACAAAATTGCCATTATCTACTTAAATTCATGCCAAATTTACCCCAAAATGACAGGCTAATTCAATATTATGTTTTGGCAAAAGGAAAACTACAAAGAGTTGGTTGTCGAAAATTAGCGCGGATTGTAGCCAAGCAATTCAATCTCAATGGATAGGTAGAAAATCTGTCAAAGGGTTGAGAAGCAGTTTTTGCCAGAAATGGCGACAATAACCAGCAGAGGTTAGGCTAAGCTCTAAAATACTGCTGTCACTGCAACCCCGGAGTTACGCAAAGCTTTAAGATTCGCCCTAGTTGATTGCGTTAAAATAGAACATCCGAAAATATTTAATTAAACCTCCATATTTTTTTCATGTACTTAAGCTTTTATCATTTCGCCAATCTCTAAAATAATAGTATTGCGATCGCACTTTACCCAAAAGTCAGGAATTACTCACAATGCACAATCATTTATCTAATACTCACATTGAAAATTCTCATACTTTGATTACGCCCGAACAACTTAGAAAGATTTTGCCGATAGAAGATCATCTAGAAAAAGATATTTTGAAATTTAGGCAAGAAATTGAGAAAATATTAGAATTTCAAGATAGCAGAAAATTTATAGTAGTAGGTCCCTGTTCTATCCATGATCCAAAAGCTGCGGAAGAATACGCCCACAAACTTAAGCTTTTAGCAGATAAAGTTGCAGACAAACTCTTGATAATTATGAGAGTCTATTTTGAAAAACCACGTACAACCGTAGGCTGGAAAGGATTAATTAACGATCCCGATTTGGATGATTCTTTTCAAATTGAGAAAGGCTTGTTGACAGCGCGAAGATTGCTAATAAAACTTGCAGAATTAGGCTTACCAACCGCTACAGAAGCCCTCGATCCGATTATACCTCAATACATTGGTGAATTAATCTCCTGGTCAGCTATTGGAGCGCGTACCACTGAGTCGCAAACCCATCGAGAAATGGCAAGCGGGTTGTCTATGCCTGTAGGTTTTAAAAATGGTACAGATGGTAATATTAAAGTAGCTTTAAATGCTTTAGAATCGGCAAAAAGTCCGCACAATTTTTTAGGAATTAATCATAAAGGGCAAGTAAGTAGTTTTAAAACTAAAGGTAATGCCTACGGTCATATTATCTTACGTGGTGGTAGTAAACCTAATTTTGAAGCGGAAAGTGTTAAAGATGCTGAAGAAAAATTAAAGCAAGCAAATTTACCGCCGAGAATTGTCATTGATTGCAGTCATGGCAATTCAAATAAAGATTACAAGTTACAATCTGGTGTGTTTGAAAATGTAATTCAGCAAGTTTTAGAAGGCAACACTTCTGTAGTTGGCATGATGTTAGAATCTAACTTATCCGAAGGTAGCCAATCGATTCCTAGCGATTTACATCAGCTAAAATATGGCGTTTCTGTAACAGATAAGTGCATTAATTGGGCAGAAACCGAGAGAATTATTTTGGCGGCTTACGAGAAACTGAAGTAAGTTTTTATAGAGATGCGATCGCACCATTGCGGCGGCGATCGCCAGCACCCGTAATAATACCTTCAAGTTCCATCGCTGTATGCACTCCACCAAAAAACATATTTTGCTGATTCCATAAAATAACGCGATCGTTTTCTAAGTTTGCTACTTTCTGACTTAACCCTGGTTCTATATTTAGTACATTATTTTCCCAGTGAATCCGAGGACTATTTACAGCTAATTCTACGGGCATTTTAAAATCAATTATATTAGATATCACTTGTAAAATAGCTGTTCTAATGCGGTTAGATCCACCAGATCCTAAAGCAATTTCTGGCTGATTATTTTTAAGTACAATCGTTGGAGACATCATCGAAGAAATCCGGACATTTTCTTGCCATTGATGAAATCCGTAGGGATTCAAATCTTCTTCTCCCAACATATTATTCATCATTATACCTGTACCAGGAATTACATAACCGCAACCTTCACCGTGAGAAGTGGTGGTACTTGCAGCATTGCCTTCTGCATCAATAACACTTATATGAGTTGTGCTTCCCCACTTATTTACAGATTTAACTAATTGCTGTTGGTATTGATTGATATGTTCGTCATTTAAAAAGCTTTCTTCAACATTTTCTCGCTCCTTTCTAGCAGTATTTGTTAAACGCATTACTTCTATGAGTATTTGTAAATGATTGGGCGTACCAAATTCAACATCAGTTAAATCTATTTTTGCTAGTAATTCTAAAGCAAAAGCGATTAATATACCGCCAGAACTAGGAGATGGATTAGTTAAAAGCAGATTGTTTCTGTAGTTGATGATTAATGGTTCTCTCTCGATAACTTGGTAGTTTTTCAAGTCTTCTAAACTTAAATAACCCCCAAATTCTTGACAATCTTTTACTAATTGATGGGCAATTTCACCTTGATAAAATTCTTGTACGCCTGCTTCTACCAAGTAAGCTAAAGTATTAGCAAAATCTTTCATAAAAAAAGTTTCGCCAGTTTTAAGCAGTTCTCCCCTTGGTGCGTACACACTTTTCATTTCTGGATCAGCAAAAATAATCGGTTTGAGAATACTTGCAGAGTAATGTTGAAAATCCTCTACTTTTACGCCATTATTTCCATAGTGAATAGCGGGTTCTGCAACCACTTTAAAAGGTAATCTACCTAACCTTTGATGTACATGAAAAATCCCGCCAATATTTCCTGGTACAGCGATCGCACCCAAGCCAATATGAAACTCTTGAATCGCATCGCCAAAGTTGATATCAACAGGATAAAAATCGAGCTTAGATTGCAGCTTTTTGGCGCGGGGAGTTTGGGAGAAAAAGTCAAATAAAATATTTTTGTTAGCTTGAGTATGAGCGAGTAGAAAACCGCCGCCCGCCGCCGATGTTAAGGTAGACTCAGTTACAAAGGATGCTAAAACCGCCGCCACCGCCGCATCAAAAGCATTACCGCCTAGTTGCAACATTTCAATTCCTGCGGCGGCTGTTTTTTGATTTCCAGCCGCAATTGTACCGCCAGTAGATTTGAGCATTTTTTCTTAACGCAAACTACTAACAAACTTATCTAACCTATCCATACCTTTTTCAATGGAAGTTCTGTCGGTAGCATAAGATAAACGCACATGATCGTCTGCGCCAAAAGCGACTCCAGGAATTGCCGCCACTTGCTGAGTTTCCAATAATGCTTTGCAAAACTCTAAAGAATTTAACCCTGTTTTGCTGATATTGACGAACATATAAAAAGCCCCATCGGGTTTAGCGCAAACAAGTTCAGGAATATCATTAAGGCGATTTAACATTACCTGACGACGTTCTATAAAAGCTTGACGCATTTGTTCAACGCAATCTTGGGAACTCTCCAACGCCGAAATCGCGCCATACTGAGCAAAAGTACAGACGTTTGACGTACTATGTCCTTGAATTGTACTTACAGCTTTGATTATTTCTGCCGATGCTGCCAAGTAGCCAACCCGCCAACCAGTCATAGCATAGGCTTTAGCAAACCCACTACTAATAATAGTGCGATCGCCTATTTCTTTACCTAAAGAGGCAATACTAATATGCTGCACCCCATCGTAGATAATTTTCTCGTAAATCTCATCAGAAACAACTAAAATATCTCGTCTTACTACAACTTCCGCTATTGCCTCAATCTCCGATGGTGTATACACAACGCCAGTGGGGTTAGAAGGAGAATTGAGGATAAGTAACTTAGTTTTGGGTGTAATTGCCCCATCTAACTGTTCTGGAGTGATTTTATAACCCGTAGCCGCCGTATTGACAATAACTGGTGTTCCGGCGGCTAGTTTGACCATTTCGGGATAACTTAGCCAGTAGGGAGCGGGGATAATTACCTCGTCTCCTGCCTCTATCAGCGCCATCATGAGGTTAAACAAGCTATGTTTACCGCCATTAGTGACAATGATATTTTCGGCTTGGTAGTCGAGATTATTGTCTGTTTTCAACTTTTGGGCGATCGCATTTCTTAATGCTGGTTCTCCCGCCGCCGCGCCATACTTAGTTTTGCCTTCATCTAAGGCTTTTTTGGCGGCGGCTTTAATATGTTCTGGAGTGTCAAAATCCGGTTCTCCAGCGCTAAAGCTATAAACCTCAACTCCCTCCGCCTTCATCGCCTTTGCTTTAGCGGCGATTTCTAAAGTTATTGACGGCGTTACCTCACCTACTCTTGCTGCCAGCTTCATATCTGCTTAATTGATGGCTTATTTCTAATCTATTTAGGATAGCCCAGAGTTGCAGTTGGAATCTGTGTTTTTTACTGCCGTAATGATGGAAATGCGATCGCACTTCTACACAGCTTTGGCAGAAAATGGCAATTATCACCATACTTAAGCAAATATTTAGCTTCCTATTTACTTACTAAAAAAATGTTGCTTCACTACATCAAAACGGGAGCAATTCCAATAGTCAATATGGGAAGCAATCAAGCCATCAGCGTTAATTTTGAGTTCACTCCAACCCGGAATTGCAATGCGAGGTTTCCAAGGTAGAGGCGTATTCCAACTCAACACCCACTCCATTTTAATTGTGTCTCCCACTCGATTAATTGCCTGCAAGTCCATTTTTGGGGCAATAAAAAAAGTATTGATAAAGCCAATCATCGCTTTGTATTTTTTTATACCGCGAAACTTGTTCAATGGGTCTTGAAAAAACACATCTTGGGCATAAAGGCTATAAGTCTGATTGGCTGGGAACCTTTGATAATCGGCAGTAAGGTTTTCTACAATATCCATATAAATTCTATTTTTCTGTCCACATCCGCTCTAATTGTCGTCGCCAGGATTTTAAAGCTTGCTCCCTTGATTCTGCCCCTTGTTCAAGATCGCCTAATATACCTTCTTCATAAAAACGGTCTAAAGTTTGCAAGGTAGTTTCTAAAGATTGCCCTTGCTGCTTGGCAGTTTGGACAATTTGACCAATACGACTTTCGACTAATTGATTAAATACTCCTGTAACCCCTGTTTGATGTAAATCTACCAACCGCGCGATCGCATTAATTAAATCGCTGCTGTGCAAACTTTCGCGGCTATGCTGATATATGCCCCATACTACCCCTTGATGCAGGGCGTAGCGAACTTCTTGAGTATCATCAAAATTAGACTCTAAAAACTGCTCCAAAAATGGCTTTGCTACTTGGGCGGAGATAATTGGCACTAAAATCCTTAGCCATGAGTGATCTTCTGATAACAATACCAGTAAGCGTAAATTTTGTTGCTCTATTTGCCACGAACCAGGAGCGATCGTTGTAACAGGTGTTTTCTCAAATAGTTGTGTTAACGTACTTGCAATTTCTTGGGGTGTCATATATTTAATGTGATTTAGCTAATTATTAAACCAGTTTTCTCCAGCTTGCTTAGTATAATTTTATACATGATAGACTGCCAAAAAACAATTGATATCCATAAATGTTAATTAATAATTGCCTAAGTCACTTGTATCGTTGGGTGGGTTTTTCCTCAAAAAATCAGCAATTATTTCTGGATTAGTCCTACGCAAGAAATAGTTACAAAAAAACCCTAACGCTAGGTCAGGGCTTTTTCAATTATAAATTATTAACTAGCTTAACCATTCTGGTACAGCATCGGCTTTTGTATTGGTATGACGCGATGGAGTTTCACGATTGAACTTCATATGAATCGAGCGCGTTTGCTCTCCATCTACAGCTACCGCCATAATTGGGTAATCAACCAAACCATCTTGGAAAGACATTTGATAGCGGAAAGTACCATCAGGATTGAGCTTAATCGGACGGCCGCCAATAGTGACTGTAGCATCAGGCTCGGTTGCACCGTAAACAATCAATTCTGCATCTGCAACTAACCAAAACTGACGTGGACGAATTGCACCCATGCCAATGCCAGACATTCCCGCGCCAGACATTCCCGCGCCAGATAATGTTAAGCCAGAAGCGGTAGGTACTGCCCACATACCCACGCCGGAAGGGAATACATAAGAACTAATAGCTTGTTCGTGCATGGGGGCTTGCTGCATCGAGCCAAAGAGCGAACCTGCAACCCTTTGAGCTTCTACGCCTTGAGCCATGCCAAAAATATCATCGTAAATTGGGTTGCCGTAAGCTTCAGCCGCCGCCGCTTGTTGACTTGTAGCGGTAGCCGTGTCAGCCATGCGTTTAGCCGGAGTGACTAATTCAAGTACAGTTGTACCGCGCAAATCTGCTTCAAAATCAACGGTAATGAATTGATCTTCGATCCAATCGCTAGGATACACCGGGGGAACGCGGACGGGAATAGAACGAGCTAAAACTAGCCAACGACCATCGGCGCAACGATAGCCAATGTCTACCACATAATCGCGATCGCTTACCGGAATCGGCAAGTACCATTCTCTTGCTAGTTCGTCGCTGGGGTATTCTTGAATGCTGTGGGGGCTTTGGGATTCTAAGCTGATGTCGGTAACATCATAAATCCGCAATGCTAATTGCTGTCCACCTTGGCGGCGCATTTCTTCTTTGCGATCGCTGGGAATATCCCAGTAAGTGTAAGCCCATTGAGGATCGCGGGGCATAAGTACAATTCGGCTTTCACCGTAGCCCGCAGGCAATTCGGCAAGTCCTTCGTCTACATTGGAGATAGAAGCACCAATTTGATCTTCTGTACCTAATTCAAATTTTGCTGCTTCCACCGTTTCTTGTGCCTCCAGGGGTTGAGATGAGATTACAGATTTTGGGCGCTGGACTTGTTCTATGGCTGCCAGCAGTTGCGATTTACGCATTCGGCTATAACGAGAAATTCTACATTCACTTGCGACTTTGCGTAGTTGGCGCAATGTCATCTCCTCTAGAGGGGGGCGTTCTTTTGCCATGACTTGTTCTCCGGTAGTTTGAGCAGTGAATCATTTTTTTAGGGATGGAACTCTTTTTATTGCGTAGCCTTGGGTTAAAAACTAGGTTACGCCCATTTATTAAAAGGTTACACCTTTGCTATTTGCTGTTTGGGTATATTCAAGTTTTAGTTACCTGACTTCCTTGCAACTTTATCAAGAGGTGCTTTTAGAGCGTGGGGATCGCTCTGTTATTTAATATTTAGCAGTAAACCATCGCTGGGATCAACACTTTTCGCAGTTTCTTTAGGCATATATACGTATTGATCGGGCTTTTTGGGATCAAAGTGTCATGAAATCATGACATTAAGTATTTAGTATTTAGTTTGTTATCAAAGTTTGACAAATGCTCGAATAAACAAAAAGGTCAAAGATAGTCATTATCTCTTTGACCTTTTTTATTGAAGGCGCGAAGTTATCTACTATTGCTCAACTTGCTTGACTGACAACCGATGCAGGGGCAAGCACAACACGCAAGCAAAGGTTAAAAAGTAAGATAAAGCCGCCGTAATGTTTACACTCATTAGGACAATTTCACCTTCTGGTAAACCGATCTTTTGCAGTCCAACGCAGACGCAGTAAAGCATCCAGTAACTAAAAGTCATTCTAAACAAAATTTGTTCGCTTTCTTCTAGCTCGTTCAATTTGTCAGACTTAGTATCTATAAGTAGTAAAAGACCAATAATACACGCACCGAAAGAAAAAATCATTAGCAGATTGTGCCAACCCAAGTTTAGGATTTGCATATAGCTTGTTATCCCAAGATTTTTAATCTCCCATCAGTCTAGAGGAATAGTGTATAGGGATACAAAGATAGTTACAAACTGCAATATTTTTTACAAAGACTTGCGAAGCCCTGCGTGCGCGCTTGCGCTATCGCACTCCTAAACAAATTTAGTTAAAAAACTATGACTCAAGACAGCACAGCGAAAGAACACAAACAGAAAGTAGCAGCAGGGTTTAATTTAGCATCGGTGGGCTATGCTCGCCAAGCAGTGCGTTTTTTAGCAATGACTGCGAGGAGATTAGTAGAAATAGCCGCAATTAGAAGTCAGGAAACTATATTAGATGTAGCCACAGGGACGGGTCATAGTGCGATCGCAATTTCGCCGATTGTCGGTACTAATGGTCGAGTAATTGGCATTGATTTATCTCCCGATATGTTGGAAGTAGCACAGCAAAATATTACCAAAGCTATTTTAGATAATATTCAGTTGCAGCTGGGAGATGCGGAGAATCTGAGCTTTGAGGACGAGAGTTTTGATAAAGTAATTTGCGCTTCAGGAATCTTTTTTTTACCCGATATGCAGGCGGGGTTGCAAGAATGGCTGCGAGTCACTAAACCCGGTGGTGTAGTAGCATTTTCTAGTTTTGGCGAAACCGCTTTTAATCCGATGCGCGAAATGTATGCAAATCGGATTCAAAATAATTACGGCGTTATATTGCCACCATCTAGAGGGTTTCAAAGATTGAATACTATACAAAAATGCCAGGATTTGATGCAGCAGGCAGGTTTTCGCCCTGAAGCCGTTGAAATTCGTACTGAGCAATTAGGCTACTATCTTCAAAATGTAGACGATTGGTGGGATATTGTGTGGAATACAGGTTTTCGTCATTCCGTTTCGCAAATTGCGCCAGAAAAATTAGCACAGTTTAAAACTGAGCATTTAGCAGAAGTTAGGGAATTGGCGACAGATAAAGGAATTTGGTTAGATGTACCAGCAATTTTTGTTGTAGGTAAAAAAGTTAGCTGACAATGGTAGAGACGTTGCAATGCAACGTCTCTACACCAGAATTTACCCTAATTAATTAAAAAGCAGGTAAACCGAAAACTTGTGTACCTACAGATAAGACCCTTTTGCAGGGGGTTTGGGG
>NZ_PVWN01000123.1 GCF_003003885.1 Chlorogloea sp. CCALA 695 | reverse complement strand
CCGCCACTGAAATAGGTATTCTCTGTTTCCCAAAATTGGCTATACTTTTGCTTCAACTGACTGAAGGTAAGCTGAGGGATGTCAAGCTGAAGCTGGGGCGTGTTAATGCTTTCTGGCACTGGATGTTGAGGTTGCCGCAGGTAGGTGTAATATTCGTTAAACCACTCATCTCGGCGATCACTATCGGTTTGTAGAAAGTTGTTTAGCCCTTGGTGGTAATCGAGGTTGTGTTGGCGGTAAAAATCTATGATTTGGCGATCGCGTTCAATGCCGTACTGTACTTGCACATCATGGTTGAAAAACAGTTTAGGGCGATCGCCTTTTTGGATTAACTGGCGGGTAAGCTCTTAGATTACGTCAGTGCTATTACCTTCAAACAAGTAGAGTTGACTTCCCCGCGCTCTAAGGTTTCTATCCAGGTCTTCTAAAGACTCAAACAAGAACTTGACCCTGGCTTTGCCTACTTCTGCCTGCTCGTAGAACCAAGGATCGATAATAAAACAGGGTAGGACTTCCGCGTTATCGGTGCTAGATGGCGTAACTATTTCATTATCTCGAAGGCGTAAGTCCCGTCTAAACCAGAGGATGTGCATTCGTAACTTGTACTATTTTTGTACTACCTACTCTTTCATTATCCTACTTTTTAGTAAGCTATGCTGAAGGCAGTATGCTTATTTGCGTCCATGCTATCCAACCCTTTGCGATCATCGCTTATTAACGCGCGAACAATTTGCGCGAGTTAAGTCAAAATAGGAATTACATACCAAACTGCATTCAAATTTCATGCTTCGAGTCTTAACTAAAGGGTTTTCGCAGGAATTTAAAAGATGGACAGATGCCGTAAATACTACCAATTCCCTCAAACCTAAATGCAAAAGCTGGTTGGAAGATATTAGGGTTTTTGATGGTGAAAACTTGGTATAGGTCTATAGCTTGTCTCATACCTACTCTTAACACATCGGATCTGAGGCTTATAGAAGATTAGCAGTTTTACTCCTGCAAGAAGCCGCACTAAAAGAGGAACAAGTAGCTGATGATAGTAGCAACAATCCTTTTTGATCAAAGTATTCGTCTGCAAAAACCTCGTTGACCCTGTTATACCGATTAAATAAGCTTCGCCCTATCATCGAATACAGGTTCAGAAATCGACGAAAGGGTTTTTCCGTCGTCTTGGAGTAGCAATATTAAAGTATATTATCTCCACCTAGGACAATCATCAAAGTCTACTGTTGTTTGCAATTATTGATCCTATTCTTTGTTAAGAAATCCTTTAAAGTTGTCTAACTTAGTTGAATATTTTAATCTTCTCTTTTCTCTTTCTTAAAAGTCCTTTAACTTAAAGCTTATTTAATATCTACTCGTCTCCTGTATAATTACAGGCTTGCATTAGTAAGCACTTTCAATCATTCAGTATTTTTACTGTGGCGCTTTCAATAATAATTGGTTGAGAATAAAACTGACTAGCCTTAATTATTTAGCTGCTTCTGTACAACTATATTTCTATCTTTAAGTATTAAATTTTTAAATAACACTTAGAGCGTTGATGGCTGGAAAATAAATGGGTTTTTAAAATAGTTTGAGAGAAGAACTTAGTATGTATCAAAACAATCTGCTCGAACTACATAGAATCACTAATAAAGTTCCTGAAATAGTAATTATAGAACCACTCGACTCTTTAGAAGCCTGTTCAGCAATTCAAGCTTTGTACCAATGGAAAATTGTAATTTTGAAATTGAGTAAATTGGAGTTTGACGAGGCACAGCGAGTAGTAGACTTTATTACTGGTGGTGCTTATGCCATTAATGGTCATAGTCAATTGATTGGTAAACAAACTTTCCTGTTTACTCCAAATTCCGTTCAGGTCATTAATCAATCAAGCGTAATTTCAGTATAAAGAACCATTCGTGTATCGAAATTGGACGTGAACTAATTAAATAGGGTAGATAAGCGCGAAGTTGCTATAAGGGGCGACATAACTCAAAACATTGACTGTGTAAAGGTTACAGAATTTAAAAACTGAGCTTTCACGAAGGCTCAAACATTGTAAGACTTAAGACTTAGCTACAAACGGCGAAATTTCCGATGTTGCCCCTTATAGCAGCTTCGGTTTACCCGTAGAACCAAGGATCGATGATGAAGCAGGGTAAGACTTCTGCTTTGTCGGCGGTAGATAGCGTAACTATCTCGTTGTCACCCAAACCTAAGTCTCGACGGAACCAGAAGATGTGTATTCTTCGTCTGTACTATTTTTGTACTACTATTCTAATCTTTTGCAGGCAATCACATTTGAGTTAGTTTAGAATTGAATTAATTGTGCGACAACGCTTTAGTCGTAATTCTTGCAATACTTTTCATTTTCTCTATGAATTCCAAGAACATCATAAAAGTTAAGCGCCCAACAAAACCCCAAACTCCGCCGCCACCATTAAATGATTCCGCCATTGAAGAAGCCGTTGAAGCATTCCAACAATCCGCAATGGAGACGATTCAACAGCCAGTAGTAAACAAAGAGGTTTTCCTCGGAACTCCAAGAGATGAATCAGTTTATGGTTCTGGGTGGAGCTTAACTGAGTTGCTCAACGAATTTAACGAGCGATAGTTAATTCCTAATTCGCGCTACTTGAAAAATTGACAGAATTTTTGAGTTCTTAACTGAGCTACAATTCGTAATGGCTCCACATTCTTACTACTTTAACTGTATTAATGTCTCTCAAAACTTGATAAACCATACGATGTTGAATGTTAATTCGGCGCGAGTAGAACCCTGCTAGGTTTCCTACTAATTTTTCATAAGGTGGCGGGTTTTGAAAAGGGTTTACTGCTAATACTTCTAATAATCTTTCTGCATTACTCCAAAGTTTAGCGTTAACTAAATTTTGCGCGTCTTTAGCTGCTTGTTTCGTCAGCACTACTTGCCAAACCAAGTTTCAATTCCTCTAAATTAATACACTCTTCTACTGGAGTTTGACCACTTTCAATAATTGACTCTGCCATACCTGGTATCGAGGCTAAATACAGTGTTTCCTGAATAGCGTTCCAATCCTCCTGAGAAACTAATACAGCATTGTTTCGCTGCCCAGTAATTAAAACTTGCTTATGAGCCTCAGCAGTCTCATCAATCAAACGAAACAGGTTAGCTCTTGCTTTTGTAGCTGAAAGTACGTCCATTGGTTTTATTTACTATTTTCCCTATTGTACGTTATTGCGTACACATCTGGTCATCTCCAGTTATTGGCGCGTTAGCGCAATTAGCATTCACCAAGGAATCGCTCTTGTAATGCTTAAGTGATTACACTGAATTTAATTTGTCACAAGAATAAATTAGCCGATTATTCCGTACACCCACCCATTACATATTTTTAATGCAATGAATATGATGCAGCATATGGACATCATATTTGACAATGTTAAAACAAATGATTGTTACTAAACCGCTAGTAATTAAACAGCCACAAGCAGGCAAGTTAATCCGCGAGATGAGATCGCATCTTGGTCTAACTCAAGAGCAATTAGCGCTATCACTGGGGGTTACTTGCTCAAGTACCAACCGATGGGAAAATACAATGGTGACTCCATCGCCCCTTGCTATGCAGAAGATTGAGGCGATGCTTGAGCAAATGGGCGATCGCGGTCGAGAGTTACTAAAAAAATACGCTTCTAACTAAATTATCAGCCGATTTCCCAGAACAAGTAGAGAATTATCTTGCAAGTAGAACAACTCAAGCCTGGTATTGTCCTGCGCGGTTCCATCTTCTCGGAACCCGTGAAAGTTTTGACCGTAATGCCGATAGGAAAATCGATTAAGCTGATCGGGCAAGGACTCAACACAAATCAAGTCCATCAGCCAATTTTGACAATAGAGCAATTAACAGAACTTGAATCTACACCAGAGCAAGAATTATTTAATGGCAACTCAGACAAGTTTCGCCACGCCATAGAAGCAATGCGTTTGGGTTTAGCTTACGAATACGATCCATTTTTTGCCCTAACCGTTGCGCGAGTAGATCCTCTACCCCATCAACTTGAAGCAGTCTACGATTACTTTCTCAAGCAGCCAAGAATACGTTTTCTACTTGCCGACGACCCCGG
>NZ_PVWN01000052.1 GCF_003003885.1 Chlorogloea sp. CCALA 695 | reverse complement strand
CTTCTTCCTCTGTTAAAACTATTCGAATAGGAGCAGGCATTTAAAAAATTGTCCCCGTGCAGAAAACACATCTCTTTTATCTTATATTTTATTGTAACCGTCTACTTACAACAAATAATTACTTCTATAGAATCCATTTGACATCTTTTACTCTCGTGAGGTACAGTTACGGCAAAAAGCAGATTCAACAGCCATGCCGTACGCTAGCAGCCTAACCGATTCAGAATGGGAAATCCTTGAACCCTTGCTGGTTGAGATATTGCCGCAGAAGAAGCGGACTCGCCCCTCGAACTGGACGAAACGGGACATCATTGATGGCATCAGAGATCAACTAAAAAATGGTTGCAACTGGGAAGACTTACCTAAAGACTTACCGCCTTACAAGGGCGGTTTACTGGCACTACAAGCAGTGGCGAGAAGCGGGAGCAATTGTTCAATTGATGAGCATATTGCATGAACAAGTGCGAGAACAAGTGAAAAAAAAGCTAAGTGGACAACGCTAATCATCATTGACTCTCAAGCGGTGCAAAACACTTGTAATGCGAGCGTAGAGTTCAAAGGGTTTTGCTTCTACAAAGCAACGAATGGCATCAAACGGCATTTAGCGGTTGATACATTGGGGTTTCCTTTTTTCACCCACTGTACCAGCGCCAATCTCTCCGATGATGCGGGATTGCTATTCGATGTTTACTCACAACATCGACTACTTCCGCGCAAAACCTGTAAACATTCCCAAGATCACCCTCTTGTTAGATCACGGCTATCATCCAGAGCATCTGAGGCAGGAGTTAGAAAAGATGTATCCCCAGATCATGAAGAAAATAAAGTTTGAATTGTCAACTAAGCCATCCAGGCAAGAGAAGGCAGCAACAGGTAAGTCTGGATTTGTTCCATCCATTGCTCGGTGGGTGATTGAACGTTCCAATGCTTGGATGGAGCGCTGTAAGTTTCTGGTTAAAAACCACGAAAGAACCAAGCGCAAATGCAACCACTAAGCTCAATCTTTGCTTCGTCAGGTTAATGATCAAGAGGCTTGCAGCTTCTTAGAGATGTCAAATGGGTTCTATATGACTACCAAACAATCTAACTGCGAATCTATCGTGGTTGATATTTGTTTAGCTAAATTAGACAAGATGGAGTCAGGACTGGAATCCGAAGCTCGATGAAATGCGGAGCTTTGTTGAAAAAAAAGCTAACCAGAGGTGGTTGTGGCATGCAATTGAGCGCAAGAGTGGAAAAGTTTTAGCTTACGTGCTTGGGAATCGTTCTGATGAAGTTTTTCTTCAGTTAAAAGTACTATTGTTACCTTTTGGGATTAGCCGCTTTTACACTGATGATTAGGGGGCATATAAACGTCATTTAGATACATCGAAGCATGAAGTTGGTAAACAAAATACCCAAAAAACAGAAAACAAGCACATAAATCTACGAACACGGATTAAACGTTTAACGCGTAAAACAATTTGTTTTTCCAAGACGGTTCTCATGCATGATCTTGGGATTGGGTTGTTCATTAACCGCTACAGTTTGGTTTGTCAATTTAATGCTTTATCAACACCTATGCAACATCTCCGTCAATTTAATGCTTTATCAACACCTATGCAACATCTCCACTATCCTTACTTGTTTAAAACTACCCATATTACCTAGCAACTACTTGTTCAACAGATTCACGCTGACTCGGCTTTGGTTTCTTCTGGCGATGGTCAAAGTCGTGTAGCAGTGCCATCAAAGCTGGAACTACAGTTGGTGTCAAAATTGTGGAGAAAGCTAGACCTCCAGTGAGGGCAATGCCCAAACCCTGATATAGCTCAGAACCCTGCCCTGGAAAGGCAGCTAGTGGCAACATACCTAGTACGCTCGTACTTGCGGACATAAAAATTGGTCGCAAGCGATCGCGCGTCGCGTTGTAAAGCGAGTCATTGTACTCTTGCCCCTCCTCCTGAAGCTGCAAAGCCCGTTCTACAATCAGAATCGCGTTATTCACGACTACTCCAGTAAGAATTAAGAACCCTAGACCTGTGATCATATCCAGTGGCACGATCATACCTGGAATCCAGTTGATAATCACCAAGCTCAACAGCGCCCCAGTCATCCCTATCGGTACTGTTGCCATAATTACTACTGGGTAAAAGAAGGAGCGGTACAGCGCTACCAGCAGCAGATAAATAATTACCACAGAAAATATAAATGCTGACATTAGCTGTCCCACTGTTTCCGACAGTTGATCTGCTGAACCTGCAAGTTCCAAACGAACCCCAGGCGGCAAACTAGCCCTTTTTGGTGTCAAAATCTGATTTTCAGCCTGCGCTACTAGCTGTCCCAACGGCGCGTCAGGAGCCAAGCTGATAGTTAGGGTAGTCGAGCGCTCCAGATCCACATGGTTAATTACATCTGGTCCTGTTGTCTCGCGCACTTCTGCAACATCGGCAAGCTGAACTTGCTGATCTTGGGTATTAGATACTGCTGCTTCAGATTGAATTTGCTGCCCACGATTGCTATATAGCGACAATTGACGCAACTGCTCCGGTGTCTGAACAAAAATATTTTGTAACTGCACAGTAACATCCAGTTCCTCTTTGCCATCAACAAATTCTGAAGCAAAGCGTCCCCCCAGAGCCGCTTCCACCATTGCTCCCACTTCTGCTTCTGAAAGTCCCACTTCTGCCAGTCGCTCCCGATTGGGGATAACTTGCAGTTCAGGAGCGCCAGTAACAAAGTCAGAGCGCACATTCACAACTCCAGTTAGCCCTCTGATCTGTTGAGTTACCTGCTGTTCTAGTTCAGCCAGTTGAGCGAGATCTGGACCAATCAGTTGAACTTCAAACTCTTTACCCGGATCATTAAATATTGAGCGCCGAATCGGAAACATGAAGCGATAGCCTGGATAACCAAAACTTTTACCAGTTAATCGTTCCACCATGTCTGCCAGACCATTGCTCGTTGCCGATTCCGGTTTCAATGTGACTCCAATTGCCCGAAACTGAGGAAAATTAACAAAAAATGTATCACCAACTTCAGGCTGCTGCTTGAGGAAGTTCCTAGCTGGGGCAGAAAGCTCTACCGCCTCTGCAACACTGGTTCCTGGGAAAGGCTCTGTTAACCACAGAATTAAATTGCGGTTCCCTTCCGGCAGATAGTCCGCAGGCGGTAGCAAAAAGATACTGACAACCAATAGTACGACGGGAATCGATAGCAGTGCTAGTCTGCGTTTGACCCGTCGCGGACCGAGTGACCAGCCTACCGTTGCCAACAAAAACCTTTCTAGCTTGTCTTGTAACCGCCGAAAAGCTGCTGAAGTCCGCGCGATGGCTTTTTCAAACCAGTTGCGATCGCCATATTCTCCTCCCTGAAGCATCTGCTGCGCCTCTGCCTGGTTAAGAAACAACCCGGAAAGCATGGGAACGAGTGTCAGGGAGGCAAACATCGACAACACCGCCGCAGCTGTAATAGTAATCGCCATATCTGCAAACAACTGCGCTACTTCACCGGTGACTAATACTAGCGGCGCAAATACGGCAACGTTCGCCAGAGTAGCCGCTAATATTCCTGCTGCAACTTCCTCTGTACCGTCGATCGCTGCTTGCAATCTAGTTTTACCCTGCTGCATATGGGTAAAGATATTTTCAATTACCACGATCGTGTTGTCTACTACCATACCCGCCGCAAAACCCAACGCGGCCAAACTGATAATGTTGAGACTTCGCCCTAGTAATGACGACACAACGAATACGACGATCATTGAGGTTGGGATACTGATTGCTACTACAACTACTGTTCGCAGCGAACCTAAAAATAATAGCAGCACGATAATTGCCAGCACACCTCCAGTAATTAGATCCCACTGGACTGTGGATACGGACTGGTCAATATAGCTGCTCTCATCGTAGGGAATCTCAAAATAAAACCCCTGTCCTTCTCGGTCGAACTGTGTTTGCAGTCTTGCTAGAGTTGCCCGTACACCCTGGGATACAGCAGGTACATTCGCTCCTACGCGGCGAATAACACCAATTGCCGCCGAAGGATTACCATTTAGGAGGAAAACGCTGTCTTGGAACTTACGACCAATTTGCGCTTGGGCTACATCGCGGACATAAACTGTGCCAGAATCATCTCGGCGCAAGACGAACCCTTCCAGTTCCTCAACTTTTTGAGAACGGCTGACAGTACGCACCCGATACTCGCGTCTTCCCAAAACTAGAGGACCGCCCCGGATATCACGATTATTATCGCTTAGGGCAGTAGTAAGATCGTTAAGGCTGAGGTTTCGATCGCTGAGCGCTTTGGGATCGACAAGCACCTCAACTTCCCGTTCCTGTCCGCCAGCAATGAAGAACCGACCAGTACCTTCTACTCGCCGCAGTTCCGGCTCGATCACTTCATTAATTAAGTCACGATAGCGATTAGAGTCGGGTGTGCTGCCTTCTTTAGGCTTCATCACGATCCACATCATGGGATCGGCGCTACCACTAGCCACTTGGACATCAGATTCACCCGCCTCTTCCGGCAAAGCCTCCACCTGCTGCAACTTGTTAAGTACATCCACCAGACGAGCATCGACATTTGTACCCCAGTTAAACTCTATCGTGATGCTACTTAAACCCGCGCGGCTGTTGCTGGTAATTTCTTCTACTCCTTCAACTTCCTCCAGCACTTCTTCAATTGGGCGGGTAATCAAATCCTCAACTTCTGCTGGTCCAGCCCCAATATAAGGAGTAGTAATTGTAATTTCTGGGCGATCGCCACCTGGTTGCAACTCCAAGGGCAGGCTCAAGAGTGCCAGTATCCCAAACATTGCTAACAGACAAAACAAAACAAATGTGCCATGCCGCCAGCGAACGGCAGTTCTAATAAAATTCATAATTAAGTACCTATTTCTAGTTGCTTGTCTGAGTATTAGTGTCTGGCTCAGTAACTTGAACAGTTGCTCCGTCGGACAGACCATCACTACCGCGCACAACCACAGGCTGCCCTACTGTTAGCTGTTTGTTAGAAATTGCCATCTTTTCGCCCATATCAGCAATTAGTTCCACTTCAAACTGCTTTGCCTTGCCTTCAACGACACTGTAAATCAGCCACTGTTCACCGCGCCGAGTCAGCGCATCGCGCGGTACTACAAAGCTAGGAGAATTAATTCGTAGTTGGAGTTCGCCCTGAATCGCCATTCCTGGCAATAATTCTTGGGGTGGGTTTTCAAGGCGCACCCGCACCATCTGCCGTCGGGAAGCAGCATTAGCAGAAGGAACCACCCCAGTTAGGGTAGCGCGACCCCGCCAATTGGGTAGGGAGCGGGTAGCTAACGTCACTGGTAGACCTGGTGCAATGCTGCCGCTGAGTTCCTCTGGTAATTCTAGAAATACATCTAACTGGCGACCATTAACCAAAGTTACTATTGGAGCGTTGCTTTCTACAAGGTCGCCTGTGCTGACTTCTCTAGTCTTTACTACGCCAATAGAGCGGGCAGTAATTCGAGTACGCTGTAGTGAAAGTCGAGCTTGATTTACAGTAGCAAGAGCCGCGGCTACACTTGCTCTTTGCGCGTCAATTTCTTCACGTGTGGGACCAGCGGTTACTTCTGCTAGGGCAGCTGTTGCTTGCAAGCTCTCGCCATTTGCAGCATCAGCGGCGGCTCTTGCTTCTACTAGCGTTCTTCTAGACAAAGCTCCCTCCGTCACTAGCTCCGAGTTGCGTCTAAGGTTATCTTGTGCCTCTCGTTCCCTCGCTTGGGCTGAACTTAATTCTGCCTGACGTTGGGCAACAATTTCACGACGAGTACCAACTTCTAAACGAGCCAGTCCACTACGTTCTTGTGCCAGCCGAGCTTGTGCTTCTGCTACAGCCAACTGCTGATCCGCATCATCCAAGATTGCAATAGTTGTTCCGGGGGTGACGCGATCGCCTGATTGAACTAAAACCCGTTGCACTAAACCATTCGTCTGGGTGCGTACGGTTGCTGTTTCACTAGCTTCAATCTGACCCAATAGAGTAATGCGTCTTACCGCTTCGCCTTGAGCGATCGCTATTGTCTCTACAGGACGAGGGGGTAGCCCTTGAGCCGATGCTCTTGAGGGCGGTTCATTACCAGAAGTCAGCAAACGCCATAGTCCAATGCCTCCGCTTAATAGCAGCAGAGACAGCAACACCCAAACCCAGGGGCGCTGGGCGCGAGTTGGCTTTACTGGCTTTGCTAAGGTTTCTTGTTGATTATCTACGACTGGAGTTTGGGATTCAAGTGATTCCATAACTTACTATAGTTGTGTTGTATTTCTTTTCAGGCGCAGGCTTAGACTGCTACAAAGTATGAGCGATATATGCTTAAAATTTCTTTGCTAATTTCAAATACTATTGGCTAGCAGTATGCTTATTTCTTAAGTAATCAACCTTACTGCAATATCATCTAACTATTTACAACGCATCCAATGTTTAAACTTAAACACCTTTGATTACGACTTATAGCTTTGAAATATTATTTTTGCAATTGACTACTAACCAAAATAACCTGCTCTAACTGAGCAATGTAATCTGAAACTATTTCCGGACATAGCTTGTAATAACAATATTGCCCATCTCGACGAGATTGAGCCAGACCAGCATTAACTAGCTCCTTAAGGTGGTGAGAGATTGTTGCTTGAGATACTGAAAACTGTTCTACTATTTTTCCGCAAGACAACTCATCTGCTGAGGATATTGCTGTTAAAATTTCAAATCTGCGTGGGTCAGCAAGAGCTTTGGCAATACGATGAAACTGGTTTACGTCCACTAGCTTCTCCTCTGATTACAACTAGACGCAACCAAAATAAATACATATATATAGATATACATCTATTAAGCTGAAATGTCAATTGGCTTAAACCTAGATGCAGAAACTAAATAGACCTCCTGCATAAGTCATGAGGGATGTGCCAGTTCGTAGTTGAGCAACCCAGCAATCAGGTTCAACCGCAAACGAGATGCTACGCGAACGCAATCAGGTTGTTAACTACCTGAAACTACCAAGGGCTTTCTCCCGTTTCTGGGCTGTTGTCATCACTAAAAAACTTTCCTGTCGGGCCGTCAGCATCGATGGTGGCGCATTTCACTAACCGTGCAGCGGCATCCTCTACAGTCCCAGGTCCGCTATGCTGGTTGAAATCTGTGGCAGTATATCCAGGGTCAACAACATTAACTTTAAACGGTGTATCCCGCAATTCGTAAGCCAAAACAATAGTGTACATATTAAGTGCCGCTTTTGATGAGTTGTAAACAGCCGCTTTAACGTTGTAATACTTCCAGGTAGGGTCGTTGTGCAGAGTAAGCGAACCCAAGCCTGACGTTACATTCACGATGCGGGGTTGGGCGGACTTTTGCAGCAAGCCCATGAAAGCCTGGGTAACGCTAACTACGCCAAACACATTGGTATCAAACACCTGCTTAAAAACAGCTATATCTGTACTTGTTGTTTGAGTCATGCCACCACTGATACCAGCGTTATTGATTAGTACATCCAATACTTCGGTTTTTTTGCCAATTTCAACTCTCGCCGCTTTCACTGATTCATCATTGCTGACATCTATTTGGATAACTTCTAGATTGGTCAAGCTTTCGGCTTTAAGCTTTTCGACAGCTTCTAAACCATTGTCTAAATTACGGCTGCCTAAATAAATGTAATATCCTTTTTGCAGCAGTTGACGGGCGGTTTCAAAACCAATACTTTTATTGGCTCCTGTTATTAGTGCTTTTTTCATTTTTATTGTTCTCCCTATATTTCATCAGAACTTGAACAGAACTTTCAACCCGGCTTTAAGCGATGCAGGCTTTCGCCCCAGCAAATTTTCTAGATCGGGGCTTACTTCTTGTTTGCCAAAGTATTTCTGTCTTTCAATGTTCGACTGGTGTAGGCGACACATTGAACCCCTGCCTTTTTTGCGGCATCTACGACATTTTGGTGTTGCCGAAGGCGGTTATCTTCATCCGTTCCGGCGATCGGTAAAACCTTTCCAATGTTCTGCATGACTTTGTCGAGTGAGGCAGGATCGTCGTAACTCCCGACTCGGATGTCTACACCTTTTTCTTTCCAAGCAGAGGCTTTATTTTCATCACGCACAAATGCAGCAATTTGGTTGGCGGATGTTTTTCCCAGTAGATTTTGGACTACTGCTGTCCCTAACCGTCTCGTGGCTCCTGTTACCAAGATCATGGTGGCTCTCCTTTCTTTAGCTTTGCTTGTATTTTGCTTTCATGTCTTCACAGCGATCGCCGTCAGTATTTGTTAAGCGAAACCTCTGCTCTTTCAGGTTGCTGTGTATCCGCCATCAATCACGATAGGCTGACCTGTAATATAGCTGGCAGCATCAGAACATAAAAACACAACCGTTGCCGCGATTTCTTCAGCTTGACCCATCCGCCCCATAGCAGACATAGCCGCGACATCATCAGTCGTGATACCCATCCCATCAACAAAGCGATCCATCCCCTCAGTGGCAATCGATCCGGGGTTGACAGCATTAATCCGAATCCCCTGCTTGGCATAGTCAAGGGCAGCAGCTCGCGTCAGCCCCATCACCGCATGTTTGCTGGCAGTATAGGGAGATAACCCTAAAATCCCAAATAAACCACCTACTGATGAATTATTGACAATCACACCGGAGCCTTGGGTCAGCATCTGTTGAATTTCATATTTCATGCTCAAGAACAGCCCCCGCACGTTGATTGCCATCAGTTTGTTAAACTCCTCCACAGATTGTTCGTGCAGGGGGTTGATCGAACCCTGAATCCCAGCGTTGTTAAACGCACAATCGAGTTTGCCGTAAGTGGCAATCGTTTTCTGCACCAAGGCTTGAACATCGGCTTCACTCGATACGTCTGATTGTACAAATAAGCACTCAGCACCCGATTGACGAATCAAATTTGCGGTGTCTTCACCTTCCTTTTCGCGTCTGCCGGAAAACACAACTTTTGCGCCAGATTTGCCGAATGCAAGAGCGGTTGCTTTCCCAATTCCTGAAGTTCCGCCTGTAACCAAGGCAACTTTATTCTCAAGTATCTTCATAGCTGTCTATTTTTAGTTGTTTAGTTGTTTCAAAGAATCATCGCTCAGGCATTAGAAATACATCCGTTGGTTCAAAACTATGTCCCAATTTGCAAAACGATTTTGCCGCGCGTGCGCCCGCTTTGGGAAAGTTGATGTGCCTTTTTCACTTCCGCGAGCGGCAGCACCGTTTCGATGTGTATTTTCAATTTACCTTCTTCAATCAGCCGATTGATTTCGGCTAATTGCCCCGCGTTCGGTTTACAAAAAACAAACGCGGCTTCTACGCCGAATTCTTTTGCTTTTTCTTCAGACGGAGTCTGCGCCGATGTGACCAGAAAGCCGCCCTTTTTCAGAGTTTGAAAAGCCCGCTCCTGGGTGTCGCCGCCGATCGTATCGAAAACAACATCAACGTCTTTGACGACTGCTTCAAACGGTTGCCGCGTGTAATCAACGAATTCATCCGCGCCCAAATCGCGGACGTACTGTTCGTTTTTGCCCGAAGCAGTGCCGACAACAAACGCGCCTTTGGCTTTGGCAAGCTGAACAGCCATCGAGCCTACTCCGCCCGACGCTCCGGTTATCAAGATTCTTTGCCCGCTACTCAGATTCGCTAAATCGAACATCGCTTGCCACGCAGTCAATGCGCCGATTGGAAGCGCCGCCGCCGCTTCAAAATCGAGGCTTTCCGGTTTGGGCGCGATCGCGTTCGCTTTGGCAAGCGCGTATTCGGCGTAAGCACCGGAGAAGCCGCCGGACACGGTCATCCCATAAACCGCATCGCCCTGCTTGAAATTTTCAACCTCAACGCCAACCGCTTCAACGGTTCCGGCGATGTCACCGCCAAGAATGAGCGGAAGTTTGAGTCCGAACATTTCACCCATGCCATCGCGGATTTTCCAGTCCGCCGGATTGACCGCCGCAACGTGAACTTTCACCAAAACTTCATCTGCTTGCGGCTCTGGACGTTCGACATCGGTGTAATTCAAAACGTTCTCATTGCCGTATTCGTTAATCAATATTGCTTTCATTTTTTTTTCCAGTGTTTACAGTGGATAGTCCAACCAATTGATTTATCTATAATTTTTTTACCATCGCATCCGGTTCAACCGATAGCAAGCCAACTCGCCTTTCTGGAGGCGCGATCGCTTTGCCGTCCTTTATTTAGAAATAGCAGAGGTAGGTGTTTCGGTAAGGTTTGCTGTTCGTGGCAGTCGTTGCAAAATCGTTAACTGGATGCAACCTCAACGACATTTTCCGCAAAGCTCTTATAAGCACTACCCATTTGTTTAGCCATCGAATCAGGAAAGACATGAAAATTCCCAGTTTTCAGAGCTTCTATTATCCCCTCTGCCACAAGTACAGGTGGCTCCGCAATCTCCGTCAGCCCTGCCGCATCTCCCATATCTGTAGCAATCGGCCCAGGGTGAACGCTTAGAACAAGCGTGCCTTGCTCGTTCAGTAGTTCTCTTAGTGCCTGGGTAATCGAATAGGCAGCAGCTTTTGAAGCACAGTAAGTGACAAAGTTGGGGGAATTTTTCAGCGAAGCAACAGAATTGATCTGAGCAAAGACACCCCCTCCATTAGTTTTGAGAACTGGGGCAAACGCCTGAGCTATGTAGATCAGTCCATAGACGTTGATGTTCATCTGAAATTTGAGGGAGGCGATCGCATCTTCGTCCAAGAGAGATCCCGCTTGAAAGACTCCCGCATTATTAACCACCACTTGCACATCTTTGGCAATTTGTGCGGCAGCAATAATAGATTGAGGATCGCTTAAATCAACTCTAATCGGCACTACCTGATCGCCGTATTGTTCAACCAATGGGGAAACGCTGTCCAGTTTACGAACAGCCGCATAGACTTTGGCGGCTCCGTGTTTAATAAAGGACTCAACTATCGCTTTGCCGATGCCGCGATTTGCGCCCGTAACTAGAATAATTTTATCTTTGATGTCGTAGTTCACTTTGATTTCTCCTTTTTGAAAAAGCAAATTCTCTTTAGCGATCTGTATGTGATTGCTTAATAAGGACTTGCTGTTGGTCTAACGATAATTTCGCTGATATCCACATCATCAGGTTGGGAAATCGCAAACAAAATTGACCGAGCGATCGCGGTAGCCGGAATACATATTTGTCTAAATTCTTGCATTCCTTTTTTGGCAGTTTCATCGCTAATGCTATTGGCTAACTCTGATTCTGTTGTGCCAGGAGAAATCACCGTCACCCGAATATCGCCGCCGACTTCTTGCCTCAATCCTTCAGAGATCGCGCCAACCGCGAACTTGGTAGCGCAGTAAACCGCCGCAGTTGGATATACAGCGTGTCCGCCAATAGAGGAAAGATTAATAATTTGACCTGATTTTTGGGTTTTCATAATCGGAAGTACCGCCGCGATGCCGTACAAAACACCTTTAATATTGACATCAATCATCCGATCCCATTCCTCAACTTTCAATCGGTCAAGGGTTGATAATGGCATGACTCCAGCATTGTTAATTAACACATCCACGCGACCGAACTTACTTAGAGTAAATTGCGCGATTTCTTCCATTTGACCTCGTTGAGTCACATCGAGAGCAAGATATTCAGCTATTCCGCCGTCGGCGTGAATGTTTTTGACGAGCGCTTCTAGGCGATCGGTGCGCCGCGCTCCTAAAACTACTTTTGCGCCGTTCTTTGCCAGTAACCGGGCTGTGGCTTCACCGATGCCGCTACTCGCACCCGTAATCACTACAACTTTCTGAATGTTATCAGTGGTCATTAAAGTATCTCCAATTTATTTTATGTTTGTGAGGCTAGATTATTTGGTAATGCGGGGACGACTAGATTGAGCGGCGAAGACTTCCCGCAATGCCTGTGCCGCATCAATGGCACGCGGAAACCCAGCCGTTACTGTCGTCAAGTAGACGATTTCTTTAAGTTCGTTCTGGGTCACGCCTAGCCGGAGGGCATAGCCTGCATGAATTTTTAGTTGTGGCAGATTGCCTTGGGCAGCAAAAGCGGCGACAGTGGCAAGCTGACGAGTGCGATCGTCAAGCTCGCTCCGCGACCAAACTTCACCAAGAGAATAATCTACAATTGCATCTGCTAAAAATGGGAAATCTTGACGTAGACCTTCAAGGACTGGCTGCCCAGCCCCGCCTGATAACTTATTGATGATTTGATTGCCTCGCTCGCGGCGGCTTTGGCTTTCTGGGAGAGTTTGTGCAGTGGCGGCAAGAGGTAAGGCGATCGCAATACAGGAGAAAAGCGCGATTGCTTTATTTATTGGTTTTCGCCAGTAAACAGCTTGCACGCGCTGGCAATTAATAGATTCACTGCCGCTATTGACTCTAGTGACGATTGCAACTTTGTTTTCTACGTTTGACATGATTGAGGTTGATTTGATTTAAATAAACTGATCGCCAGAAACTTCAATTCTCTCCCATCAGTTTTCTAGCGAAAGCAATGATGCGATACCTTTGGTAAGCTTCGCTAACGCACTACCGATACAATCAGGAAAGCCGACGTGACCGAGCGCTGTTTACGAGGCAATCTAATTTATTGATTTCTGGATTGTTCCTCACGGTACCACCACGGAAATCGTTTTAGTTGGCGAAGCATCTTCCTATAAAGAATCAACCTGGAGCCGCTATTACTTTTGCTAAACTTAGGTTGCTTCCGGCTTCAGCTTGATGTTCGATGTAAAGTAAATGGTAGTCATGGGAGAATTAAAAAACAGCAGCAAATTCCTTGGCAAAATCCTTCAGCTTAACTTTTCCCATGACTGTTGGTTTATGGCGATAATAATCCTCTGTTAGTAGACCACTATAAAGGCTGGCATACATTTCAACTAAACCAGCAGCAATTTGTGAATTCATACCAGCGCCTTCTAAACCACTTAGCATTTGTTCAT
The DNA here is from genome assembly GCF_003003885.1 of Chlorogloea sp. CCALA 695. Classification (GTDB taxonomy): domain Bacteria; phylum Cyanobacteriota; class Cyanobacteriia; order Cyanobacteriales; family Chroococcidiopsidaceae; genus Aliterella. The sequence goes on along the minus strand of NZ_PVWN01000052.1, from coordinate 16,102 downwards.
TGGTAATAATTCTCCACTTTAGATCGGGGTTTCCGATCGCTGCACCTAAAATACTCGCAGTTTCGTTGCCTGTAAGTTCTTCACTTGCTACATACCGCACTTTTCTACCAACAAACGGTGTAACAAGTTCTTCAGCAATTGCAGCAGCAATATCTATTGGAGAAACCCAAGGGATAATTTTGTCTGCACCATAGTTTGCGGCAATAAATCCCTGATTTTTGATCGTATCTACATAGCCATACAAGTTGTAGTAGAAACTCGTTGGGCGAATATGGGTAATGGCTACATCTGATGATAGTTCATTGAGAATCTTCTCAACATTGTGAGCGCCAAACAGAATTCCTGAACCTTTCTCTAGATGAGCGCCAATGGTACTTAAATTGACTACACGCTTTACGCCTGACTGGTGAATAGCTTGGACATAGTTATTGCCGATTCTACGATAATACGCGATTAGGTCAAGGCTAAGATCGAAATAGTCGTTTGGCGGCACCATACAATACACTGCATCACTGCCTGTAAAAGTGGAGACTAGGAAATCAACGTCTTCCAATGTGCCAATCGCGGCGATCATACCCATTGCTTCAATGTCTTTTTGCTTTTCTGGCTTGCTGCTGATAACCGTCACCCTATGACCTTTTTGCACTAATTCTTGTGCAAGCGGCTTGCTGATGTTTCCTAATGAACCTGTTACTATAAATTTCATAAATTTTGCGTTTGACTAGATAAAGTTAGGTTGAATTAAAGAAACTGACCGCCAGAAACTTCAATTCTCTGAGCGTTCACCCATCTATTTTCTTCAGAGAGTAACGATGCGATCGCGCCACCAATATCATCTGGCATACCCACACGACCCAGAGCCGTTTGCGAAGCAATGAAGCTGTTGATTTCTGGATTGTCACGCACTGCACCACCCCCAAAATCTGTTTCGATTGCGCCTGGTGCGATCGTATTTACTGTAATCTGTCTTTCACCCAATTCCTTCGCTAGGTAGCGGGTTAAGACCTCAATTGCACCCTTCGCACTGGAGTAAGCAGCATAGCCTGGCAGAGTAAAGCGAACAAGACCAGAGGAAAGATTAATAATCCGCCCGCCGTCCTTAATCAAAGGCAGCAATTTCTGAGTCAGGAAGAAAACTCCCTTTACATGAATGTTCATCATGCGATCGAAGTCTTCCTCGGTTGTTTCAGCAAAAGGCGCATACACACCAGTACCCGCATTATTGATTAGAAAATCAAGCTGCTCGGTTTGCCACTTGTTTTGAAGTAATTGCTTGACTTGTGCCGCAAACCCATCCAAGGTTTTCGTGTTAGAAGTGTCTAGTTGCAGAGCAGCGGCTTTACTACCCGTTTGGACGATCGCAGAGACAACACTGTTTGCTTCTGCCTCGCTGCTGAGATATGTGACGATGACATCAACTCCTTTTTTGGCAAGTGCCAAAGCAGTATTTTTGCCCAGTCCTCGGCTCGCTCCTGTAACCAATGCGATCTTCGTGTTGTTTGTCATGGTTATTTTCCTCAATTCTTGAGATTAGCGATTCAATGAATGTGCGCTGAAAACTTTGACCAGTCCAAAGATTTAACATTCATCGGTCTTTGCTTACGGCATAAATTTATCCTAGGCTTGAAAAGCTTTGACATAAATACACAAACCTGGCAAATGATTGCCTAATCCTCTCAAGTCAGAGAATCTTTCTTATAATGAACGCAAAAGCAGCGTTTAGGTGAAACAGGATGGTTGAAACACTGGAGCGCGAGAGAGCGATCGCTAACTGTGGAGAATTAGCGGCATTAGTCGCTCGATATACTTCTATTCAGGGAAACGGTGTCTGTACAACGGCGATCGATTCCTTAGAGTTCATGCGAGAGTGCGAGCCTGCTACCGCCATACCGGGAATTAGCGAACCACTGCTGGCTATTTTAGTTCAGGGTAGAAAAGAAGTTCTGCTAGATGAGGAAATCTATCGGTACAGTGTCGCTCAATATCTAGTTTTATCGGTAGATTTGCCGATAAGTGGATGTGTGATAGAAGCGACGCCCGATCGACCATTTTTAGGCTTTAAGCTGAATTTAGACCCCCTTCAACTCTGTGACATTATTGCTCAAACAGAACTAGATATTGGCAAGAAAGAATCAGTTAGAGGCTTGTTTGTTGGCAATGCAGATTCATCCTTAATCGATTGCGCTATTCGACTCACAAAACTATTAGATACACCGCAAGATATTCCGTTTCTTGCACCGATGATTATCCGTGAAATTTATTATCGCTTGCTTATCGGAGAACAAGGGGAAGCGGTTCGTCAGATTGCTACTGCTGGTAGTAATATGCAGCGCATAGCTGAAGTGATTAAACGACTCAAAGCTGATTTTACCAGTCCTCTGCGGGTTGAAAATCTGGCTCTTGCAGCGAATATGTCTGCTTCGTCATTCCATCGCCACTTTAGGGCAATCACCTCAATGAGTCCACTGCAATATCAAAAACAATTAAGACTCTTGAGCGCGCGTCAGATGATGCTTATTGAAAATGTCGATGCAAGCCAAGCTGCTTATCAGGTTGGGTATGAGAGCGCTTCGCAGTTTAGCCGTGAATATGCTCGGATGTTTGGCGCACCACCTATTAGAGATATTGAGCGGCTGAGAGTAGCCTAAATATAAATACAGACGTAGTATTGGTGTTAGTCTTCAAATACACTACAGACGCTGAACCACCCCTACCTGTAGCAACCCAATATTATAATCGCTCCGACCCGAAATCATCGGGTTTTTGAGACCCAATTCGCGGGTCTTGCACAGTTTTGATACTGTTGGCAAACTTTACAATAGATTCTCAAATCCAGTAAATCCGTTTTCAATTACTTGGTTGAAGCAACGTGTTTTCGTAACTTTAGATTTTAATATTAAGTTCGCCAACAGTATCCACTTGCTACTCTAACGCCAATACGGTTAAAACAACGCTTTATTGCTTATTGTCTTAGGGCATATCAAATTCCTCACAGCCAGCCAAAGAAGAATGACACCAGTTACAAGCATCGCTAGGTAATTAATTGCGTATTTCTCGTAGCGTCAGACTACGAGAGCGGTACTGCTTCAAATTTCCTGATACTTTTCTTGAGCTTTGTTGTAGCCAAATACATAAAAGGGATTTGAGGAACGCTTAATTCCCAGGCTGCCATCATCTATTCCTTTGTAGTAAAAGCACCAGTCAAAACTCTGCCACAGGTTTTGGTCTTGCAGTCTTTCCTTAAGGGCGAGAATTTTCCGCTCAACTGGTTCTTTGTCTTCTACAACGTAGTGGAAGCCTTCATAAAGTTCATCTTTCATCGATAAGGATTTGGTGTAGTTTCCCTTTCCTGCAAGCGTGAGCGATGTATTTTAAGAACAGCCTACTGGGGCGCATCCAGTGGGCTGTTAAAAGATTGCTAGTATGGGATTTCGTCGGTTGTCAATGCAGACACTGCGGTGGTTTCGATGGTTTGGGGTACAAGTTCTCGAACCTGCGGCGGTGCTGGTAATTCCTCGCTATCTGAGGCTTTGAGCAGTTGGTTGGCAAATCCAATTGATGTAGCAGCGATCGCCCATAGTTCCTGACTTTTATTTAGACAGATGAACTTGTCGAAATCCTTGACATCAACTTTTGGACAAGCTACGTTTTCCGGGACTGCTACCCAGGATTTCTTAGCTCCATTAGGCGGTTCCAAGGAGGGCTTAAATGTGGGATTAAACACCGTCAAGCAGTGAAATCTATCGTTCAAACTGCGATACCCAAAATTCATAGCGTTGGCATAAGCGATTTCCATCCGCGTCCTAAACTGTTTGTAGGCTTCGCCAAATCGTGCGGCTGCTACTCCATGAATTGAGAGAATTAGCGGTACTTTATGCAGAGTTTCGTTTTTCTCTCCAACCAAGTACAGCATATAAAAGCTCCGTAAGGTTACAGCGTCGCCGAGTTCGGCATAAAGTTTGCGTCCTTCTGGGGTTTCGTAGTTTCCCACAATTTCTTTTGTCTCCCGCGATTCTAAAAACCGAGGAGAAACGGCTAGGACGTGCATTTTGGGGGATTTGTAGAGGATACCAGGCTCCACAGCGCCGCTAGAAAATGTGTGTTCGTAGTTGGGAGCAATGCCTTCCCAGCCGATAAGTTCTAGGGTTTTGCCTTTAACGAATAACCCCACTGTTGAGGGCGATTTATCATTTAGTATCTGACAAATCGCTCTGGAACTGATAACCCCTGCAAAATCTGGAGACTGGAATTGTGCTAAATCCATAGATAGTCCATAAAATAACATCACCACCTAGGCGCGTTAGCGCACTTCAGTGGTGAGTAGAAGACGATCTAGAAACCGCTCAAGGTAACGGTTGTCAGCATATTATGACCTTTTGACTTGCCGTTGCAGGTATTAGTTAACAGATCGATTTGGCGCTGCAAATCTTCTAACTTCGATTGCTGCAACTTGACTTTCAATTCCCGTAATGCTGTAACCAACATTTCCAGCGCTGGTAGGTTTTCGGGACTAAAGGCAATGCAAAAGGACTCATTTTCTCCATGCAGGTATAGAGAAGCTGTACTCAGGTTTTCATTAATGAGACAACGTAGATAGCTGCTAGGGGTAAGCGTGATGTTCGTGCTTCTTAATACGTTCATTTTTGACTCCGTTTAGATTTGGTGGATAAGTGGCGAAAGCGGACGTGCTTACCTGAAACAATCTGTGCGATCGCACTTACGTCAACTCCTGCTTTGTAGGCTGCGAGAATGTCCTTGGATTTAGCACTGACGGCGATTTCCTGAAACTGCTGTGGTAGTTGCTCCGGTTCAACTAAAAGGACTACCGAGGGAGGATTATTCTGGAAGTCAATGCGACGCTTGACTCCAAAAACTTGTTCGCCCAACAGCCCTATGTTGTGCAGCCGCAAGAGGTAGGCTTTAAGTTGCTTTAGTTGGTTGCGCCGCTTCTCGATCGCCTGGGAATGCAACGCTACGATGCCTTCAAGACGTGCTTCCCAGGTTTCCAGATCGATCTTTAGTTGCTCTGCGACCCAAGAAATCGCATCTACCTTAGCTTCGGTGGCATTTTGGATATCTAGCTGCCTTTCTAGCAACTCGGTCAAATCAACATCCCCATTACAGTTGTCAATTTCATCCCAAAGCTCGGCGGCTTGAGTTGACAACTGGGCAAGGCTGGCACGGTTAATATTGATGTCTGCGGTGGTTGTCATTATTTTTCAATGAAATGGATGGATTTGTTCGCCCACTAGGGAATGGGCAAGTCAATGTCAAAAGATGTCTGCATATAGAAAGCGATCGTGGTAATATTCGCGCTCTGCTTCCCAATATGCTTCGGCTTCGGCGAGGCTTAAGGATTCGGGGGAGTTAGGGTCAGCAATTTTTGCTTGCCACGCCGAATTCAACTGGTCGTACCAGGCATTTAAGTCAGTTTCCTGTTCAAAAGTGAAGGGAGTGTCCATGTCGGTTTTCCTCATACATCACTCCTCTGACTGCGCGTGAGCGCATTAACAACGGTTTATCAATTACAAGCATTCGTGTTTCAACGTTGGTACGGCGCTCGCTTTTTAAGAACGAACCAGAGGGGTTTTCTAACTCCATTGCTCCCAACAGCTTCAGCCAAGACCGGAAACGCTGGTATTTTTGACTTGAGTAATTGATGTAGGAGCAGCTAACAATGCTTATCAGCCGTCCCCTAGGATTTAGCCATTCAAAGGTCCGTTCGACATGGTAAGAATCCATACCTTTTCCGAATGGAGGATTCATCAACACTCGGTCATAAATGGGTTTTGGGGTAGTTGCCATAAAATCGTCATCAATTAGCTTAAATCCCTGACGGACGAGGATTTCTCTTAAGGTTGGCGATAGCTCAAAACAGTCTGGCTGAATGCCTGCTTCAGTAATGCGTTCTGCAATCGAACCAGAACCAGCAGAAGGTTCTAACACTTGCATCCCCGGCTGGAGTTGGGCAAAGTGCATCATCCGATCTAACAAGTGCTTTGGAGTGGGAAAATAGTCAGGGATGCCCTGCCACACTGCTTCGCGTTTGAGTTTAGCTATTTCCAATGCTTCAAATTCTTGGACAGTGCGACAGTGACCAGCGCCTAATTCTTTAAGAAATGCGATCGCTTTGATGCACTCTTTGGGAGTACGGATGCCAGCTAATGACAGCTTTTTTACCCAATCTCGATACCAGCCATCTACAGAGCAGAACGCTTGAAAAATGTCTTTTTCTCCCCAACTATCCTTACTCATGGCAGCAAGAACTTCTAGCTGGCTTTTGGTGCTGATTTTTGCCAACACAGAAGGGCAATCTCCCCGCTCGGCGCGATCGGCAAGGGCATACAGCCAAAACTGAATTTGCTCCAGTCTCAAAGCTTCGCAGATATGAGAGTCGGCAATCCGGGCGCGGCGGCGACTAGAAGAGAGAGAGGCGATAGGAGGGTTTTTCTTGGTGGCGATCGCATCGCTCATGCCATCAGCCAGCGATCGCAGCTTTTGGGCTTGGCGCGGATTGGGAAATAGCAGGGGTTTAATGTCTTGAGAGCAGTGTTCTAGGGGAAGCAAGTCCCAAAGTTCGAGTTGTTGCATCTGATGAATGAAAATTATGTAATCCCCCTATAGATGCCGTGAGGCAGCAGCCCAAAAATCTTAGGCAACAAACGACTACTAAAATCCAAGACTGCTTGTTAGATTAAAGAGTTAGAATCCAACTGCGCCAAATAGTACAGAGTACCGAGAGTGATGCGGGTAGGGTTGAAAGTTTGCCACTTGACTTCGCATTCTCCGCTTTGGTATTTGGGTGACTGACGGCTCCAGGAGTCCCACTCATGCAAAAGCGCGTTGGAATACGATCGCAGTGCCATTCCCACTTTGATCCACTCATGATAATCGTCCGCACGGTGGGAGTGGAGTCGAGCTAATAGGCTAGTAATGGTTGAATCTGTGACTCTTGGTGTTTTAGGATAATGTACTTGACGTACAGATTGCTTGAGTTGATTTTTAGTTGGGGTTTTAGCAATCATTAGCTGTACTAACCAATTGGGAGCAAGGGCAATCTTTACCTCGTTGGGACTGCAACCAGGCAGCCAGCGATAAGGTTTGCGCGTACTGGGATGAATAGATGGTGGCAGCACCGACATCAATCCTGCAAATCGCAGTTCTAGTCCGCCCTCCAGCTTGCGCGATCGCACTTGTTGAGCAACGGACGCACTAACTTTGAACAGCCACTGGCAGCGTCCTGGTCTACCAGAAGTAAACGCGATCGTCAAAGGCAGTTTGCCCCGTGCCAGTTTTGAAAGCATTGCTGCCGCCGCTGGGTTGCTTGCCCATTACGGGGACTAAACTCCAGTCGGCGGGAAGCAATTCTAGTTCCTTTTTTGTAAATTGGATGAGGTGAGAGGCGGCTAAATTGTTCATTTGTTTCTCTTTGATACTTATGGTTCATTCCCAAGAAGGCGTGAGCCAACGACAAAAGTTAGAGCCTATTATTTACTACAAATAGGGCAGAAGCGGCGGCTGTTTTTCCAATTGGCGTTCTCAAGGCGCGATCGCCCTTCCAAACTTCGGCAACTCTGAACGTGATGCCCTCCTCTACAGCCACTTGGGTGAGCCTTGCGCCCTTCTTCTGACGGCGCTGTCGGATACGCTTATCTAGGTCGCAAGCAAAGCCTAAATAATACTAGGTGGGGTGAGATGGATTGATGCGTCGATTGAAGTGCAGCAAATAAACGTTCATGGCAAGCGAGAATACGCACGTCATCACTTGCCATAACGCCGTTAGGCAGCCATACCAATTAACACAGCCAAAACGCTCTTGGCTGTGCGCTGAAAATCTGTCAGGTTAACACCCATACAAACACTAATTTTTGGTTTCTTTTTAATCACCCTGTAAGTTGAATAGTTCGTCTTCGGCTACCAAATCTTCCTCAACCAGTTCTTCGCAGTAGCCTTGAGGAAAATCTAGAACAACCGTGTAATTCCAAATACTTGCAGAATAATCATCGAGCCGCAGACCAGTAATTCTGCCCCTTGCCCATTCTTGGGGCTTGCTATTACTTTTTAGGGCGACGCGCTCTCGAAAGGTATATTTTGGTGATGCGGCTTTAGGATAAGTGAATGTGATGGTGAGGGTATTCAAGGGAGTAGTTAAATAAACTTCGCACGCTTTATGGCGTAAGCCACTATTATAAAAACAACCGCCTCTAAACTAGATTACGCCATCAAAAAGCTAGATATAGCTTTTTGCTTTGAATCAGAGGGTGCAATTATCCTTAAATCAACTACAAAACCGCGCATTTCAAGCAGAGAAGCCCATTTCTCAACAAGAGTAACATTATATGTCTATGGCTTATTCTTGATTTGGGATATACCCTATTTAAAATAAACTTTGTCTTTAACTACCTAAAAACCTTAATTAACATTCTTAAAATAATATGGCTTGTTTTCTTATAGCGACAATTCCAGTAGTTGGTCATGTTTTCCCTGCTTTACCAATTGCACGTAGATTAGTAGAAAGAGGGCATAAAGTTTATTGGTATACAGGAAAAGCTTTTCAGTCTACCATTGAGAAAACTAGCGCTCAGTATATTCCTATTATAGAAGGGCTAGATTTTTCTAATCCCAGCAATGTTCCTAATCATCTTATAGAAGAAAGAAAAAAATTAAGTAAATTAGCGCAGTTTAAATTTGATATTAAGCATTTTTTTATTGACTCTGCTATTTCCCAAGTAGAAGATTTGACAAAGCTCCTAAAAGAAATCTCTGTAGATATTGTTTTGTCTGATTTCTGTTTTCTAGGCTCTGCTTGGATTTATGAAAAAGGCGGGCCTCCTTGGGTAAGTTTTGGAACTAGCGCTTTACCTTTTAATAGTAAAGATACCGCTCCCTATGGGTTAGGATTAAAACCAACTTCTTCTTTACCGGGACGTTGGCGTAATAGTTTTTTAAACTGGACTTTTGACCAAGTATTGCTTGCAGATATAAGTACATATATAGCTACAGCAAAAAGCAAAATTGGCTTACCAAAATCTCATAAAAGTTTTTTCGACTCCTGTTTGTCACCTTTTTTGTATTTACAGGGAACAGTCCCAGCCTTCGAGTATCCTCGTCAAGATATGCCCTCTCAAATTCAATTTGTTGGTCCATTTTTACCCGAACCACCTGATTCATTCGTACCTCCTACATGGTGGCAGGAATTAGAGCAGAATAAGCCTGTTATCCATGTTACCCAAGGTACAGTAGCAACGGATATTAAAGAATTAATCCTGCCGACTCTTGAAGCTCTTGCAGGCGAAGACTTATTAGTTGTAGTAACAATGGGTAAGGAATCAACAGAAGATATTGAATTTATTAGAAAGAACTTTCAAAATGCTAGAGTTGAGAATTTTATTCCGCATTTTTATCTTTTACCTCACACTGACATTATGATTACAAACGGTGGTTATAATGGCGTACATATAGCTTTAGCAAATGGAGTACCACTAATAGCGGCGGGGCAAAGTGAAGATAAGCCAGAAATTTGCAGTCGCATTGAATGGGCAGGGGTAGGAATTAATCTCAAAACGAGTAAACCTCAACCAAAGCAAATAAAAGCTGCAGTGAATCAAATTTTAAAATCACCTGTTTATAAACAGAAAGCTCAATTGATGAAAGCAGAGATAATGCAATACGACTCAGCCCAGAAATCTGTTGATTTACTGGAACAATTGTTAATTAACAAACAACTAATATTAAAATAAATTGTTTAAAATCTTCAAAACTAAATTTTTGCTACCGAATATGACCTAAAAAATAGCTTTATTTAGAGTGTGGTAATAGTATGTATAAATGCGATTTTTTATGAAAAGTGTAAACTAAAATTATTACAATTTTGCAACTAAATTTAGGGTCTTACACAATACTTTTGAGTAATATCATTACGCCTTAGAGAAGATGAAAATTGCATTTTAGACATGAAATAAGATACTTTTGCAGGCGTGACTCAAAAAGTAGATTTTTTGAGCCTGATTGGAAAAAAGCTTTGCCAACAGAAGTTTAAAGATAATAATAATACCTCATCTCATTTTTGCTATTTTCTCGAATCTAGAGTTTATACAAAAAGGCTCTATAACTAACAAAGCTGTGATGCGATCGCCCAACAATAAAAGCTGGGTGCGCTCGCTTTTTGGTTGTCTAGAATGTTAAATTGCGCGTCTCCAATCCAAAAAAGAGGAGCAACGCTTACATAGGTAGTAATTGGAGTGAAAGGGCGATCGCCAGACAGTTATAACTGCTTTGTCGTATCAAAAATGAACTATCTAAAAATGGTTATTACTGTTACAAAGCTTGGAGATTAGAAACATTTAAAGTCTTTGCTAGTTCCTGACGAAGGGATTCTAAAAACAGAGCATCATTTGTGATATCTGAGGCTTCATCCTCATCCAAAGCGTTTGCTTTAAGTCGCTCTTGGTATGCTTCAAGCCGATAATCAAGGGCTTCAATGATGAAGCGGATTGCTTTAGGAGATAGATTCATAATCAGTTTTGTTAATTTACTTTGTAAAAAGCCTCACCCAGCAGCCGAAGTGCAGCCTTATATTCTTCCATCGGCATTGTATAACGTGGCTCCCATGACCAGTGATTTCCATAATCATTGACTAATTCTAGCTCTTTTGGAATATCAGTATCTTGGCTCTTGTTTCCACCAATTTTTCCCTAATCCCTGAGTCCCAAAAGTGGAAATGCCGCCGGAATTAGCTATAACCCAAACCTTACCATTCTCCTCATAGCTCTCAACATCTTGAGAGCGAACATTATCCATTCTGGAGGAGTTAGCATTACCCATTCGGTACAGAGCAATTGGAGTTTTTCTCATCCTTTAAAGTACCAATTCGGCAAATCAGAACAGTTTAGCGCCTTTAGAGGGAGGAGCAAGAGATTATTGGCAAATTCTAATTAAGCCGATTGATTGGTGCGCCTTTCAGAAATTGGCAAAGTCTGCCACACTTCATCACTGAACGCCGCAGCGAGTTCCGGCCTCTAATTGCTGAAACGCGATCGCTCTTAGCTAAAGCATATATTTTTACCGTCCAAAAACTTGTAGGATACCCTTTGCCCAGTACCACCAACAAGTACAGCCAATGCCCCTATTACGCGCTGTCACTATAGTGGTATCAATTCTCACGTCCAAAGCGATAAGCTATCCTCCCTCTTTAGTCAGAATGCAAGGGCAAGGTTTTTACAGACCATATATTTAATCACTTTTCTGAAGTCAACTTCATGACTGGAGCAATTAATAGCTTTCTCATTACTGATCCCCAAGACTTGCAATACATTTCTGATGTAGTCAATCAAGTATTGGATTCCCCGCACGAATTAGGTTCAATTAAGGATGTACAAACAGCTTTAAAACAACTTAGCTTGGAGCGGGGTCGAGAAATTCAAATAAACCTAGTTAGCGCCCAAAATCTCCTTTATGGATTCAATTTCAGTTTTAAAAATGACCCTAGCAAAACTACACCTACTATTGCTTTCAAACAACAGCTTGATTTGTCAGAAATTAGCAGTAGTAAAATTGTGCAGCATTTGCCGCTAACTAAAAGTATTGAAGTAGCAACAAAAACGGAGGGTAATCTTTCAAAGACTTCGCCTAAAGGAGAATTGACTATTTCTCCTACATTACAGGTAGAAAGTTTATATATCCCCAGTGAAGATAATGCCGAAATTTCGGAATTATCTAACTTTTCTCCGCCTGGATTAGGAAAAATCAACCCCAGCTTGGCATTTTTCGCAGACAAGCTTGTCTCTCGCCAGGAAATTGACGGATTGGTGTTAACTGGCGCAACTCTCAAAGCCGCAACGACGCTGGCGAAATTTTTAGAAACAGAGGATAAACCAGATCCACAATCTGCTGGTAATGCTGTAATTAAACGCTTTCAACAATTGCTACCCGAACAGTTTGACCAACTAAAAGCGGGTAGTTCTCCTCAACCCTTCAACTGGAAAGATCCGCACTCTGGTAAGCAGTATCGCTTTGATTTTGAAGCGAATCAATCCTTAGAAAGTGATCTTTTAAGCCCAGTTTTAAAAGGATTTGAGCAAGTTTCTGGATCTAGTGATGCTCTCCATTGCGTATTTTCCGCGCATCTAATTGATGCTAAACGTGATCGCTGGAATATCGAGCAGTGTGAGTTTAATTTGACTCAACTTCGCTCTTTAACCGCCGCAGATCGTCCTAATCGCTCTCATCCATCTTTGGAAAAGTCTCTCACTTTATCAAACAAAGGCTTTGCGGCGGAACGGTGATGAGATTTTATCTACCATCAACATTTTGATAACTAAGTAATTACCATGCGCGACTACTATAATAGACTTCGCCACTACGATGAAGCAGATGAATATCAAACATCTTCTCGCCCCACAAGTGGCTCTACCAATACCTTAATGGCATTATGGACGCGAGTGCGCGATGGCGCAGAGCGCCCGCTTCGCGATCGCATCACCCACCGTAAGCATCGCTGTGGATGCGATGCTACTGCAATTGTTCTTCTAGGATTGGGATTGATTTACCTAGCAGTTAGAGAACCGCTTTTAGTCACTATCGTTTTAACCGCCGCTCTATTTTTCTACTGCCTCAACAGAATAACTCATGCCGTCCCCTACTTGAATCGGTGGATAGGTGTCAAGATTCGCTTTTGGCACGTTGCTGGGGCGATTATGGCACTCGCTGCTACTTTATCGCTATTTGAAATGCCCGCCCAGGCTATTTTCTTGAGTGGTTTGGAGCAGTTTCTCACTAATATCGCGCAACAAAGTTCTACAAGCGGTGCTGAGGGCGTAGATCCCGATGCCATCAACCTCGTATTTAATGCTATTCGCGCCGTTTTTCTGCTTTTGGTGGGCGTGGCTGCATTATTTGCTTACAACCAGGCGCAGCAGGGTAATGACTGGCGACCAATCGCTACTCAAGCAGGTTTAGCAATTGGCATCATTCTTGTAATTGATGTAATTACCTTCCTTTTTGTGGGCGACGGTACGGGGAACACGATTTAGCAATAGAAATCTTGCACGAATCGATTTTGGAAAGGCAAAAATTAATTCTTCCAACTTAATTTTTAGCATTCAGGCAAAAAGTCTAATCTTTTCGCTCAAGATAAATTGAATTGGTTTTTCCCAAATCTTACAAAGTAAAAGCACAATTTTTGTAATGTTATACCCAGATAAAGAGCCAGTAAGAGTAAACAAAATTCTAGGGAAACAAGCAAGTTTTGGTTTTATTCCTGCTAGCCAACTTATACCCTGGTTTGCCATTATCATCATTTCTTACTTTATCTTCGATGGAGTATTGGGCTGGGGAATTCCTAAAGTTGCGGTTATTAGTTTTTGGCTAATAATTAGCTGGTGGTTGCTAACAGGAAAAGACCCGGACAATTACATCAATCGCTTTCGCAAACCAAAGGGGTGCAATTGGGCAAGTGGTGGGGCAATTTATGTATCTCCTTTACTGTCAAAAACGGCTAGGAGGCAATTAAAAAGAGGTAAGAACTCGTGAAAGGTAAAATTCCACCGATTAATATTGAATTGCAACCCCAGGGTAAAGTTACTTACTTTCCTTTTGAGAATGAACTTGACCTTTGCTGTATGGCTCGTATCGAGCGCGACAACCGCAGTATCGGTGCATTCATCTTGAATAAAGGCGACATTTCCGATGAAACTAAGTTTCAGGTAATTTTTGCTTTTCACCTCAAAGGTATTCACGACCAACTTTACAGCGAAGAAGTATTAGCAATGTCTGCGGGGATTTCTGAGGCGATGAAATTTCTTATAAGTGGTGAAAGATGTACGTTTCTTTTAGGTTGTTACTCTGACGACTCAGACAGACAACAGTATCTAAACTCCCTTGCGGAATCTTGCCCCTTAAAACTGCCTGCGATTTTGATGCGGAACGAACAAGCCAGAGTGCAGGAATTAACCAGTAAGGGGACAAGATCGATTTGGCAGCAAATGGTCTTTTGTACCTGGACTGGATCGGAAGAAGGCGATCGCCAAACTGACCCATTATCCAAACTTATTTACAGCATGGGAAAAGCAGGTCGCTTCTTTTTAGATGGAGTAACCGGGCGTTTATCCCAGCGCCAGGAGCAAGTTCTTAGCCAAGTATTGATGAAGGCGTACACCGAGGGTTTTCTTCAGTGGGAAATGCTGTTTAACACCAAAGCCGGACTGCAAATCAGCCCTTTTAGAGATACCGAACTTTGGCAGTGGCTATGGGGAAGATTCAACAAAACCGCCGCCCCTGTTATTCCTCAGTTATTAGTCTTAAAAGAAGACAAAAACGATAGCGGGGTTCAACTAACTGAAATTCAAAACTCGCAAAAACACGCCACCACCGTTCTGATTGAAGGAGAGCGCGGTCGCAGTTCCTGTCCTGAACACCGCCAATCTCCTAAACGTATCTACGTTAAAGATAAAGTCTGCGGTGTCCTAACAATGGCAGATACGGGTAGCCGCCGAGATACATGCAAAATGGGACACGTTGTAAAGTTTTGTTAAGAAAGCTAAAGAAAACTCAGTTCTAAAGAGCGTTACAGCGATTCAAACAAGAATTAAATTTGCGGCATCTTCCAAGGACTTGGGTACAATCTCCATATCAATCAGGTAATCGCCAAACCGCTTAACATGAGCAGTAATGTAGGGACTGATAAGCGCCACATCCTCACGATTTACCAAATAACCCTTTTTCTGTAAATCCCGCAAAATATCAGTCAAATCAACAACATTTTGAAAGATAACAGCATTTGCGATTAAATCCTTATATTTAATCGCTTTCTCTTGTTCAATCGGGTCATTCTTGGCAATAACCCCGAAGCCTCCAAAGAAAAACCACTTGGAGAATTTATGGTAAGCCTCAACAATATTCGTAACCGCAGTAATTTCTTTTCTTAACTGCATATCCGATATATATAGCAATCCTGAATCATTTATGAAAAAAAGAGGAGATAAGGATATAGTTAAACAAAGCAGTTGTTCAAGCACCGTCAATGGGAAATAAAAGCTCTGAGGGATTTCATCGACAACAATCCCGATCCCAGAGAACTAAAACGGGCGTTGGCAGTTCAAATGGTGTTCCAGAAGTATTCCTACTTTGAGATTAAAGATGTGTTGCAGGTATCTGTAGGATTCATTAGTAAGTATAAGCAACTGTTTAAGGAGCAAGGTATTGCCGGGCTTACCCTGAAGCATCAAGGCTCTACGGGTTATCTTGATGGGAGCGCACACCTGGCTGTAATGAAGTGGCTACATCAGAAGAACTATTGGAATTTATTGGAACTTAAGCAGCACGTCTTGGATACTTATAATGTAGTGTTTGCATCGAAGCAGAGCTATTACGACTTGTTTAAAACCGCAGGCATCAGTTGGAAGAAAACGCGAAGCTCTCCGGAGGGAAGCTTCCCTCCGGAAGACTTCGCACAGAAACGCAACCCTAAACGCAACCCAGAATTGGTAGAAAAAAAAACCGGAAATTACACAATGGTTAAATGCTCATGAGTCTGAAATTGTATCGGGTGAGCTAATGGTTTTCTTCCTAGATGAATGTCATTTATTATGGGGAGATATCTGCGGATATGTATGGGGTAACAGACAAGAGCGCATTGAAGTTCCAGTTATCAATGAACGGCAAAAACAGACCTACTACGGCGCACTCAACCTCTACACCCAAAAGTTTTTAATCAAAGCATATGACAAGGGCAATTCCCAGTCTACTATTGGTTTTCTGGAATATCTGCGCTCCCACTGCCCCCAAAGCCGTATCGCCCTAATATGGGATGGAGCAAGCTATCACCGCTCTCAAGAAGTCAAAACTTATGCGCGAATCGGTCAATCAACAGTTGGAGCCGTTGGCTTGGAAGATCACTTGTATTCGCTTTGCTCCAAATGCTCCAGAGCAAAATCCTGCGGAAGATGTTTGGTTACAGGCAAAGAGGTTCATTCGCGAGTTCTACCATCTATGTAAATCTTTCTTTGCAGTGAAACGCTTGTTTGAGCTAAGCTGATAGACATTTAACTTGTAAGAACTTTATTTCCTTTATTACGGAGCTTTCTATTCCAATTAATTACTAAGT
>NZ_PVWN01000122.1 GCF_003003885.1 Chlorogloea sp. CCALA 695 | reverse complement strand
TGTTTGCTCCTCGTTGAGGAATCCTTTCGCAGGCATTGTCCTTGTACTTTGAAGATTTCAGACTTTAATTTTATACTATTTAGAAGTCTATTAGCTTAGTCTGATTCAGATCAGGGAAATTATCTCTACCTAAAAATTATGCCAGCCTAATTGTTCCACAGCTTGAATAATAGCGAGATTTGGAATCATTACTTTTACGTTCGGCGGATTAAGTTAGTATTTAGAATGCAATCTATGCGGAGGCGATCGCAGTAAATTCATCGCAATATTAATAATTTAGCATAGAGTTTTTGCAAAGTTAATAAAAGTCTTTTTCGCTCCAATCATCTTCCTCCCAAAAAAAATTACTGTAAAATAGACTTAACGGCACTGTTTTAAGCGGAAACAAAAAGTATCAAGTGGCTGACTCTAAATCCAATACTTGCAGATTGCTAACTATTTTGATGATTTCTTCTCTGTTGGTGGCGTGTAATCCAACCCCAAACTACTCTAGAGAAAAATGCGACCAAAGAGCGCTGCAACAGGAATATGCCAAGGAATGTTATCGCTATTATCCTGCTAATCATGCTTACATAACCAGAAGTGGAGGGTATGGTGGAGGTTATACAGGCGGCGGATATTATCAACGAACTACAACAGGTTCTGGTGGAACAAAGGTAACTAAATTCGCTCCGATAAGAACAAGAGTGGGAAGCTCTGGCTTCGGTAGTTTTGGTCGCAGTAGATCTGGGGGAAGTTAGGCATGGAAGTATTTGAGCATCCTGCGAGAAATTCATTTTTCCGAAAAATGGGTTTGAAGTGGTGGAATATCTGCCCAGTTGATGAAGAAACAGGATTACCAATAACTAGAGAAGAACAACCCTATGGGATGTATTATTGTCAAAAAATTTCACCTACCCAGATTCAAGAAATCAAAGCAGCTAGTGCGGATGCAGGTAGAGTAATCAGAAAGGTTTGGGATGTAGTCAAGGGGTTGTCCGATGATATTTTATTAGACATGGGATTTCCTGTAGAGAGCCTTAAGGTAATCAGAACTGACGGGCTGACCCCGTTTACTATGCGCCTAGACTGGTCATGGAACCAAGCAAGCCAAGAACACAAAATTATCGAAATCAATTGTCAAACACCAAGCTTTTTGTTTGAATGCTTGGCAGGGAATAAATATGCGGCTCAGTATTTTGGCATGAGCGATCCCAATCCTGAAGCGATAAAAGTTGTAAAAGCGAGTTTGAGGTATCAACTGAGCCAAGCGGCGAAATGGTTAGGCAAGAAGTTGAGCGATTGTACGGTAGCATTTACTGCCCTAAACAATGTCGAGGATATGGGTACAATGTACTGGCTATCTCAGCAAGCTAGAGATATCGTTAGCAATGTTTTGTTGTTTCCTTTAGAATTCCTGAGCGTTGTAAAAGGTAGGGGGTTACATTATATCCAAGGAGATCGCCAAATAGACATTTTGTTCATGTGGTATCCCCTAGAATGGGCGATATACGACCGAGACGAACAAGGCAATATGCTGTGGGGTGCGTTAGAAACAGCGATCGCCAAAAAGCAAGTTGCGATAGTCAACTTCGCATCAGGGTTTGTATTGCAGCCAAAAACGATCCTGAGTTTGATAACGGATCTAGGGGCTGACTTTTTTGGTGAGGATGCTTGGACAGTTCTAAGATATTTTCCTGAGACATCGACAATCGCCTCGGACATTGGTAACTCGTACTTTGCCAAGCCTGTATTGGGGAGGCAAGGAGAAGGAGGGTATGCTGTGTATAAAGATGATGTACTGTTAGAAAGTTCGGGAAAGGCCGATTGGTACGTTAAACAGCAGTATATATATCAAGAATTGCTAGATTTACCTACAATCAACGTAGAAGAAACGGAATATACGGCTTTGTGGGGTTCGTGGTTATTCAATGTTAATGAAGAGTTGATTCCTGCTGGAGTAGGAATGAGGGTATCTGTTGGTCCGATCACGGACGACTGTTCTTATTACCTGCCGATTGGTGAGTAATAGGAACAATTGGGCTTTAATGGGATATGAACTATGGAAAACCAGGCGAACGTGCCTAAGCAAAGCGCAATATTGCTCAAGCGCCTTTGCCTAAGACCGATCCGGTGTATGGTCAAGATGGACAGCTAACCGAATACTGGCATCTAGTGTAAGCCAAGGTGTAACTCATGATCCAGACTGCTGCAATCCCAAGTACACGGTTCTATACCTGAAAAAACTATCGCTGTGCTTACGAACACTACTCCCCAGATGTTGGGGAAGATCTGCATAGCACTCCTTTACTACTAATTCACCCGATTGGTGTTGGTTTATCCCGTCAATTTTGGCATCGCTTCTGTAGTGCTTGGTATCAAAGCGGATGTACCAATCCTATTTACAATCCCGATCTCTTAGGTTGCGGTGAGAGCGAGATGCCCCACATCGCATACACTCCGGCGGATTGGGCTGCCCAACTGCAACACTTTTTGCAAACAGTCATTCAAAAACCCGTTACCCTAGTCGTGCAAGGAGCGCTGCTACCTGTAGCACTCGAATTAGTGCAATTGCAAACTCAACCAAATCTTATCCAAAAGGTGGCGTTGCACAATGAAAGTATGATAGAGGAATGATGCAATGTCCAAAATGTGAATCAAGCTATGTAGTCAAAAATGGCTGGCGTCAGGAAAAACAAAATTATCTTTGTCGCAATTGTCGTCGCCAGTTTATTGCTACTCATGAACCTAAAGGTTATACTCCTCAAGTCAAAAAACACTGTTTAACTCTGTACTGCAATGGCATGGGATTTAGAGCAATTGAGCGTTCAACAGGAGTCACACGCAACACAGTAATTAACTGGGTAAAACAAGCATTTCAAAAAATACCAGAGGAAAACTATGAAATCCCTCAAACGGCTCAACTTGATGAACTACAAACTTTCGTTGGCTCAAAAAAAACAAAATTTGGCTTTGGACAGTAGTAAACTCCCATCAAGCTGGTATCGTGAAATGGATTGTTGGCGACCGCAGTAGTAAAACCTTTCGTCGTTTGTGGTGGATTGTTCGAGGTTGGTGTTGTTTTCTTTATATTACCGATGGTTATCCGGTTTATCCTTGCTTCATTGATGATTGTGACCATCTAGTTAGTAAAACAGCTATGACCAGAGTTGAAGGAGAAAATTCTCGTTTACGCCACCCCGATCGCTCGTTTACATCGTCAAACGTTCTGTTATTCCAAGTCTGTTGAGATGCTGGAAGCTTCAATTGGTCTTCTAACCTACTATCTTAAATACTGGTCTATTCCTGCTTTTTAGCTAATCATCTTTCCCTTGTGCAACGCCCTGATTTTCATTCGTTCCTGCAAGACTGGTGTGCAACATTTGAACTAGCAAAATTAAAGAATGGAATTCGTGACGTATTTGAAATTTCTAGTGAGGAATTGCAACACCAAATAACCAGTTTGGATACTTTTGGAGAGCAAGCAGCCTTGATTGAGCGCTCTCTTGCCATGAGTATTGAGTGATGGAATTATTACCTACCACTATTGCTGGTTCTATTGCAGAATGTTTGCTTTTGCCAATTGCCCCTAATCCTACTACTGCGATCGCTTTTACGGAAAAATCACCTCTTAACCCAATGACAGTCTATTTATCGCAGTTAAGCCCATCGTCGCGGAGGACAATGCAAGGAGCGCTGGAAACTATCGCCAAAATAGTTAGTGGAGGGGAATTTGATGCCATTAGCTTTCCTTGGGCAGAACTTAGGTATCAGCATACCCAAGCTATTTACGCGCAATTGAGCGAACGCTATGCCTTTAGTAATGCCAATAAAATGATGGCGGCACTTTCGCGGGTACTCGAAGAATCCTGGAAGCTGGGGCTGATGTCGACGGAAGACTACCATAGAGCGATCGCTATTGAGCGTAAAACAGGGCAAAGGTTATTGAAGGGTAGGGCTTTGAGCATTGGGGAAGTATGATCTCTATTTAACGCCTGCGCCCAAGATAAGTCAGTGATATCAAGTCCGTTAAATGACTTATAGTTAAGCTCCAATTCTAGTCCACCAATGAAAACCAGTTAGTCCTTGAATCAAATCTTGCTGCTGAAGTAGAGATTGGCATCGGTGAAATAAAACCTCCTCTAAATCATCCAAGGTTTCAAAAG
>NZ_PVWN01000051.1 GCF_003003885.1 Chlorogloea sp. CCALA 695 | reverse complement strand
TGCTTCAACTTCAACAGATCCCGCCTTGCTTGTTTCGCCCCCTCCTTGAAACTCATTTCCATGTCCACCGTGAGCCATAACCGCCGGATTACCTAAGAGAATTAGACTAAAGAATGCTCCAGAGATACTGTACGGCGCAAGAATTCGCAAAAAATTAGAGCTAATTGTCATGGGCAAGCTTCTTGAGTACCGAACAGGGTTAGGTCAGCATTCCTAAAAAAAGCATTGTTATTTTTGAGCTTTCTTAGGTGTTAGTCATCAGCTTTTCATATAAAAATGAAATCCACATGAAATTGCGCGGTGCAAGACAAAACTATCTTCAGGCTATTAGCAAGCGTGTACTCATATAAAACTTACAATGCCGTAACTAACTTAAAAATCTCTATAAAATAAACTCGCAAGCACGATTTTTAAAATGCTCGTGACAGCTTTCGAGAGACGTTTCAAAACTTGAGAAGTTAAATATTTCAATTCTGTTAATTTGTTGGTACACTTCCTCTGGCGGAAATACTTGCGTAGTGTTTTCAACTTGTCCCAAAATGATCGCTTCCGATTCGGGAGCGTAAATATTTAACCGCCGATCTATTTGCGATCGCACAAGTTCTGCTAACTTAGCGTACCACTGGGGAAACCTCCTACTATCACCTATCAAGGGTTCTAGTAATGGTAGTTTTAAAATATTAGCTTCGCTGACATACATTAGGGCGAATTCTGGATCTTCTTGTTCCCACAAAGGAGTCAGCGCCACAAAGCCGCGTCCCTCTTTTTGCCAACCTTGATAAGCAACATAGCCAATAGCTTCATGATTGGCGATCGCATAATGTCGATACAGCAAGGCTGGATGCAGAACTAATATACTATCTACATCGTCATCTTCTGGTCTAACTATTGCTACATCCGGTGTTAAAAGTTGTCTGTAAAAATGCTTGCTAGTTTTTAGTCTGTACTTGTTAATCATAAGTTTTTATCGTGGCTGCTAACTTTTGACCGTTGCACCAACTTAAAAAGGATTTATATGAATACGCAAACTAAAGGCTGATTGGATTTACTTTCTTTACGTTTATTTACATTTACTTAAATGTTAGTATAAATAAGTACAAAAGTTGAATTTTGAAGCAGGCACTTAGGTAGAGCTATAAGCTGTATGCTCAACCTTATTCAAAGAAAAGTATCTGTAACGACTTGCTGTAAAGAAGGCATGATAAACTTAAATCCGCTTAAGTTCACCTTAAAAAATTCATTGCAGCAAAAGGATATAGAGTTAATCCAAGCACTTGAAACAGGTCAACCATCAGCCCTAAGTAAGCTTTACGATCGCTATGGTTCAGTTGTTTATGGATTGGCATTAAAAATTTTAAAAAATGCTCAAGAAGCAGAAGATTTGACCCAAGAAGTTTTTGTTAGTTTTTGGCATAAAAATACCTACAATCCAGCGCGTGGATCTTTGAGCAATTATTTAGTAGTGATGACGCGATCACGATCTTTAGACAAATTGCGATCGCGATCTTCGCGCAATAAGTTTCTCGAACGTTGGCGACATACAACAACTCAAGCATTTTCGCGCTCGGCTTTTGAGCAAGTTGATATATGGGATACTTCCCAGCACGTTCAAGAGGCATTAACACAACTCTCAGAGCAACAGCGTAAAATATTAGAGATGGCATACTACCAAGACCTCAGCCAGTCAGAAATTGCCAAAACCTTAAATATACCTCTTGGTACAGTGAAAACCTCGGCGCGTCAAGCCCTAAAAAAACTTAGAAAAATCTTATTTTATCTAAATTAATAGTTGCTCCATGTATGAATCTTCAACCCCCTAAAAATTTAGAAGACCTAACTGTGGGCTATGTACTCGGCAATCTATGCCCTCATGAAGTTGAGGAATTTAGACAGCTTCTAGCAGAAAATCCTCAGTTACATCAAGATGTAGCGCGATGGCAGGAAGTATTAGGGCTGTTACCTTATGCTCAAGTTCAAGCACCACCAGCGCATCTACGCAATGCTATTTTGGCGGCGATAGAAAAACCCTTAGACATTGCGCCCATATCAAAACCGTTAGTTTTACCTTGGGCTAAAATTGTTGCGGGAACTGCGGCAATGTTTGCTTTAGCGCTAGGTTTAGACGGCTATCATTTACGGCAGCAGTACAATCAATCTAGTCAGGTAATTGGTGTATTGCAAGGTGCGACAACGCATATTTACTCTTTAAAAAGTAAAGAGCCAAAATCAACGGCTGTGGGCAGTGTATTTATGGATTTTGAGGCAAATAAAGCAGTTATTGCTTTGCAAGACGTTCCTCCTCCTCCCGCAGGTAAAACTTACTGGCTTTGGGCTGTAGTTGATAATCAGACTATACGTTGTGGACAGTTTAAAAGCGGTTCGGGTGGTACAAGTTTAGATCAAATATCTATTCCTGCTAATGTGTATGACGAAGATTCAGAAATATCGCAGTTATTTGTCACTATAGAATCAGCCGCACCAACACACCCAGTTGGGCAAGTAGTTATGATCAAAGCTTCTTAATTTTCTAGACCTTATTTATACAAACAGTGATCCCCCTCGGTAATTTTCTTGTCAAGGCGGTTCGGCATCCCTAGGGTTGCAACAATGATTATCTTTAAAGAAGCAGATCGGTAAATTTATATGATTTCTTTGTGTCCCCTACTTCAATCTCGACTTTCTACCCCGCTAAAAATCGGTTCTTTAGAAGTTAAAAGCCGTGTCTTACAGTCGCCATTATCAGGCGTGACCGATTTAGTATTTCGGCGTTTAGTCAGGCGCTATGCTCCCGATTCGATGATGTACACCGAAATGGTAAACGCTACAGGGTTGCATTACGTCAAAGAATTGCCGAAAATCATGGAGATTGACGAAAGCGAAAGACCGATTAGCATTCAACTATTTGATTGTCGCCCCGATTTTTTGGCAGAAGCGGCGGTAATGGCGGTAGCAGAAGGTGCGGACACTGTAGATATTAATATGGGTTGTCCCGTCAATAAAATTACTAAAAATGGGGGTGGTTCTTCTTTACTGCGTCAGCCAGAAATAGCTGAGGAAATTGTCCGCTCGGTAGTTAAAGCTGTAAATGTCCCAGTTACAGTCAAAACTCGCATTGGTTGGAGTGACAAAGAAATCACGATTTTAGACTTTGCTAAACGCATGGAAAATGCGGGGGCGCAAATGATTACCGTTCACGGACGTACCCGCGCTCAAGGCTATAATGGTGCGGCAAAATGGGAGTGGATTCGCAAGGTTAAAGAAATACTTTCAATTCCCGTAATTGGCAATGGCGATATTTTTACGGTAGAAGCGGCGGTAAGGTGTTTAGAAGAAACTGGAGCGGATGGGGTAATGTGTTCAAGAGGAACTTTAGGCTATCCTTTTTTGGTAGGGGAAGTTGACCATTTTCTTAAAACTGGGGAATTGCTGGCGACTCCTACTCCCGTACAGCGATTAGAATGCGCTAGAGAACACTTACAAGCTTTATGGGAATATAAAGGCGATCGCGGCGTGCGTCAAGCCCGAAAACATATGACTTGGTACGCCAAGGGTTTTAGCGGTGCGGCGGATTTGCGCGGACAGTTGAGCGTAATTACTACTGTGACTCAAGGGTTGGATATAATTGATCGCGCGATCGCTCATTTAGCCAATGAAAGCGTTTTAATTGACGAAGACTTGTTAGCTTTTGTCTAAGATTACTTTTAAAGTTTGGAGGCTAGAATCAGCACACCCGCTAATATATCCACCCAAACTTTGAATTTTTTGTAGATAAATAATTGCTTCAGTTGTAACTATTTCTCCAGGGATTAAGACTGGGATTCCTGGGGGGTAAGGACAGACTAATTCGGCGCAAATCCTATCGCACGTTTGCTCAATAGGTAAAGTTTCGGCAATTGCGTAAAATGCCTGACGTGGTGTGAGGGCTAGTTTTGATTCGTGATTGAATGGTGTAATCGTACTTTCCATCGCCAAAATTTGTTTATGCTTAGTAGCAATTTTCAAAGCTTGTAGTAATTGCTCTATATCTGCGTCAGTATTCCCCAAACTAATAATAAACGTCAAATTTTGCAGAGAAGGTAATTCAGCAATTACACCACAGTCAACTAATATTTCATCAACTGCAAATCCCGTTAATCCTAAGCCAGAAACGTTTACAGTTAGCCGAGTTTTATCTAAAGCCACAAATCCAGGTGTAGCAATTGTAAGTTCTAAAACCGATAAGCCGGGAATTTGGCTAATTTGATGTCTCGCCCTCTCGGCTAATTGTAAGGTGCGAGACATTAAGTGTTTTCCTTTTACAGCCATCTGCTGACGTGCGGCATCTAAAGAAGCTAAAAGTAAACTACTAGGGCTACTAGATTGGACTAATTCTAAGGATTTGGTTAATCTGTCTCTATTAATTCTGTCACCTTGGACGTGCAGCATAGAAGCTTGAGTTAAAGCGCCTAGAGTTTTATGAATCGATTGAATGCTTAAGTCTGCACCCGCTTTTAATGCTGAAATAGGCAAGTCAGGATGAAAAGCAAAATGCGCTCCGTGTGCTTCGTCTACTAATAGCGGAATATTGTACTTGTGAGTTAGATGGGCGACGGCTTTTACATCCCCACAAACGCCAAAATAAGTCGGGTACACCATCATCACCGCTTTTACATCAGAATGTTGCTTTAAAGCGGATTCTACGCCTTCTACAGTGATGCTATGAGCAATATCTAACACCGGATCGTATTCGGGATTAATAAAAATGGGAGTAGCACCGGAAAGAATCAAGCCAGCGATCGCCGATTGATGCACGTTACGCGGCAAGATTATTTTATCGCCTACACCGCAAGTAGCTAAAATTGCCGCCACAATTCCACAAGTAGAACCATTAACTAAAAAATAAGTATCATCTGCTCCAAAAGCCGCGGCGGCGTATTCTTGCGCCGATTGAATTACACCTTGGCAATCGAATAAGCTGCCTATTTCTGGTAATTCTGGCAAATCAACTTTAAAAACTTCAGAACCAAAGCAATCGATTAATTGGGGTGAAATGCCTTGTCCCCGCTTGTGTCCTGGCGTATAAAAAGCCGCATGATTGCTACGGGCGTACTTTTTAAGCGCGTCTAAAAGGGGGGTTTTATCCTGATTAAACACTATTCCAGTAAAAGAATTGAAATACAATCTTATCCCAGTTATAGCATCGCGCTGTCTATTCTTTAAAACTTAACTACTTTGAAGGATGATAATTTTGCCGTAAATCCTTAACTTAATTAAAGTCGTATAACTTGTTAGGTTAACTATGATTTATCCAAATCCTGGCCCTTTACCCGAACCAAATCCTCAGCCACCGCTACCGAGTCCTATACCTCAACCCCTACCATCCCCCGTACCGGAACCTGTACCCGCGCCAATTCCGCAAACTGTACCTGCGCCAATTCCGCAAACAATTCCTACCCCTGTTTAAAATAGTGCGATAGCGCAAGCTGGAACGGTTACGGGCTTCACATAAGTGATTTTTCGACGTAGTAGGAAGCCCTGCGCGCAAGGGAGAGCGCGCAAAATATATAGTAGCGTGTAGTTTTGATATCCTGGCAATAGTAAGCAAAAGAAAAAGTATCATGCTCAAAGCCGGAATTGTTGGACTACCTAACGTCGGAAAATCTACCTTATTTAACGCATTGGTTGCCAACGCCAAGGCGGAAGCCGCCAACTTCCCCTTCTGCACGATTGAACCGAATGTAGGGATTGCATCGGTTCCCGATGAGCGATTACAAGTTTTAGCTGATATTTCTAAATCCGAGCAAATTGTGCCGACACGGATAGAATTTGTCGATATTGCGGGGTTAGTTAAAGGTGCAAGTCAAAATGAAGGCTTAGGCAACAAATTTTTGTCTCATATCCGCGAAGTAGATGCGATCGTTCATGTAGTCCGGTGTTTTGATAACGATGATATTATTCATGTCAGTGGTTCGGTAGATCCTGCTAGAGATATTGAAATTATCAATTTAGAATTGGGTTTAGCAGATTTAGACCAAATTGAACGTAAATGCGATCGCACTCGCAAGCAAGCGCGCGCAAATAAAGATGCACAGGCAGAAGTATTAGTATTAGAAAAGTTGATTGCAGCTTTGAATGAAGGTAAACCAGCGCGTCAAGTGAACCTAACTGAAGAAGAATTGGCAGTAATCAAAGATTTAGGGTTGCTAACTAATAAACCAATTATTTATGCTGCTAATGTATCGGAAGAAGAACTAGCAACGGGCAATAAATGGGTTGAAAAAGTCAGAGCAATTGCGGCTCAAGAAAATGCTCAAGTTGTGATAGTTTCGGCGCAAGTAGAAGCAGAACTTGTAGAATTACCCGCCGAAGATCGGGCAGATTTTCTAGCTTCGTTAGGGGTAGAAGAAGGCGGATTAAAATCATTAATTCGTGCTACCTACGAACTTTTAGGATTGCGTACTTATTTCACCGCCGGCCCAAAAGAGACGCGCGCTTGGACTATCAACGCCGGGATGGTTGCACCCCAAGCCGCCGGAGTAATTCATTCTGATTTTGAGCGGGGTTTTATTCGCGCGGAAACGGTAGCTTATAAAGATTTAGTAGCAACTAAATCAATGGTTGCAGCCAAAGAAAAAGGCTTAGTTCGCAGTGAGGGTAAAGAGTACGTTGTCCAAGAAGGCGATGTATTGCTATTTAGATTTAATGTTTAGCATTAATCTATGTAGATTTTAAAAATTTTTACCTATTTGACACTGCAAAAACAAATGTCGTTTTTAAGCAAAATGTTTTTATACATTTTGCTTAAAAAGTTTGAAAATATTTATATTATGAATGAGAATCAAAAGCTGTGGATATTAAAACAAAAGTTATTAATCACAATAAGCGCTGGAATATATCTGTAGATGCGGATAAACAATTTATTCAACTTCGCAATAGAGTAGTCGGAGTTATTCACCAGTTTTTAGCTCAACTAATCATCAACGATATAAAACTTGATAGGCAATTTAAAAAAGAACTAGATTACAGCCTTGGAGAAGAAATAGAATTAGAGCGTAATAATGACATATCATCTATTCTCTCTTTAAATACAGTTCAAAAAAATTTTCAATCATCATTAATAGGAACACAAAATAAAAGAGTGTTTACAGATACTCACATATACAAAGAAATAAAAGAATCCAAAAATATAAAACAGTTAGCTACAGCACTACAAGTTGTATTTTGGATTCTTGAAGATAAGGATAAAGATTTACCTTTAAATAAAATTGTAAAAGAACTTAGAGATGCAGCAAAACTTAGCCCAGATACTGGCTTTCATATCACACTAATAAAAAAAAGAGTAGTTTTTTCTCCGCCTGGATCTAAATTATTAGATGAGGGAATAGTTAATGATGTACTAGAGTGGCTTGAAAAATACCCAAAAGTAGCTAAGTACTTTGCAGAAGCGCTGAAAATTTATACAGATGGAGATATAAGCAAATATAGAAATCTACTT
The DNA here is from genome assembly GCF_003003885.1 of Chlorogloea sp. CCALA 695. Lineage (GTDB taxonomy): Bacteria > Cyanobacteriota > Cyanobacteriia > Cyanobacteriales > Chroococcidiopsidaceae > Aliterella. Next base: position 22,813 of record NZ_PVWN01000051.1, on the reverse strand, counting down.
GATAATCTTCGCTTTTCTATTGAGCAGCTTTTGAAAGAAATCTTAGGTAATTCAAAATCTTTAGAAAACCAGAAAGACGACTTATTATGTTGGCTAGATAAAAGAAAAAAACATCAAGGGATTATCAAATTATATCAGCAACTTTTATATCACTACTGTACCTATCAAAATGATGCTGTAAAACATAATGAGGCATTTTCTGAAGACGAAATTGAATTTATGATTTATCTAACTGGTACTTTTATGCGATTTCTCATGCAGATTGTGTAGGAGATAGTTCTGAGTTGCAAACAAAACTATCCCTGTAAGCATCGGCATTTTATTAAGATTGCGAAACCGCTTTACAGATTCAAATCTAAAGAAAATCTAGCGGGAGCGAATGTTTAGAAGCTTTAATTCTTAAACAGAGAGCTTCTAAAACATTTCAAACACTAATTTAAGCCCATGATGAGATTCGAACTCATGACCTCTTCATTACCAATGAAGTGCTCTACCACTGAGCTACACGGGCAAAAAAAGTATGATTTGCAAACTGCAAATCATACTTTTAATAATGGGCCGAGCTGGATTTGAACCAGCGTAGCTCTCGCAACGGATTTACAGTCCGTCTCCATTAACCACTCGGACATCGACCCATGCTATCAACGATTTATAATCATAGCATGGTTTTTTTAAATAGTACAATTACTTTCTAAAAATCTTGCCGATCGCAATTAAGTCAAAAGTTCGCCAGTGGCTTGCAAGGCGTGTAAGCGATGGTAAATACCTTGATGGCGCAACAATTGAGCATGAGTACCAACTTCCGCAATTTTACCACGCTCTAAAACAACAATCTTATCTGCCTCCCGCACGGTACTGAGACGGTGAGCAATGATAATTGTAGTGCGCGTACCCAAAATAGAGCGCATAGCCAACTGTATCGAGCGCTCAGACTCGTAATCTAAGCTAGAGGTCGCCTCATCAAAAATTAAGATGTCTGGATTAACTAACAAACTCCGCGCAATTCCTAATCTTTGCCTTTGTCCTCCCGATAACCTTACACCGCGTTCGCCAACTACGGTGTAATATCCTTGGGGTAACTGTTCAATAACTTCGTCAACTCGGGCGATTCTACAAGCTTCCTGGACTTGTTCAAAACTAGCCGTGCGATCGCCATAGGTGAGATTATCAAGCAAAGTACCGTTAAAAACATCTACTTCTTGATGCACGATCGCTAATCTTCGGCGATACTTAGCAACATCTAAGTTACGAATATCTTGACCGTCAATCAATATTTGACCGCTATTTGGCTCAAAATAACGAAATAGTAGCTTTACAAGCGTAGATTTACCCGAACCCGAACGCCCAACCAAGGCAACCGTTTGATTGGGTTCAATTAATAGACTAATATTTTGTAAAACAGGTCTTTCTGCATCGTAGCCAAAACAAACATTAGCTAACTCCAATTTGCCTGTAAAGCTGTAAGGAGTGTCACTTGCTAAAGGGACAATTAAACTAGCCGCATCAACTCCTGTTGGCTGCTGCATAAATTCATGAAACCGCAGCATTGAAGCATAACGACGGGCAAAAATTTCCGCTAAATTGTTAATTGGTTCCATCTCTGCATAAGCCATGCTAGAGATAGTGAAAGTCGTAACAAAATGCCCCAAAGAAATTTGACCCTGTAGAGTCGCCACCAAAGTTAAACCCAAAACTACAAACACGCAAAACTGAATAATTGTTTTTTGCCAAGTACCTAGCTTGATATATCCCAAGTGAATGCGATAGTCAACTATTTTAAATTCCCGGTTTAAGCGCTGGCGTTGGCGTTTGAGTTCCACTGCTTCTGTTGCAAAGGCTTTAACTGTTTTGATATTGGTAACAATTTCTGAAGTCCGGCTTTGAGTATTTTCCATATACTTATCTAGATGCCGTTCTTGTTCCATCAATTGCTTCAAGTCTTTCAGACTAATACTGAGAATGATGATAAATGAAACGAAAAATATTAAAGCAATTCGCCACTCAATAAACAAAATCATCATAAAAATCCCCAAAACTCGGAATAGTTTGGGTATTAGTTGTCCGGCAATTTCTGGATAAGTAAACGTATGATTTTCTAAGCCTCTAGCAATGCGTCCGGCGATGCGTCCGGGGTTATTTTCATCATAAAATTCTAAAGGTAAAGTCAGGATTTTTTCTACGGTTTTTAGTGCTTGATTTTGGCGACTTCGCAAAGCGATATCCCAATGAAACCACCAAGTAGTCCAAACTTGTATCGGCGCTCTAACTACTGTGACAATAAAAATTATGCCTAATAAAAATCCTATACTTAATAACTGATTTTGTTGTAATTGAGTAACCTGGGCTAAAAATGCGATCGCATTCTCTACAGGTTTATCCAATGACTGACGCGACAATACATTTAAAATCTGTCCGATGGCGTAAGGTACAACCAAATCGACAACTTCAAAGATACTAGCCGCCGTAATACTAAATATAGCGATCGCATGATACGGCTTATAGTAGTTAACAATATCTTTAAATGTCGCCATGATTTTCAAGCCGACACTTTAAGCGTGGCTGCATTTGTAACTTATGTAATACAAAAGTAACATAAAAAGTCTTTAGCAGCAAGCAAAATATTAAACCAAAGCAGTCAAAATAAACATCTCACTGCGGAGAGACATCAAGGTGCAAAAACTCTAAACGGTAGCGATACAAAGCCACAGGCTGAGAATTTGCTTTAAAGTAATCAGCCTCTTGAGGAGAAAGATAAACCGCCGTAACTTGATCGGCTTCCATAGCCAAATTAGCTAACAATTGATAAGCCGTAGTGCTTTCAACCTCATTAAAATAAGGTTGCGAACCACCTTTAAATAGTTGCTGAAACACCTCAGTAGTGATAAATTCGTCATTGTGTAATGATTCGGTAGCGCGTCCAGTAACTAAAGAAACCAGAGTGCGATCGCCTTTGAGTAGAGTAATTTGTTTATTTGGCGACGTAGGATCGGTTTTAACAGCAACCACAGAGCGACCTAAATAAGCCCGTGCTAGATTCAAACCATTAAAAGCGCGATCAGCTACCAAATCTTGCGAAGCGTCCCGCACAAATCGCACAATAAAGCTTACAGGGACATTCAAAGTGCGGCGATTGCTCTCAAAACCTGGCGTAACTAGATCGGGAGCTAAAGGCGCGGCTACATCTACTAAGGTACTCGTTACATTCCAAGTACCCGCCATCCAATCAGGATAAATCAGATCCCCTTGAGCAGATGGTACTGTCAGCTTTTGCCAATTCGGAAAACTCTCAATATGACTTTTTAATTGTCCAGCCTGCGCCGCTCCACCCCAAAAAACTACTACCAAAACCAAACACCAAAAGCCTCTCAATTACCTCTACGCCTCGCTTTATAATTCCCCTACAGGTTCCGGTTCCCAAACCTCTCCATACTGCGCTTTAAGAGCTTGCCAAGCCTCAACCTGACCGCTTTCATACTCCCCCGGCTTCCCCCATTGCAAAAACAGACTTAGCGCCGATTTTCCTTCCTTATCCAATAGTCGAATCGCGTAGGTAGTAAAATTCCCGCGCTTTGCTTCTCCCGTCTCAAACTTCACCTGTGTAATCTCGTCCATATTCAAATGAAATTCAAAACCCTCAGTGTGCATATTTGCATACTTCCCCTTGGGCAATTCGGCATAAAAAAGCTTCTGAATTTTCCCCCGCGCCTCCAACACCGCCGCGCTGCTAGTGACAATTAGCCGCAAAGTTGAGAGACTTTCGCACTGTTCCAAAAATTCTTTTAAAGTAGCACTCATAATTTATTGTTCGTACTGTTCGTAAGCGGCGACAATTTTTTGGACTAAAGGATGGCGGACAACATCTTTTTGAGAAAACTCACAAAAAGCAATCCCTTCAACATTTTGCAAGATTTTTAAAGACACTGCTAATCCTGACTGTTGATTTAAAGGTAAATCCGTCTGCGTCATATCTCCGGTGATCACCATTCTTGAACGATAACCCAAACGAGTCAACACCATTTTCATCTGCGAAGGTGTCGTATTTTGGGCTTCATCTACAATCACAAAAGCTTTATTTAAAGTCCGCCCGCGCATATAAGCTAAGGGTGCAACCTCAATTACGCCACGTTCCATCAAACTTGGGACTTTTTCAGGATCGATAAATTCATTAATCGCATCGTAAAGCGGACGTAGATAGGGATTAACTTTTTGTTGCAAATCTCCAGGCAAAAAGCCGAGTTTTTCTCCCGCCTCTACCGCCGGACGAGTTAAAATTATCCGTTCGTACTGGTTGGCTAGAAGTGCTTTAACGGCAACAACTACCGCTAAAAAAGTTTTACCCGTACCCGCAGGCCCAGCGCAAAAAATTAAATCGTTATGAGTAAGAGCGCGGATATATTGCCTTTGACGAAAAGTTTTAGCACGGATTTCTTCACCCTTGCGGGTTTTTGCCACAATATCGCGCTGCAAATCTTGTAATTCGTCTTGGCGTTCGGTATCTAAAGCTTGCCTAGCTGTGGTTATATCTGCTTGGGAAATACTTTTACCTTTAATCCATAAGTATTCCAGACTCCGCACCAATTTTTGACTCAATTCAACTTGCTGCTCGGTTCCCGAAATATACAATTCTTGCCCGTGCAGTACCAGCAACGCTCCCGTTTGTCGGGCGATTACTTTGAGATTTTCTTCGCGTTCTCCTGATAAGGCGATCGCACTTTCAACGCTCGGCAGTTGAATCCTCGATGCTTCTGCCATAAATATTTTTACTATACGAAAAGATTGTACTTGCTACTGAGCCTAAAAATGTTCAACGGTTAGCTCATAAATTTTGCATTTTTTGAGCCAACCGCTAATTAACTATCACCATCTAAATTTAAGCGAGGACGAAGCTTAATTGAGGGTTTGGGGAGATTTTCGCGTACAGTCTGGGGTTCGCCGAACCGTTGGGAATCTTCTCCCCGCCCTGGTTCTCTAGCTCTTGTAGGAGCTTCGCGCTCTCCTTGGTCTTCCTCGAAAGAGTTAGATTGGCTACCATACACATCTAAATAGGCAGAATGTCCAGCACAAGTTGCCGCCGCCGCTACTACGGTCTTAATTACTTGAATATTGCGACCGCCACGACCAAAGACCCGCCCTTTGTCTTCTCCTTCAAAAGCGATGCGAATCCAGACTCTAGCGGCATTTTCGGAGGTTTCGCAATCAATACTTAGAGAATTGGCTGATTCTAAAAATGGCTCAATGAGAAAGCGCACTAAGCCAGGATAATCGGGCATTTTTGTTGAATTAGGGTTTCGCGGTTGTAGCACTGATTTGTTCAAAGACATTAGCTTTGCGTAAGATACTACGCACGGTTTCTGATGGTTGAGCGCCTTGAGAGAGTCTGCGGATAATTCCCGGAACGTCTAGTTTTACTTCATCGGTGCGGGGATTATAAAAGCCTAATTCTTCTAACGGACGACCATCGCGGCGATCGCGGCTATTCATTGCTACTATCCGGTAACTTGCTTCGCGTTTTTTTCCAAAGCGCTTTAATCGCAGTTTGACCATGTTTAGGGGTTAATTTTGCTAAATTCATTTAGTGAACTTCTTATTTTATCACTATTGTGTCGTATTTATCAAGATTTTTGGAAATTGCCAAGCAGAATAGAAGTCAGTAAAGCGATCGCACTAATAAAGCAAACAAGCAGGTTTAGAGGTGCAAAACCCACCTGCATAGGCTTTCAACTAGGGCGATTTATGCCAAGCTTCTAGGAAATCGGCATAAGTCATATTTTGGGCGCAATGCCAAATTACCTGATAACAAGCCTCGTAGCGATAAGAACTATCCCGATTAGATTTGCTGAGATAATCTTTTAAGGCTACAACTACTTGCGGCATTTGGTTAATAGACAAAATTTTCTGTAACTTATCGGCTGCATCTAATAGCTGAGAATCACGACGCGATCGCCCATCGTCTGCACTATAAAGCTCTGTTTCATCCCGTTCATTAAATTTTTGAATGAAGTTAATCAAGGTAAAGAGAGCTTTTTGATTACCTAGATCAATTCTGCCTAAACTATGAGCCACTTTAAGTAAGAGGTAATTATCTTCAGTGGAACAGATTAGTTTAGTTAAAACTGCGATCGCATCTTTGTTCCCCGCAGCAAAGTCTACCAAATCTCTAACAGCTATGTTCAAGTAAAAATGATTTTCAGTAGTGTTGAGCAGATTTACCAATGCAGCGATCGCCAGTTGATTGCTAGGATCGGCTTTTCGTAAACTTCGAGTTGCATCCCAAGCAATATATTTTAAATATTCTGGATCAGATGAAGATTGACCTAAATATTGCACTAGATCGAACAGGGTATCTAAGGCAATTTGATTACTAGGATTTATACGCAGTAAACTATCTGCTGCTTGCAAGCGGTAACTAAGATAATCTTCATTTTGAAGTATTTGTAATAGAAAAGCGATCGCAAGTTCGTTACAAGGATTGAATTTCAACAAACTAGCAGCAGCTTCACAACAAACGTACTTATCTGCGGTTTTCATTCTTTCAGTTAGAGCGGAAATCGCATCCACATTTTTTGGCTCGATTTCCAGTAAATAATCAGCAGCCTTGCTTAGAGTAAACCTATCAGCAGTATTTGCAATTATTTGGACTAAAGTAGCGATCGTATTTACGCTTCCCTCATTAATTTGCCACAAAGCTTTGGCTGCATTGAAACAAATGTGATCGCCTTGATTTATCTGCAAAAACTCTGTAAAAGCAGCGATCGCGGGTTGACTACCTAGGGCAATTTCTCCTAAACTGATAACAACATACAAACATATATATTTATTTTCTGTTGTTTGCATTAGCCCAATGAGGGCATTAATTGCTATTTCGTTTCCTGTAGCAATTACTCCTAAGTTTTTGACAGCATATATAATATAGTTTGTATCCGTTGTTGTCTGTGTCAACTGAACTAGAGCATTAATTGCTATTTTGTTGCCCATACCAACTTTTGCTAAAGTTTCAACAGTATATTCAATTGTGTGCCAGTGACGACGATATAAATTAGACCATCCATCTGTATTAGCTGCAATTAACTTAACTAAAGTAGAAATTACTGCTGGATTGTCTGGATCTATCTTCATCAAACTATGAGTTATATTCCAGAGGTTGAAATCATTTGGTGTAACTTCAAGTAGCAAAACTAAAGCTGCGATCGCACTTTTATTCCCTGGATCTAGTTTTCCTAGTTTTTCTGCTGCAACGCGGAGAATACTTCGGCTTTGCGTAGTATGAATTATATGCACAAAAGCAGCAATTACTCTTTGTCTGTCGGTGGTTTCCACCGTTAATCTAGCAGCTTCAACTAAGGGCTGAGGCACTATTTGCCAATCTTGCTTATCTTGGCGAAAATAGGCATAGCTCCATTTAAGGATTTGTAATGCGATCGCATCTCCTCTAGAACAATCTTTAAAATAGTTAAGTGCTTCGGCGGCCAGTAAATAGGCGCGATAATGGTAAAAATCGCCGCCATCGTCTTTAAATTCTACTAAAGCCTGAATAAAGTCTTCTTTTTGGTCTTTCCCTACATCTTCTCGCCTAAACCAATCAAAAATCTCGGTTTTGGATTGCTCCTCAAAGATGCGGTAAGCGCTAGTTGCTAAATTATCGTCAACGTGGTTAAAGAAATAGTACCAATCATTCATTTCCTCCTACCCATTTAAAATCTGGGACGAAAGGGACATCAAAAATATTACCTAGAATCTATGGTAATCGATTTTACCTGAAAAATTAAAGACGTTCCACTGGAACGTCTCTACAAAATGATGTTATTGACCTAAATATGCTTCTAATACTTGGGAATTGGTTTGAATCTCTGCGGGGGTTCCTACAGCTAGATTTTGACCTTCTGCTAGTACCCAAACGCGATCGCACAACGACATAATTACATCCATGTTGTGTTCGATAATTAAAAAAGTCATGCCTTCGGAGTTCCATAATTTAATGCGATCGCAGATTTGATTAATTAGCGTCGGATTTACCCCGGCTGCGGGTTCGTCTAAGAGAATTAGCTTAGGATTTGTCATTAATGCCCGTGCCATCTCTAAGAGTTTGCGCTGTCCCCCGGAGAGCGCCCCCGCGTATTCGTTTGCCATGTGTGCAAGTCCGACACATTCTAACAAGGCGATCGCCCGATCTCTCAATTCTCTTTCTTCGGTAGCTACAAGCTTACGTTGTAGCCAAACTTGCCAAAAGTTTTCCCCTGTCTGTTTTTGGGCTGCTAATAGCATATTTTCCATTACCGACAGTCGGGAAAGAGTACGGGCAACTTGAAACGTTCGCACCATACCTTGTTGAGCAATTTGATAGGTTTGCAATTGCTGGATTTGTTCCCCATCAAAAACTACCGTCCCGCGATCAGGACGAATAAAATTAGAAAGTAAATTGAAAAAAGTAGTTTTCCCCGCGCCATTGGGGCCAATTAATCCAGTAATACTACCTTTATTTACTTCTATGTCTGCGTTGTTTACGGCTTTAATTCCACCAAAGCTTTTAGCAATGCCTGTAGCTGTCAGTAAAGGAGGTATTTTGTTGTTAAAATCGTTATTTGCCAAGAGTTAGTTCCTCCTTTTTACCTAAAAGACCTTGAGGTCGCCAAATCATCATTACCATTAATAAAAACCCAATTACCATAATGCGGAAAGCCGCTAAACGAGCTTCATCTAAGGGAATAATTTGGGGTAAAACATTTCGGGTTAGTTCTTCGTAGGTAAAGAAAACGATTGCACCGAGTAATGTACCTGCATTATTACTAGCACCGCCCAAAATCACTATAATCCAAGCATTGAAGGTAGTTATCGGCTCAAAACTGTTAGGATAAATAGTGGTTAGTTGCCATGCAAAAAACGCTCCCGCAATTCCAGCGATCGCACCTCCTAACATAAAAGCCTGCAACTTATACCAAAATACATTTTTACCTAATGCTCTGGGTACTTGCTCATCTTCGCGAATAGATTTAAGCACTCGACCCCAAGGACTTCGTACCAATAATTCTAATAGCCAAAATACCATTGTTAATACAACTAACACTGTCACCATTAGCCCAGATTTTTCATACCTACTGTAATCAGAAAGCGCCGTTAGCCCGGTAAGGTAAATTGTGATAATAAACGCTACAGCTACAATTCCTAAGATGACGCGCACAGCAAAGGAATAGCGAGAATTTTTTTTGGTTTGCGGTGCTTTAACCCAAGCCCACATTCGCCACAAACATAAAAGCGCAACTCCTGTTAATAGCCCCACAGTTGCCAACTTAAATAAGGGATTGGGAACAAGATTTGTTAATGGTAGCGGATAACTTTGCAGCCCTTGGACTCCATCAACTAAGCCATTAGGTGTAGGTAATTGTTGATTGTTGACAAATATTCTAACTAACTCCGATACGCCAATAGTCACAATTCCTAAATAATCTTCTCGCAATCGTAACGTTGATAGCCCAATTAATAGCCCCAAGAATGCGGCTAGTAAGCTGCCAATTAAAGCTGAGATAATTAGCGGTACGCCATACAAACTTAGTAAAACTGTAGTGTACGCCCCCACAGTCATAAACGCGACGTGACCAAAATTAATTAGTCCTGTAAAACCCCACTGCAAATTTAGACCTAGGCTAAATAAAGCAAAAATCGCTGTCGATATGGTCAAAAAAACTAAATACCCTACCATTGCACCAAGCTTGAAAAGTATAACCGCGCCTTGCCAACAATAAAGCTGTTGTCATGCTACGCAAAGCGATTAGATTGTACCGTAGTGGGAGGATTGGTTAGTAGCTTCTGCAACGGTTTTAAACTATTGATATTTTTTCTACCTGATGCTTAGTAACGCATCTTCCTCCGCTTCAATATATTATGTGGTGTAAGAACATCAGAAGTTGAGAACTTTTATGGATGCTGCGGCACTTTGGCAACGCTATCAAAACTGGCTTTATTACGATGAGGGGCTGGGATTTTACCTAGATGTCAGTCGGATGAGGTTTGATGATGCTTTTGTAGAAACGTTGCAACCGAAGTTTGACAAAGCCTTTGCAGCTATGGCAGATTTGGAAAAAGGTGGAATTGCTAACCCTGACGAAAACCGCATGGTTGGACACTACTGGCTACGAAATCCAGATTTAGCCCCTGACCCGGAAATTAAGCTTAATGCGATTCAAACCGTAGATAAGATTGAGGCTTTTACTAAAAATATCTTAAATGGCACTATTCACCCGCCCCAAGCTGCTCATTTTACCGATATTATCTCGATTGGGATTGGCGGATCTGCTCTTGGCCCCCAATTTGTCGCCGAAGCTTTAGCCCCCGATTTCCCTCCTTTAGCAATTCATTTTATCGATAATACCGATCCCGCAGGTATAGATCGCATTCTCACGCGGTTGAGAAATCGCCTAGCGAGTACCTTGGTGCTAGTCATTTCCAAGTCTGGAGGAACCCCCGAACCTCGTAACGGCATGATTGAAGTCAAAAAGTTTTACGCTGGTCACAACTTAGACTTTAGTAAATATGCGATCGCAATTACCAGCGACGGCAGCAATTTAGATAATTTGGCAAAGTCCGAAAACTGGTTAGCAACTTTCCCCATGTACGATTGGGTAGGGGGGCGAACTTCCGAATTATCAGCAGTGGGCTTACTTCCGGCAGCTTTGCAAGGCATTGATATCCGCGCTATGATTGCCGGGGCGAAAGAAATGGATATTCTTACCCGGATTCCCGACATTAAAACCAATCCCGCCGCCTTGCTTGCTTTGGCTTGGTATTTTTCTGGCAACGGACGGGGTGAAAAAGATATGGTTGTGTTGCCTTACAAAGATAGCTTGCTGCTATTTAGTCGCTATTTGCAGCAGTTAGTGATGGAATCTTTGGGTAAACAAAAAGATTTAGATAATCAAATTGTCAATCAGGGGATTGCGGTTTATGGCAATAAAGGTTCTACCGACCAACACGCCTACGTTCAACAGTTGCGCGAAGGTGTTGCGAACTTTTTTATGACCTTTGTAGAAGTATTAGAAGATCGCATCGGTACATCCCCAGAAGTAGAACCGGGCGTTACCTCTGGCGATTATTTGTCGGGCTTGTTGCAAGGAACACGACTGGCGCTATACGAAAATCAACGAGATTCAATCACTGTAACTATTTCTCAACTAAATCCTCGCATGGTGGGCGCTTTAATTGCTCTCTACGAACGTGCGGTAGGGCTTTACGGCTTTTTGATTAATGTCAACGCTTATCATCAACCCGGTGTAGAAGCAGGAAAAAAAGCGGCGGCGGCAGTTTTGGACTTGCAAAGAAAAATTTGTCAAGTAATCGAACAAGAAAAAACGCCCCTATCTTTGGTTGAACTTGCCGAAAAAGCTGGCGAAAAGGATCAAATTGAAATAATTTACAAAATCTTGCGCCATCTCCATACCAATCAACGCAATATTGTTTTGCAGGGTAATTTGGGAGAACCGGGCAGTTTACAAATATCTGCTCTTTGATACATTTTTTTTGCTTTATCATACATTGGTTAACTATTGTTGCTTTGGCAACATATTTTTAATTTTTACCGTCTTAGATTGAAGTATCTACTCAATCAAATTGGAGGCGGGTATGAGTTCAGCTAGGGGGATTGAAATTCGGGCGTTGACTTCTACCAAGGGGGGTATGACTGACTTTTATACTCCCCAGAATAGCGACCAAACTATTTTGGTACAAATTCCGCCCCACACTATTGAGGATTTATTCGTACATAAGGCGCAGACAGACCAATTATTAGTAGTTAAAGGTCGCTTTGTATTAGTAACTTTGATTAATCGGTGTTACGAGTATGTAGTTTTGAGCGATCGCACTCCTGTAGTCGCAATTATCCCGCCAGGAGTGTTGCATGGGGCAATAAACCTCGATCTTGAGCCTTGTGTAGTTGTTAATGCGGTGCTGCGTCATGGTGAGCCAAACGCGCGAGATTATATCCCGCGTAAGCCACTAATACCTTACAATTTAGCCATTGTCCGCGCTACTTTAGCCCAACTAGATCGACAACCAAGTCTAGGTACTTGCGTCATCTAAACTCGCTATAATTTGTTGTACAATCACCGATTCAAGCTGGCTTGCATCTACGGTAAGGGCGTTTTTTGGCTCCTCTAAGGTATCAAATTGGCTTTCTAGCAAGTGTAGTGTCATAAAATGATTTTGACGCTGTTGTAGCCGTTTTAGCAGTAGCTCAAAGGAGCCTTTGATGTAAACTAAGCGCATTTGTTCTGCGTCTTGCCACAACATTTGTCTGTAAGACGATTTGAGAGCAGAACAAGCTAATACTACATTTTTATCTGCTAATAGCCATTGGGCGATCGCACTTTGTAATTTTTCTAGCCAAGGCATTCTATCCGCATCATTTAGGGGGATACCTTGGCTCATTTTTTCAATATTAGCTAACGAGTGAAAATTATCAGCATCGCTAAATTCCCACTTTAACGATGCTGCCAGCAATTTACCAATGGTAGATTTGCCCGAACCCGAAACTCCCATTACAACAACAATCATGAACTTGCATCAAATTAATTCGGTACAGTGTTGGAGGTACTGCCCCCGTTAGGACTACCATAAATTGAATTAGAGTTTGTATTGGCATTTGGACTGCTGTAAATAGGATTGCTGTTACTGGTTCCGTTCGAGCTACCATAAATTGGGTTACTGGGATTGGCATTACTAGAACCCCCATTAGAACGACTAAAATTGGGGTTTGAGTAAAAATCTGAACTATTCCTCCCAGTCGATGTAGAACCACTAGGATTAGCAAAACTTGACCCAGGGCTATTTACAGAACCATTAGGATTAGCAAAACTTGACCCAGGGCTATTTACAGAACTACTAGAATTGCTAGTTGCTCTAGGAGTAGTTGTATAAGTTCCCGTTCTGCTGTCAAAGGTTGGAGTGCTTTCGGTGCTACTAGGAAGCGGACTATCAGCAGGAGTTGTAGGAACAAGACTGTCTTGAGAAATTGCGGGGTTAACAGCAGGAGTTGTAGGAATAAGACTGTCTTGAGAAATTGTCGGACTAACAGCCGTCGTAGCCGCCCCGGGGCTAACATCTTGAATCGGAGAACTAGCTCTAGGTATTGGGCTACTAGAAGTCATACTTTGACTTGGAGTATTAGGAACAAATACTCGTCCCGGCGTTATAGGGCTGAGGTTAGGAATAGTAGGATTAACTGGATTAGGATTAGCCAAATTTGAGTTATTATTTCCCTCTCTGCCCCTGCCTAAACTTAAATTAGTATCTGGTGCAACACTGCTATTACCTGGCTTTAAGTTGTTTTCAGGAATATATTCTGTTCTAGTATTGAATCTACTGGTATCAGTACCGGGGGAAGCGACAACACTCGGTGCTTGAGTGGTATCAAGATTATCTAGGGTATTGGGTGAAGTAGTTGTATTTAGGGTACTAGAGGTATTCGGAATAGGACGATTGACAGTAGTACTACTAGGTTGGCGTTGCGAGAGCGCAATTGTACTAATTACCGCACTTGCTCCCACAATTCCCGCCAAAGCAGCCATTTTTTGACGTGGGCCAAGGTTACTGATGGTGTAAGTTAAGTTTTGTAAATTCATAGATGCGTCTCTAAACATTTCCTTGGGTTTTAAACTAAGTCGATTTGCGATCGCTATCCAACTATCGGAGGGAAGACAAATTCTCAAAACTTTTTTTGTCTTCCCTCTGAAGGTAGATTTAACCTAAAAATTCTCGCGGATCGGTTACATAGCCTGTAAGCGCTGAGGCGGCGGCGGTGTAAGGTGAAGCTAGATAAATTTGGGCAGTTTTTTCACCCATGCGACCGGGAAAGTTGCGATTAGTGGTAGATACACAAACCTCGGCGCTATTCATGCGTCCAAAGGTATCTTTAGGCCCGCCAAGACACGCCGCACAGGAAGGCGCAGCAGGTTCAATACAACCCGCTTCGATAAAAATCTCCGACAGGGTTTGTCCTTCGTGCTTTTGAGTAAATAAGTCTTCATACACTTTCTGAGTAGCGGGGACTAAGTAAGTTGGTACTTTGACTTTTTGACCTTTAAGAATCTGTGCTGCATTTATAAAGTCCGTTGTTTTGCCACCTGTACACGAACCAATATAAACTCGGTCGATTTTGACATCAGAGCATTCCCGCGCCAAAGCTCGGTTATCGGGGGAGTGGGGTTTGGCAACTACAGGCTCTAATTGGGAGACATCGTAAGAGTGGCTACTATAGAATTTAGCATCGCGATCGCTATAAAATGACTCGTAAGGTTTGTTGGTACGCGATCGCAAATAATCATAAGTAGTTTCATCGGCGGCGATTGTCCCATTTTTCCCCCCAGCCTCAATTGCCATATTACATAGGGTCATGCGTTCTTCCATAGTTAGATTCTGCACAGTTTCCCCAGCAAATTCCATTGTTCTGTAAGTTGCCCCAGCAACGCCAATATCACCAATAATCTGTAAAATTAGGTCTTTTGCCAATAGATAATCAGGCAAGGTTCCATTTAGTACAAATTGCATAGTAGATGGTACTTTGATTAGGAGTTTGCCTGTACCCATAATAAACCCGGCATCGGTATTGCCAATTCCGGTGGCAAATTGACCAAAAGCGCCAGCATTACAAGTATGAGAATCTGTACCAAATAAAACTTCCCCAGGACGAGTATGACCTTCTTGAGCTAAGGCTATATGACAAACACCTTTATAATCTGGGTTGGCTTTAAAGTCAGCGCGATCGGTAATATCGTAAAAGTATTTGATGTCTTGTTCGCGGGCAAAGTCGCGTAATATATCAACGTTGCGATTAGCACGAACGTCTGTAGTAAAAATATAATGGTCGGGAATTAAAACTATTTTCTCGCTGTCCCAGACTTTAGCCTCTGCCCCAAATTCGCGCTTAAATACTCCAATAGTACCGGGGCCGCAAACATCGTGAGTCATTAATAGGTCAACATTTACCCAAATATTTTGTCCCGGCTCTACCACTGCTTGACTTGAGGCTTTAGCCAGAATTTTCTCAGTTAAGGTCATGCCCATAACGTTCAAAGTTCCTCTTTGTAGAATCTATATTTTTTGGCTGTAGCTTCTATACAACCCATTTCCATACTGGCAAACTTGACAAGATGTTATTCTATCAATTTATTTTAGGTGGCTGACGTTGCCACCGCTATAGTTGCTTGCTTTTAAATTTGCGATCATCGCTACTTTTCTTTAACTCAAACTCCGCCGAAGCTTTTTAAGGGTTTCTGTACTTAGTTTTTGACTATCCTGGCAAACTTTTATCTAGTGCCTAATATTTGAAATCTAATTTACTGCAAGTTGCCAGCAAAAAATGTTTGCTTTTTTTCTTGACGACATGGGGAACTTTTTCCTGTGTCTATACCGATTTTTTTCATTATTTAGCCAACTATCTAATTTGATTTGATAAAGTTAGCTTCACAAACTCTGTTGATATTTTTATATTTTGATTCGATAAAGTTAGCTTCATAAAATCTGTTGATAATTTTACATTAAGTTCAGTATTTTCTACCTACATGGTGTTTTAGTCGGTGAACTATATTAGAGCTATGTTCTTCATTTAAAGTAATTTTCTCTAAAAAGCTGCAAGTTTATATTAAACATTTAAAACGTCTAAGAATAAACTTAATTGATTTAATTAAAGCAAAAATGTAATTATGAAAGTGCTTAGTTCCAATTTTTTAATAACATTTTTTAACGCTATAGCTAAAAGAACATCGCTAGAAAAGTTACGAGGAAATACCTGGCTATTAATTAGTGCAAATCTAGTGACCTTACTAAGCTTTGTATATTTAATTGCTTCATCCTTACTATTATCCAATATCAAACTTGCTGAGGAACGAAACGTTCATCAAAGCGTTAACGAAGTTTTGCAAGAGCATAACAAAATTGCGGACGATCTTTCTTACGTAAATATTGGATGGTCTGAGTGGGACACCACTTACCATTTTATCCAAAATTATCAAGAAGCTGATAGTACAGAAGATTTAAAGCAAGAATTATTCCCGAATAGAAGATTTGATTTAGCTGTCATCTTTAATAAAAGTGGGAGAAACATTTTTGCTAAAGAATGGGACAACACATCTCAGAAAACATTACCAATTCCTAGCGTATTAGCAAAACAAATTTATCCAGAAAACATCCTTGTACAGTATCCAAATACTGGCAAAAGTGTATCAGGTATTGTAACTTTACCTGAAGGAACAATGCTGATTAGCTCATTACCATTATTAAACAACCAAGGTGAAGGAGCAATCCGTGGAGGTCTTATACTTGGGCGTTATATACAAACAGCAGAAATTGTCAAGCGAATATCTGACAGTGAATCTTTAACCGAATCAGTAGACGTACACTCAATTAATGAAAAGCAAATGCCGCCAGATTTTGAGGAGGCACGTTTAGCTTTATCAGATAAAAACTCGATTGTAGTAAGAAATCTCAACGACCAAAAAGTTGCTGGGTATACTTGGCTAAAAGATATTTATGGTAAACCAGCTTTATTGGTGCGTGTAGAAAAGGACAGAGAGCTTTATTTGCAAGGCAAAAAAAACTTAAGCTACCTAATGATATTTCTAACAGTTATAGGAATAATATTTAGCAGCGCTGCTCAGTTATTGTTGCAACAACTAATTACTTTTAAAGTAAAGCGCAAAGAAAGCGAAGCACGCTATCGCATTGTTGTCAGCCAAGCCTCAGAAAGTATATTTTTGGTGGATGCAGAAACTAAACATTTTTTAGAAGTAAATACTGCCTTTGAAAAATTACTAGGCTACACTCTTAAAGAGATCCTAGGCTTAACTCTTAACGATATACTTGTAGAAAATAGCGAAGGTCATAAGCAATACTTACATTACATCTCAGCAAAAGCCGAACATTTCACTTGTGAAAAGCAATATCGCTCTCGCAACGGTTATTTTGTTGATGTTGAAGTAAATGTTAACTTAATTTCTTATGCTGGAAAACAGGTTTTTTGCCATGTAGTTAGAGATATTACTAATCGCAAACAAGCGGAGGCAGCTTTACGAGAAAGCGAACAGCGTTTAGCTTGGCAGGCTAACCACGATTCTTTAACTGGACTCGTTAATAGAAGAAAATTTGAACAGCATTTAGAACAAGCTTTGAATAGTGCCAAAGTTAGTAACGTTCAACATTCATTGTGTTATTTAGACTTAGATAAATTTAAGATTATTAACGATACTTGCGGTCATATAGCCGGAGATGAACTGCTGCGCCAAGTTACAGCATTATTGCAGAGTCAAATACGTACGGTGGACATTGTAGCTCGTTTGGGTGGAGATGAGTTTGGCTTGATACTCAATCAATGTACTTCAGATCATGCTTTAATTGTTGCCAATGCATTAATAGCGAGCATCCGAGCGTTTCAATTTGTGTGGGAGGACAAAATCTTCAAAATTGGTGTCAGCATTGGTGTAGTCGCCGTAAATGGCGATAGCCCAAGCCTAATCAATACTTTAAGCGCTGCTGATAGCGCTTGCTATACTGCTAAAAATCAAGGACGCGATCGCGTTTATATTTCCCAATTAAGCGATTGCAACATAGCACAGCATAATGATATGCAATGGATAAAGCAGATAAACAAAGCTATAGAAGAAGATCGTTTTTGTCTTTATTACCAATCAATAACACCTACAAACCCTCAAACCCTGCGTTCTTGGGAATACTACGAAGTATTGTTAAGGCTACGGGATGAATCCGACAAGATAATTCCGCCAATGGAATTTATTCCGGCGGCAGAACGCTACAATTTAATGCAATTAATTGATCGCTGGGTAATTAAGACTCTGTTTGCTACTCAAGGACAGTACTATCGAGAAACTTATGCACAGTATCAAAACGTTGGCGGTTTCTGTTTATACGCAATTAATCTTTCAGGTGCAAGTATTAATGACGAATACTTTATTGACTTTTTACATCAGCAAATAAAAATACATCAGATTCCGCCGCAGGTACTTTGTTTTGAAATTACTGAGATTGTAGCTATTGCTAACTTGGCTAAAGTTGTAGCGTTCATTGATGAATTTAAACAACTTGGTTGTTCTTTTGCTTTAGATGATTTTGGTACGGGGATGTCGTCTTTTGACCGTCTTAAAAAATTGCCTGTAGATTATCTAAAAATTAATGGTGGTCTGATTAAAGACATTCTCACCGATCCAAAGAATTTGGCAATGACTGAGGCAATCAATCAAGTTAGTCATGCTATGGGGTTTAAAACGATCGCTACTTTTGTAGAAAATGCTCCTATCTTCAAAAAAATCTGCGAGTTAGGAGTAGATTATGCTCAAGGCTATGACATTGCCATACCTTGCCCCCTAGTAATTCCACAACTACACCGTCAGGGATTAATACTAAGTTCCGTCTCTGATAAATCGAGTAATCTTAAGTACATGACAAATAACTAAGTTGTTTTATGTTGTCTCTGATTTGAGCAAAAGTAAGTCATGAACCTGAGCTAAACCCAGATAACGTATACCTTCAGGTGAAATTTCAAATCGACAGGGCAAAATTTCTAAACCCAGGGAATTCGCACTTCTAAGCAACTTACCATAGATTGGATCAGCGCTATCTCCGGGGGCAAATTGGGTACAGTCGCCGCGATTGATGAAATACAACATAACTGCCCGTGCTTGAGGTAGCAAAGCCGTAAGCTCTCTCAGGTGCTTTTGTCCGCGTGTAGTTTCGGTATCAGGAAATAAGGCTAGTTGTTTCTGCGCCCAAGTGGTACTTTTAACTTCTATATAGATTGGGTGATCGCTACTCAATACAAAATCTACTCTACTTTTCTTGTCTTGTCCGTAAGCAACCTCAAATCGAATCTGCTGGTAGTTGCCTAATTCGGGAAACAGATATTTTTCTAGTGCTAATTTAATAATGCGATTGGGCATCATGGTATTGACTCCTACCCAGGTTGGCTGGTTGTCAAATACTTGAATCATCTCCCACGTATAAAGTAGCTTGCGCTTAAAATTGTTGCTGTAAGATACTTGCACGGCGCTACCGGGGGTACTAATTCCACTCATTGAGCCAGTATTTGGGCAATGGGCAGTAATTATTTCTCCTGTATTTAGCTCAATGTCTGCAAAAAATCGCTTGTACCTTTTAAGTAAAATTCCTGGATAAAGCGGCGGATACTTGTATAGCCAATCGTCCATTTGTCAATCCCTCTAGGGGATTTAATAATTTTTCTACATTTTATCTTTTTCTGGGCTAGGCGATCGCCAATATCCCTACAGCAATCAAACTTTTAGTGCAAAAATAAGCCGATTATTTTTGCTCAAAATAATGTGCCTGTGTCCGCCTTAACATTAAATTAATGTTTACGTTAGATTTTCACATTTATTTCTAAAGAAAATTACCAACTTTTTTTTACCAAATATTTTAAAATAATCAGCTAAAACATTGTGATTTAAACTACGTTTTAAGAAAATAGGTTAATTTTATTTACCGATTTATTAGTCTTTGGTTAGCACAAAGTTAACACCTATCTAGGTTTGAGTAAATAAAGCTAGTAGGTTAAATAACTTGTTGCCTTTATAACTAGAAAACGCTTATGTTTTTATTGAAAATATTTTTTTTACCTAACTTCTTCTGCGTAAGTTTATCAAGCACATTTAGCGTCTAGTGTAAAGTTATAGAAATTTTCTGGACTTTAAGGTAAAGTTTAATTTCAAACTTTAGATGGGTGCAGAGAATGATTGAAAACCAACAACCGCGCGATAAATTGACGCTGTTATTTTTAGGTTTTAAGGGCAAAAAGTTTATTGACTCTACTAAAACCTTGATGGGATTAGGGTTGAACCTGCTATTATTAATTACCACAATGAAATCGGCACAAGCAGTACCAGAAACTGCTCGTAGTGCTGATGAATTTGTAGATTCTATTGGGGTCAATACTCATTTATATTACGGTACATCGGTTTATTACAAAAAATACGATTCGTTAATCAAACCTAAATTGCAGCAATTGGGAGTGCGCCATATTCGGGATGGTGCAACGCGTAATCTCAATGGCTACTTGGGTAGGCTAAAAGAACTAGAAACTTTGGGTATTCGCTCCACTTTAATTTGCGATCCGCGTGACATTACCCCCCAAGGGGCAGTAAATTTAATTAAGGAACTTGGTACAAAAGTAGTAAACGCCGTACAAGGTCCAAATGAGTATAATTTAAGTGGCGATGGCAACTGGGTTAATAATTTGCGTAATTACCAACGGCAATTGTATGCAGCCGTTAATGGAGACTCGGTTACGCAGAATGTCAGAGTATACGGGCCGTCGCTTACAAAGGCAGAAGCTTATAGTAATATTGGCGATTTGAGTGCTTATATAGACTACGGCACTATGAACAACTACTTTTCTGGGCGAAATCCGGGAAATGGTGGCTGGGGAACTGACAACTACGGCAGCCTAGATTGGAACATGAGAATTGCTAAAAAAGCCAGCGTTTCTAAGCCACTTATCACTACAGAGTCAGGCTATCACAGCGTTGTAAATACAAAAGATGGGCATAAAGGCGTACCAGAAGATGTTGCTGGGAAGTATACGCCTCGTCTATTACTGGAACATTTTAATTTCGGTGTTCGCCGGACTTTTATTTACGAGCTAATCAACGTTTATTCCGATCCTAATTCCTTGTATAAAAACTTTGGTTTACTGCGTGATGACGGTTCAGAAAAGCCCGCCTTTGTAGCTGTGAAAAATTTAATTGGCTTAGTAAAAGATCCAGGTTCTACATTCACCCCCGGATCTTTAGATTACTTTATGGGAGGTAATACCGCCAATATCCATCACACCTTATTACAGAAACGAAATGGAAAATTTTATTTGATCTTGTGGAAAGAAGTTTCTAGCTTTAATGTCGAAACCAAGCAGCCAATTAACGTGTCTAGCCAAAAAGTGAGCTTAACCCTAAATACCGCGATCGCCAAAGCAACGATCTACATCCCAAACAATTCGCCTAACTGGACATCCCAGCAAACCTATCCAAAAACCCTCGATATAAATGTTAGTGATCGCCCAGTAGTAATAGAACTAGCAAAAAGCTAATGGTAGTGAGGCACACAAGACTTGTGTGCCTCAATGCTAATTCAGGCGATGTATTTTTGTACGGCGATGACTAACTGCTCTGCCCAATGCTGAGTTAAATTTGCGTCGGCGGCTTCTACCATCACCCGAATTACAGGTTCTGTACCGGAAGCTCGAACTAAAATGCGCCCTTGATTTCCCATTGCTGTTTCAGCTTTAGCAATGGTGCTTTGCAAGACTTCGCAATTGCTCCAATTCATCCGTAACTCTCGATTTTCTACACGGACATTGATTAACAACTGCGGATAGGTCGTAAAACTTTGAGCAGCTAGTTGAGATAGGCTCGTACCAGACTGCTTAACTAAAGCTGCTAAATGCAAGCCTGTAGAAATGCCATCACCCGTAACGCCGTAATGGGGGCAAAGGATATGTCCTGATTGCTCGCCCCCTAGCATTGCCCCCGTCGTTTGCATTTGGGCTTGGACGTAGCGATCGCCTACACTGGTACGAAGTAATTTGCCCCCTGCTGTTTCCCAAGCTCGTTCAAAGCCAAGGTTAGCCATCACGGTAGAAACAATTAAGTTTTGGGGTAATTGTTGTGCCGCTTGCAAGCTTTTACCCCACAAATAAAGGATATAATCGCCATTAATCGGATTACCGCGATCGTCTACTGCTAAAACGCGATCGGCATCGCCATCAAAGGCTAAACCCAAGTCAGCATTGTATTGTAAAACCGCCGCTTGCACCGGAGCTAGATGCGTAGAGCCGCAATCAACATTAATCCGATTTCCATCGGCTCTGTCATGCAAGCAAATTACGTCTGCTCCCATTTCTTTAAATACTGTTGGGGCGATACCTACTGCCGCACCCCAAGCCAAATCCAAAACAATTCGCATTCCCTGAAGATTGATGCTAAATGGTTTTTTGATACTTTCTAAATAATCTCTAATCAATTCTGGGCGATTATACTGCTGCCCTTTAGTTGCTTTATTAATGGGTAATATACCTTGCCCCCGAACCCCTGCTTCGATTTGGTCTTGCAAAGCTTCGGTTAACTTCGTCCCACCAGCGCCAAAAAACTTAATGCCATTATCTTCGGGGGGATTATGACTTGCCGAGATCATTACTCCGCCAATCGCATCGCTAATACCTGTAAGATAAGCAACACAAGGAGTTGGGACTAAGCCTAAGTTCCAAACCTCTAAGCCAGAAGCTATTAAACCTGCTGTTACTGAAGCAGCCAGACTGTCGCTAGAGTGGCGCGAATCTTGTCCAACAATTGCCACACCGGGTTTAGCGGCGCGTTGCAATACTAGCCCTGCCCAAAAACCTATTTGCAATGCTAAATAATCATCTAATATATCTCCCACTCGTCCCCGGATGCCATCAGTACCAAATAAGGGAGATTTAGGAAGGACTAAGCTAGGTTTATTCCCTGCAAAAAAATCAAAATCCCGAATTAATGTTTGGGAAATCGTACTTTGGATTTCTACGGGAGACGCGACCATATTTATTTACTCCACACACAACACACCATAAGGGTAGAGGATAACACCTTATGTTAATTAAGGAAAAATTATTGTTGATTTTTCCTTAATTATGTTCATCGTCATGGTGATGAGGATTTTTGCCAAGTAGCTAAGGGAAGATAAGCAGTGCCTAGATCGACTACGAGTGCGATTCGTTGGTTAGTGAATCACGGTAAACAGTCCGTACATAACTAACCCAGCCAAGACTACCAAG
>NZ_PVWN01000121.1 GCF_003003885.1 Chlorogloea sp. CCALA 695 | reverse complement strand
CCCCAGCATACCTTTGGTCTGCCGCCGCGACTTGTTAAAGAGTATGCACTCCAGTTACTTAATGCGTTGTATTTGACGTACGGTCATGGCAGGCGTTCTGGATTTGAAAGATTTGCACGTAACGAGCAACACTCAATTTCCCAATGCCCCGTGCGTCCTTGTTCTTTCCACGCAGCGCATCTCAACCCTTATTATCCTCAAAATCAATGAACGGTCAGCAGCTTGAACTACCGCTCTGGTCGCAATTACAACGGAGTCGCCTCGCTCCTGAATCTATCGATTTAGAGGCAATATTAGACCAAGCGGAACAGGAAATCGCTCAGTTACCTGAAGTGATGCAAATGCAAGCGGCGGGATCAGCTATTTTGCAACTAGTACAACTGCAACTGTTACGCGCAGAAGTGCTGATTGCTAACTGGGAGAATACTTACCGCGATCCCCATGTCAAGAGCGATTTCTTTTCTGATATTGTGCGCCAGACGATGGCTATGGATTTAAGCGACTTGATTACGCTACTACCACCTCGTAAACGCCGAGCAAAAACTACCTTAAAGGCGCAAGATTCTGTAGCAGGTGTAGTAGATAAGTCGGCGGTGCTGACAATGGTCGAGCAACTAGAAGCTCTTTCTCCTATTGACAATAATGAATTGCCCTTATCCGACGTAGAACGCAAACAACTTGCTTTAGACTTTGCTCATGATGAAGATATTTTTGCTTGGTGTCAGGCGATCACTTCTTGGATTGGGCAACATCACGGGGAAAAAGTTTCTCTATGGCAATTACAGCAATCGCTAGGTATGCCCTTAGTTGAGGTTTGGCTGGGGTTATTACATTCGCCTACGCCTTATCAGTGGAACGGGCAAGGGGAGTTTTACCTTGAAGCACGAAATTTCTGGATTGACGATTGGTAAAGATACAGTTGGATACATTACCGTATTTGGTTTAATTTATTTTGGCAGTCGTTTACTGCACATTGTGGCTTTTAGAAATGCTACATTCGTTGCTATACCTAACTTTACCAATCTGATTGCTATGGTACAGTCACCTATGGGCTAAGATCCCCAACCATCTCGTTTTCTCCACCCAGCGATGCTCGTTTCTACGTCTTTGGATATAAGTTTGGTCAATGAGTGAGCTATTAATGAGATATTAAATTGAAAAATCAATTTTGAAAGAAATTTATGGCAACCGAGCAAGAGCTTCAATCTCTTTTTAATACTTTAGATGGCGACAAAGACGGCAAAGTCTCCATTAATGAGCTTTTTTTAAGTCCTGGCTTAAGTGCAGTCATCTCATCAGAAACAGGTATCAGTAGTCCCCAGGAGTTACTATCACGGTATGCTTCAAACGAAGACGGTAGTATTACCTTTGAAGAGTTAAAGGCAGCAGTTAAAAATGCAAATAATTTAACCTAGCAGTTAAAAAAACCAACACCCAAAATCCCTCTCTAGCCCACGCTTTGAGGGATTTGAAATTTCTAGGTTTTTATCCAAACGCGCTCATCAGCACAAGGTTTTAACGTCACACCATTGATTGATGTCAACGTCTTAGAAGCACCAAATAAAACTTGAGTATCAGTCTGTTGAATATTTGTGAAAGACTACGTATAGCAGCTAATATCAGGAGAGTAGCAATGCTACTGGCGCTTCAATCGATCTTATGTGTAATTTTAGTGGTTTTCGTCGGTACGCAGCTATCGCAAAGTGCAGATATCTTAGCAGAGAAAACTGGTTTGGGGCGTAGTTGGGTAGGCGCAATTTTGCTAGCAGGCGTAACTTCCTTGCCAGGACTTGCTACAGGTGTCAGTGCGGTAGTTGTCTTTAAGTCACCAGATTTAGCCGCAGGCGGCATATTTGGCAGTTGTTTGTTTAATCTGCTCCTCCTAGCACTGCTGGACATTTTCAGCGAACCAGAACCGCTATTAAAACGAGTGCAGATCAGTCACGCCCTAGCTGCGTGTTTAGGCTCTGTACTGCTAGGTGTGGCGGCGGGTGGATTGCTCCTAGCTCGGACAAATAATAATTTAACTTTAGGTTGGGTTGGTATTCCTAGCATTACAGTGATCGCGCTTTATTTGCTCAGTGTGCGGATACTTGCCCAGTTTGAGCAAAAGAGACGTACCGAGGTGCTACAATAAGAAGCCGAGGTTTTTCAATACCAACATATTAAACCCCAGCAGGCATATCTCAGATTTATCTTGCTCTCGGTCGCAATTGTTGTGCTAGGTGTCTGGTTGGCATCCCTAGGCGATCGCATTGCCTCAGTAACGGGATTGGGAGAAAGTTTTATTAGCACACTTTTGCTAGCTGCAACTACATCACTACCCGAAGCCGTCGCGGGACTAGCAGCGATTCGCCTCAACGCTTTAGGATTTGGCAGTTTCTAACCTATTTGGTTCCAATATTTTTAACATCGCAATTTTGGGTATCTGCGATCTGGTGTATCCAGGCAATCTCTGGGCAAATATCTCTGGGGTGCATATTTTCACCGCAGTAGTAGCAATGGTAATGACTTCAGTTGCCGTTGTTCGGTTAATTTACCGCGCTGCTCGCCCTACAAGAATATACATTACTTGGGATGGACTGGCGCTGATCTCACTTTACATGGGTGGGATGTATGTTATTTACCGTAGCTAACAGGGGAGTCAAAAGTTGGAGCAAATTTTAAGTTTTATTAGCTTTAATACCGAAATTGGGCTAAAAATATTAATTACTATAGCCTTCCTAATTATACTTTGGCTGCTGCGTCGTGTAGCTAATGCTTTGATTAGGCAATCGCTACGAGATCGCTACAACGGGCGGACTTGGTTCTGGGCGAGGCAAGGGTTAAACTTATTCACCGCCCTACTTTTGATATTGGGGCTGCTAAAAATTTGGTTTGACAATTCCAATCGACTCGCTACGGCGATCGGATTAGTAACAGCAGGTGTAGCTGGCAGGGATAATTCATTCTAGAAGTAAAAACATTTTGTCGATGTCATGGGCAAGAAATCGTTCCGCCTTGGTGAGAGAATCATAACCGCCCCAACGAGCAAGATTAATGGCAATATTGCGGATAATAGACCAATTGGTAGCAGCATTGTAGTTACATAATGGAGCCGCATCTTCACCAAAAATTACATCTAAGGGCCCAGTGCAAACGATTTTCAATTCCCCAATGCTGTCGAATCCCATCCGCAAATGTAGTAGCCTTTGAGACTAGGGAGCTAATGTAATAGTTAGTCTGTAAATATTTCTTTCCGGAGCGGATACCAATACGTTCGACTTGAATCAAGCAACGTACGTCCTAGCCAATCAAGGTCAATGCCTTTAATGTCTGTGAATACATTCACAATTCGGCAGGTGGTTCGACCTCGGATTTGCTCAATATCAACAACCCGCTCACAAGGCTTTTGGTGTGACGCTAAGGTTTTCATTTGTGCCAGTAGTCGAGGCTGATTACCTTTGACAGTAATAACGTAGTTATTGCCGCCCTCAATGATTAACTTAGTAGTTTTTTTGGCAGTGAAGGGCATCCATAGTGAACACCACTCCTTCTAACTGCAATGACTCAAGTATTGTTTGCACCACTTTCAATTCACTGCTCTTTAACGAATTCAAACTGTTGGGCGGCAAGCACCACTCTTTGTTGATGGCTATAGACTGACACCAAAGAAATGAAGTTCTGGGTTCGCCGTGCCTGGTTCAGTGACTGTTCCTTTAATGCTTTTACCATCAATCGCTACCCACTCCCCAGGTTCGAGAGTGAATGCACTATTAACCCATTGCTCGAACTGCTGTGCCAGTGTTTCAAAATCGAGTTTCTGTAAAATGCGACGAAAAGTCGTGTCCGATGGCAAGCGAGTTACTGTTAGTCCTAGCTTCTCACTGACTGCCCCATAGTGTCGCACCCCAAAATCTTCCAGGGCATAATAACTTCGGCATCCACTCATAGTTCCCATCACAACTAATAACAAAATTAGCCTGCATTGGGTAACGCCTACCGCGAGATGTCCGAAAATCTCTAACTTCCTGAAGTGAAGTAATTAAATTCGCTCCCATTGCTATTTCCAACCCGTGTCTATTTTGATCATTCTAATATTTCTTTACTCAATGAATTATCCCTGTCATCGACGCATAAGCGTAAAGATTTGTAGATGGTTTTTTTAGATTACGCACTAAGCTAACAGTCCAGCAATACTCTTGACCTATCCCTTTTCTGTCATTTTCCGGATATAATAAGTAAAAGAATCAAGAGATAAAAGGCTAAGAGGTAAGCAGAGCAATGG
>NZ_PVWN01000007.1 GCF_003003885.1 Chlorogloea sp. CCALA 695 | reverse complement strand
CCATTGGGGGACGGCTTACCTCCCCCAAACCCCCTGCAAAAGGGTCTTTGGGTAAACCCGGTATTTCCTGGCAATACACCTGTTGTAAGTAAATTAAGCTAAATGCTTTGTAGTTCAAGCTTTCTATCCTCAAACTAGGGGTAAAATCCTAGTTTGGGTAGTCCTAAGGTTTCATCCCAGCCCATCATAATGTTTAAGCACTGAATCGCTTGCCCTGCTTGTCCTTTGATTAAATTGTCAATGGCGGACATGACGATCGCTCTCCCTGTACGTGGATCTACTTCAATGCCTATGTAGCATAGGTTGCTGCCACACGCCCATTTAGTTTGTGGATATACGCCGCTTTCGCAGATTGTCACCCAAGGGGAGTTACGATAAAATGCTGTGTAAATTGTCAGCAAGTCTTCTCTTACTAATCCTGGATCTCTTAATGTTGCATACACTGTTGCTAATATTCCCCGCACCATTGGCATTAAATGCGGTGTAAATTGAATCGTTACCTCTTTTCCAGCTAAATCACTGCAAACTTGCTCGATTTCTGGGGTATGTCGATGACGCGCTACGCCATAAGCTCCTATTGAGTTATCAGCCTCGGCTAACAACATCCCAGTTTTTGCTTGTCTACCACCCCCAGAAGTGCCGGATTTGGCATCGATAATCGCTGTTTCTGGCACGATTAATCCTTGTTTGAGTAAGGGTGAAAGTGCCAATAAACTCGCTGTAGGATAGCACCCCGCACAACCAATTAGTTGACTTTCAGCAATGCGACTTCTGTATAATTCTGGTAAACCATAGACTGCTTTATCTGCGATCGCACCATCGCTTCTCTCTTTCCCATACCAAGATGTATAAGTATCTAAGTTTGTAAACCGATAATCTGCTGACAAATCCAGCACTTTACAACCTTTTTCTATCAATGTCGGCGCTATTTGACACGCAAGCCCATTTGGCAATGATAAAAATACTACTTCACAACGTTCGGCAATTTCTACAGGATCTACTGCCTCAATTTTGCGCTTGACAAGATGCCCTAAATGTGGATACAAATCGGCAAAAGACTTACCCGCACTACTTTCACCGCCTAAATAGGTAAGCTCTAACTCTGGGTGATCCATCAACAGCCTCACTAGCTGCACCCCTCCATAACCTGACGCGCCCACAATGCCAACCGATACGCGCCTTATATCACCCATAATTATTAACCTTTAGGAGTTTTCACTAAAAAAATTCAACTTTTGCCAAATTCTATATCAGGTTGTGTTTTTATGTGCAAGGTTTCGAGTAAATATGTGCAATTGTAGGAATGCGATCGCATTATCTCCTTAAACTAGCCGGGAATCTCGCCCTATTAGAAACAGGCTACAATCAAATTAATCTAAGCTTCAAGAAACTTTACAACTTACTTTATTTGTAATACTCTGTGCAACAGCCTACAACTGCTTTAAAACAACCATTTCAATTTGATTCAATCGAGGATGCTTTAGCCGATCTCAAAGCCGGGCGAATGTTGGTAGTAGTGGATGATGAGAGCCGGGAAAATGAAGGAGACTTAATTTGTGCTGCTCAGTTCGCTACGCCCGATACAATTAATTTTATGGCAGTAGAGGCGCGGGGATTGATTTGTTTAGCTATGACTGGCGAAAGGTTAGACGAGCTAGATTTGCCTTTAATGGTGACTAATACCACCGATACTAATCAAACAGCTTTTACCGTCAGTATTGATGCTTCCCCAGCCTTGGGCGTAACTACAGGCATATCTGCTGATGATCGCGCCCGGACGATTCAAGTTACAATTAATCCTCATACAAAACCAAAAGATTTACACCGCCCAGGTCATATTTTCCCTCTCCGAGCGCGATCGGGAGGAGTGCTAAAAAGGGCTGGACATACCGAGGCTGGGGTCGATTTGCCGCAGTTAGCAGGGTTGTACCCCGCCGGGGTAATTTGTGAAATTCAAAACTCTGATGGCTCAATGGCACGTTTACCGCAATTAGTTGCGTATGCCAAAGTTCATAAATTAAAAATTATTAGTATTGCAGACTTGATTAGTTATCGTCTCAAATACGAGCGCTTTGTCCGTCGTGAAACGGTAACAAAATTACCAACGCAATTTGGAGAGTTTAATATTTACGGTTATCGCAATACGCTGGATGATTCCGAACACGTAGCCGTCGTTAAAGGTGAACTTGCAGACTTTGCTGACAAAACTGTCATGGTGCGGATGCACTCGGAATGCTTGACAGGGGATGCTCTGGGTTCTTTGCGCTGCGATTGTCGAATGCAGTTGCAAGCAGCTTTGAAAATGATTGAAAATGCAGGACTTGGCGTTGTAGTTTATTTAAAGCAAGAAGGGCGCGGAATTGGGCTAATTAATAAGCTAAAAGCCTACTCTTTGCAAGATATGGGTTTAGATACGGTGGAAGCTAACGAACGATTGGGTTTTCCTGCCGATTTGCGTAATTATGGTGTAGGAGCGCAAATTTTAAACGATTTGGGCGTAGAGAGAATTCGCTTAATTACTAACAATCCTCGCAAAATTGCCGGGTTGAGAGGCTACGGTTTAGAAGTGACTGACCGATTACCATTACTCATTGAAGCGACCGATTATAACTCTACCTATTTGGCTACAAAGGCTGAAAAACTAGGTCATATGCTGTTGCAGACTTACTTAGTTACGGTCGGTTTGCACTGGAAAGATGAGCCATTATCTGTAACCGAGCGCTACGATCGCTTAGAGAAATTACGCAACCTAGCGCGATCGTCCGATCTATTATTGCAGGAAGAAGCAAGACCCGTTGCGATCGCTTTATTCAGCGAACCTTCAATAACTGTACATCTAGGCTTGGATCAAGCGCAAGTTGCGGCGATAGATTGGTATAAAAACCCCGATCACCCTTATGTAAAAGCAATTTCTCAAATTCTAGATAATCTCGCAAGTTGGACATTTTTAGAAAAGCTAGAGTTTTTAGTTTCTCCTGGAGTCGATCCTTTAACTAGCTTGCAAGTTAAATTAGATCGCCAGGTGTTGAGTACAGACGAATTACCATCCGCCATTTGCAACCAGTTAGAAACCCAAAAAATCTATTGCTACGGCTGTTAACTACTCTCATATTCTCCCCCTTTTTAAGGGGAGTCAAAAAGCGGTGTAGCTGAACCTGACCGCTTTGTTGACGTGGGTTGGGGGGGATCTCTTGCGATATATTCCTACTCAACTCAAAAAACCTACCAATTGGCAGGTTTTTTAACGTAAAAGTATCGACATCAATTAACTGCGTAAGCCGATTTTAATGCCCAAATAATTAAAGCTGCGATCGCTCCTAAAATCAGTACGGTAGAAATCGTCACTGCTTTTGGGGTATCTGCGCCTTTAAATTTCATAATTCCCCGATTCAAGTCAGACATCAGGCTAGTCTCCTTTAGTAGTGTTCTAATCCGTCGCCTTAATTCTAATCGCTTCTACACATTAACGATGTCACAACTAGGAACATTGATATCAATTCCCGATTGGTTCCAAGCACGACCATCTAAAGCCATCTGTTCGATTAAACTCGCTAATCTCAACGCTTTTAATGCTTGTTCTCCACCTACTGACGGCTGATTTCCACCCCTTACACAGTTGACAAAATGCTCAAGTTCTGCATGGAGTGGTTCTATATTGCTGGTATGCACTTTTTCAATCAAACCATCTTGACGATAAAGCACTTGACCGTAATCTGTTATGCAATTAGCGGTTGTTTGCCGATGGATGAGAATTTCATTATTGAGAAAATCTGCTTCCGTCAGCGAGTTTTTGCAATGTGCGGCAATGCGGCGGATTTTGCAATGAGTAACTTTACTCGCCGTCAGAGTTGCCACGATCCCATTAGCAAAGCCCAAGGTAGCCGTCACATAGTCTAAATAAGGGCGAGGCTTAGTATTTGCCGAAAAATTACTTGGTTCTGTAGCACAGGCGCGGCTACCGCTTGCTGTCAACTTAACTACGGGGGAATTGGCTAATTCTAGTAATAAATCGATATCATGAATCATTAAATCTAATACTACCGATACATCATTAGCGCGATCGGAGTAGGGACTCATGCGATGAGCTTCTATAGCCAGCAATTGCTCAGTTTTCAAGACTTTGCAAAGTTCTTGAAAAGCTGGATTAAAGCGTTCAATATGACCTACTTGTAAAATACTCCCACTTTGGGCCGCCGCATTTACCAATGATTCAGCTTCGGCAATACTAGCAGCGATCGGTTTTTCGATCAAAATATGAATACCAGCTTCCAAGCAAGTCATGCCCACAGAATGATGTAAATAAGTGGGAACAGCAATACATACTGCATCTACATGAGGTAGCAAATCGCGGTAATCTTCAAAAAAACGGACTCGGTACTTACTAGCAGTATCGAGTCCTCTTTCAACATTGATATCAGAAACCCCAACAAGCTCTACATCTTTAAGTAAACTCAGTACGCGGGTATGATGTTGCCCCATATTCCCCACTCCAATCACGCCTATGCGAATTGGTTGAGGCTGGTTGCGCCTATCATGATTGTTTTGTTGTGCCATGAATATGCTGTTCTCCACTCCTTTCCTTTCCTCAGCCACCAAAGTACAAAAACGCCGCTAAATGGCGTATACGGTCAATTATCAACACTTAAGCCCTTAAATCATCCAGCTACTAGCATAATGCTTATATTTATAAAGAATCTCAAAGTTTAGTTGAAGTTCCTGTATTATGTATTTTTTTATCAAGGGCGATCGCTGTCTTTAGTGTTATTTTGGCAGCAGCGTTTGTGGGCAAGAGAATGTGTCAGTTTTTTGCCCGTCCATTAGATATTTTGGCGTTGCTGGGAAGTGGGAATGAGTAAAAAGGTGTTTTTACTCGGTACGGGTAATCTTAAAACTTCACATAGGAACTTTAAACTAATACCAAAAAGTAGAGGTATATCACAATTTGAATGCGTGAAAATTTTAGTGCCAACGCACAAGAGGAAATTTATGCGTATTCATCATCTTAATTGCGGTTGTATGTGTCCCATTGGTGGGGCGCTGATGGATGGCTTCAGTCGCGGACTGACTGCCCAGCTTGTATGTCATTGCCTGCTGATTGAGACAAACCAGGGGCTAGTTTTAGTTGATACGGGGTTCGGTCAGCAAGATGTTCGAGACCCTTACTCGCGTCTTAGTCCATTTTTTATCCATTTCAATCGCATTCAGTTTGAACGCAAATATACAGCAATTGCTCAAATTGAGCAGTTGGGTTTTAGTCCAAGTGACGTGCGCCATATTGTGCTTACTCACCTCGATTTTGACCATGCAGGCGGCCTTGAAGATTTCCCAGAAGCAACCGTACACATCATGCAATCTGAGGCGGAAGCAGCCCAAAATCGCCACGGATTTATTGCCAGTCGGCGCTATCGTCCGGGTCAGTGGGATGAAGTTGAACGCTGGAAATATTACAGTGCTGGCGGCGAACCTTGGTTCGGGTTCCAGGCTGTACGCGACCTTGAAGGTCTACCACCAGAAATTTTACTCATTCCCCTAGTTGGTCACACGCGGGGTCATGCTGGGGTTGCCATCGACACACCAGAGGGCTGGCTGCTTAATGCTGGTGATGCTTACTTTTATCGGCAGGAAATGGGGACTCCATACCACTGTACGCCAGGTTTGCGCGCTTACCAGTGGATGATGGAGGTAGACCGAGAGGCTAGACATTTCAATCAAGCGCAGTTACGCCAATTATCGCGCGATCGCACCTCAGAAGTAAAAATGTTTTGCAGTCACGATGCTATCGAGTTTAAAACCTTTGCTAGTACCAAGGAATGAAGCAACAGGGCGAATTGTATTCGCCTACTCTATCGCTCTTGCTTAAAATACTTTTGCCGATTTTTAAGGATGTGTTTGAGATGAGGCTGTTGTTCTTTTATCTGGCGGCTTAGATTCGGCAACGGTACTTTATAGCGCCAAGCCCTCTGGCGTGAATGTTACGCTTTATCTTTTAACTACAACCAAAATACAAAAGCGCCGCTAAATGGCGTATAAGGTCAATTATCAACACTTAAGCCTTTAAATCATCCAGCTACTAGCATAATGCTTCTATTTACAAAGGATTTCAAAGTTTAGTTGAAGTTCCTGCATTATGTATTTTTTCAACAAAGGCGATCGCTATCTTTAGTGTTATTTTGCCAGCAGCATTTATGGGCGTGAGAATGTGTCAGTTTTTTTCCCGTCCATTAGCTGATTTAATTGAGCTATGGGTGCATTGCCTGTAAATAAATTAGTTTAGAGATACGGTTGCAAGTAATAACGTTGTCAAAGCCCAAGGTAATTTTTATGACTACCACTACTGCCAAGAAGCTAAGTTTTGCCGAGTTTCTTCAGCAATACCCCGATGGTTATGGCATTTTTGAATTAGTGGATGGGGAGATTGTTAAAGTGGAGCCAATCAGAGCGCATAAAAATGTAGCAAGACTATTATTATTTGCTTTCAACGATGAAATTAGACGCAATAATCTCAGCTATATTGTCGATCAAACTATAGTGATCAGAACTTCTACCAGTAACGGACGAGAACAAGGCAGAAATCCCGATGTTAGTGTAGTTAGCGAAGTCGAGTGGAACTCTAATGTATCAGGTTATGCAGCCCTAACGAAGCCTATCCAACTAGCGGTAGAAGTCGTTTCAACTAATTGGGAAGACGATTACATTGATAAATTAGCAGAATATCAGCGTTTAGGGATTGCAGAGTATTGGATTGTTGACTACTTAGCGATCGCATCCCGTAGCTATTTGGGCTATCCTAAAGTGCCTACAGTGTCGGTATATCAACTAATTGACGGTGAATACCAAGTACAGAGATTTACTGAAAATACTCCGATTATTTCGCCTACTTTTGGGCAACTAGAACTAACTTGCGAGCAAATAGTTACCGCAAGTCAGATATATACTTAATTAGATGAACATCCCTGATCGCTTGCCCGATAAACAAGAGCAAGGCTTATTATCTGTTAGATCCGCTCTGCAAAGTAGAAATCTCCAAGCTTTGACTTACAGTTACGAGTTAGGGACTGGAGCAATTTTGTTAGTGTTTGGTACTGATAAACAAGTATTGGGTAAAGTAGTAATCAAAGAGGATGTTACAAGAATATGGCAAACAACGAACGAGACTTGAGAGAACTTAGTGATCGCCAGTTGGATAACTTGAGCCAGGACGTAATCGTTGAACAAATTAGACGGATTGAAGAAGATCCAAACGCTTTTGTTGTTCCTAGTGAATCTTCTGTTGAAGAAGATTTGAAAGTAATAGATATAATTCTTGCTCAAACCAATAATAAGTAACGCACTTCGCACTTCCAGGCAAACTAATCTAGCATAGAAGTCTAAAAATCTATATGCCGAAGGTGTTGCTAACGTGAAGGTAGTTGTTTTATTGTCTGGTGGATTGGATTCAGCAACGGTACTTTACAGCGCCAAATCCTCCGGGTATGAATGTTATGCTTTATCTTTTGATTACAACCAAAGACAAGTACGAGAATTAGATAGTGCGATCGCGCTTTGCAAAGCTGCGGGTGTAGTTGGTAAAGTAATTAGCTTTGATTTACGTTCTTGGGGTGGATCGGCGCTTACTGATGACAAGATAGATTTACCAGTCGAGCGATCGCTTTCCCAAATGGGCGAGAATATCCCTGTAACCTACGTCCCCGCCCGTAATACGATATTTTTGAGCTTTGCCCTAGCTTACGCCGAAACCATCGGTGCAGAGCGCGTCTATATAGGTGTCAATGCCTTGGATTACTCTGGGTATCCCGATTGTCGCCCGGATTATATTCAAGCAATGCAGGAAGTTTTTAGATTAGGGACAAAGCAAGGTAGAGAAGGGGAATCAATTAAAATAGTTGCACCGCTAATTGACTTAAAAAAGACTGAAATTATCCAACTTGGCAACAAGTTGGGCGTACCTTGGGACAAAACCTGGTCGTGTTATGCAGGAAACGAGAAAGCTTGCGGCGCGTGTGATTCTTGCAAGTTGAGACTAGAAGCTTTTGCTGAATTGGGATTAATCGATCCAATTGCTTATAAATAAGTAAGAGCATTTACGTTCGACGGCGCATTTTTATATGATGCAAACGCGCCCCATCTACGGAAATCACTGTAAAATCTAGGTTCTCGTAAGTTAAAGTTGTCCCGACGGGAGGAATTTTTTGTAACTGATATAGCAAAAAGCCCCCCAATGTCTGATACTCGTTTTTCAAAGGCAAACTTAACTTTAATAGCTCATTAAGGTCTTCTAAATTCATCTGCGCTTGGACTAAATAAGTTTGCTCATCCAAGCGTTCGATCATCAGTTCCTCAGCGCTTCCTGGCTCCCCAGTATCGCCAATAATTTCCGCTACCAAGTCTTTGATAGTTGCCAAACCCACAATACCGCCAAACTCGTCTACGATCATCACCATCGATAGATGACTGCGTTGCATTATGGGCAACAGTTCGCTTAATGGCGTGTGTTCTGGTACAAACCTAACTGGACGCACCCAGGATTTTAATGGTGTTTCTAGCGCCAGCTTTCCGGTAACTAAAGGTG
The DNA here is from genome assembly GCF_003003885.1 of Chlorogloea sp. CCALA 695. Lineage (GTDB taxonomy): Bacteria > Cyanobacteriota > Cyanobacteriia > Cyanobacteriales > Chroococcidiopsidaceae > Aliterella. Next base: position 132,534 of record NZ_PVWN01000007.1, on the reverse strand, counting down.
TTGCCAATTCCTTAAATTCAATAATTCCGCAGACATCATCTAAAGATTTGCCCACTACAGGATAGCGAGAATGTCCGGTAGCAGTGACTACTTCTAGCAGCGACTCAAAGGTTCCGTTAATTGGCAAAGATACCATGTGATTGCGTTGAATCATCACTTCTGAAGCGGTGACATCGCCAAACTCAAATACGTTATTTAGTAATTCTCTTGCTCTAGCTTTTAAGCCTGTAGATTCGCGCTCGGTAGCAATAATTAGCTGCAATTCTTGCGACGATACAGGGGTTCTCCAACCTTGTCCACTATAGTTAATTCCCCCTAAGCGCAACAGCCAACGAGTAGAATGATTGATTACCCAAATTAATGGATTGAATAAACGCGCGATCGCTTTTACTGGAGGAGCCAAAAATCTCGATAACTCCTCTGGATAAAGCAATGCCACTGATTTGGGACACAATTCGCCTAAAACTATTTGCAGATAAGCAACTAATATAAAAGCGCTGGGAACGGATATAGAGTGAACAATCAAGTTCCGCATCCCTCGCTCTATGGGCAAGTTTCCAATCCCTGAAGCTACCAAAATTCCCATTGTGCTTTCGCCAATCCATCCCAAAGCAAGGCTCGAAAGCGTAATCCCCAACTGAGTAGTTGATAATAAGCGATCAATACTTTTTTGGAGAGTTTGGACAGTATACGCTTCCACGTCTCCAGCTTCTACCAATTGATGAATGCGCGATCGCCTCACGGTAACCAAGGAAAATTCCGCCGCCACAAAAAACGCATTGATAGCAATCAATACCAGCACTGACAGTAATCTCAGCCAAATATCTGCCTGGGTGAGTGGAGCAAAACCATTCAGCGCCAAAATATTAAAAACAAAGGCAAACATCAGCAAATTTTATAAGGTAAAAAGCAGAAGTTAGTATCTACATACTATTTTCCCCTCTTTTTAAGGAGAGCTAGGGCAATGTGCGCTTTTCAATTTTTAATTTACATTATATCCATCTACTCATTTTTAGTTAGGCTGTAAGCTGATTCAATCCCTCCTAGAGCAATGACAAGAAACGGTATTGGTATTCGCACGGCGCAACTACGAACCCATCGGGTTGTAGGTCAAATTCACGTTTATGATGGTGCAGGCAAAGGTAAGTCTCAAGCGGCTTTAGGGGTAGTTTTACGCTCTATTGGTTTGGGGATTAATAGTAATATTGCTACCCGCGTTTTGCTTTTGCAATTCCTCAAAGGCTCCGAACGTGCCTATGATGAAGATGGCGCAATTGAAGCTCTGCAAAGAGGTTTTCCCCATTTAATCGATCAAGTCCGCACAGGTAGAGCCGAATTTTTTACTAAAGAACAAATCACCCGTTTCGACCGCCAAGAGGCAATTCGCGGTTGGGATGTGGCTAAAGGTGCGATCGCCAGTGGTTTATATTCAGTAGTAGTTTTAGATGAACTCAACCCCATGCTCGATTTGGGTTTGTTAGAGGTTGAGGAAGTTGTCAAAGTTCTAAAATCAAAACCAGAGGAATTAGAAGTTATTGCTACAGGGAGGGCTGCACCGCCGCAATTATTAGAGATTGCCGATTTGCACTCTGAAATGAAACCCCACTACCACCCCACCGCCGCCGCCCAAGGAATTACCGGGATAGAAATCTATACAGGCGCAGGTAAAGGTAAGTCTACAAGCGCTCTGGGTAAGGCGTTACAAGCAATTGGTAAAGGTATCAGTCAAGATAAATCGCACCGCGTCTTGATTATGCAATGGCTCAAAGGTGGGACGGGATATACTGAAGATGCGGCGATCGCAGCTTTAAGACAAAGTTACCCTGATTTAGTCGATCATCAACGTTGCGGACAAGATGCGATTGTTTGGCGGGGACAGCAAAAAGAGCTTGATTATGTAGAAGCGGAAAGAGGTTGGGAAATTGCGAGAGCAGCGATTTCTTCTGGTTTATATAAGACAATTATTTTAGACGAGCTTAATCCTACCGTAGACTTAGAATTGCTCGATCCAGCGCCAATTTTTCAATCTCTCCTCCGTAAGCCCCGCGATACACAAATTGTCATTACTGGGCGCTGTCACAATCCCCCAGCTTACTTTGATTTAGCCGGGGTGCATTCAGAAGTATTTTGTCATAAACATTATGCTGATACTGGGGTAGAACTTAAACGCGGGGTGGATTTTTAAACTATGGAAACTAATACTTTAGACTTGATTACCGCCGGACTTGCGATCGCTATTTTTGGTGGCGGTTTGTTGATGATGTTTACCGACTTATTTACTAAAAAAAGTAAATAATTCAGCAGATGGATGAAGAACGCGATACTAAGGGTTGATAATGAAATAAAGGTATAAATTGTACCTAAGTTTTGTCATGAATCGCTCTCAAAAAGATCGCTCCATTGGGCGAAGTCTTCAAGAATATTTACGCGGGATTGCTGGGGGGGTAATGTTTAGCCTGCCCTTACTTTACACAATGGAGGTATGGTGGGCAGGTTTTACCATGCACCCTTTGCGCCTGCTACTATACGTTTTAGCTACTTTTACTTTATTGCTAGGCTATAACCGTTATGCAGGTCTGAGGTGCGATTTTACACCCCTGGAAGTAGCCGTTGATTCGGTGGAAGAAATGGGAATAGGGATGGTAATTTCCGCCGTCGTGCTTTGGCTGCTAGGACAAATTACCACCGAAATGCCGGGGAGTGAAGTTGTAGGCAAAATAATTATTGAATCAATGACTGTCGCCATTGGTGTTTCTGTGGGAACGTCTCAGTTAGGCGGTAGTAACGATAATGACGATACTGGAACCCAGGAATCAACGCCATTTTTAAGCGAAGATAGTGACTTAATAGGACAACTTGCGATCGCTACTTGCGGAGCGGTATTATTTGCGGCAAATGTTGCACCCACTGAAGAAATTATCCTGATTGCTACTCAAACTACAGCTTTAAAATTGGTAGGAATGGCAATACTATCAATGGTTTTCGGTTCGCTAATATTGTTTTACAGTGATTTTAGCGGTTCCCAGGGTTTTAGTAAGAGTAGAGGTATAAAAACGATATTTGGTGGCGCGATCGTTACTTATGCGATCGCGCTAGTGGTTTCGGCGGCGATTTTGTGGATATTTGGGCGCTTTGATCATACAGGTGCGATCGTTTGCTTATCAGAAACCGTAGTATTAGGACTTTCGGCTAATTTAGGCGCTTCGGCGGGGAGGCTACTGTTACAATGAATATACAAAAAAATTGGTTAGAATGGCTAGTTTTTGCGGTAAGTCTTGTCCTCGTACTCTGTACGTTGGGTTATTTAGTCTACGACGGTGCAACGTCTGCTAAAACCCCCGCCAATATTGAATTAGAACTAGGCAAACAGCAAAGTCAAGCAAACCACTTTATCATCCCTGTTTCAGTCACAAATAGCGGTGATACTACTGCCGAAACTGTACAAATTGAAGTAACACTCGAAAATTCTGGTAAAGAGCAAGAAAGCGCTCAATTAGAAATTGGTTTTCTTCCTCGCCACTCCAAGCGCGAAGGCTGGGTTACGTTTCAAACCGATCCGCGTACCGTACAGGAGACAAAGGCGCGAGTATTAGGATTTGAACAGTCTTGATCGCTATCATTAACAATGTAAATGTCAAGGAAATGATATAAATAGGAACCTTTTATCAAGCGAAATGTCTGATTAAATATCACGCAAAAAACAGTTTATTCAAGAAAGAAGGTATTTATGGCTAATTGGAAACCTGGAACCGCCGCGCTCATGGCATTAGCAATTATAACTGGTACAAGCGCGCCAATATTTAGCAATGCGTCAGCTTCGGCTCAATTATTCCCATCGTCGTCAAGAAGTACCACAAGTACCACAAATACCCAAATTACTATTCCTTCGGGGACAACTATTCCCGTGCGCTACAGCAAAGCCGAGAAAATTGTTGTTAGTCCTAAAGAGACAATGGCAGTAACTTTGACGGTAGCCAGCAACATTATTAATCGAAGCGGTACTATATTGATTCCCGCCGGAAGCACCATTGAAGGCGAACTGCAACCTGCTAGCAATGGTTCGCAATTTGTAGCTAGAACATTAATAACAAATAACCGCCGCCAGTCCATTGATGCTACCTCTCAAGTAATTAGCCAAACTAGCGTTAGTCGCGGTTCTAAAACACGGAATATATTAAAAGGTGCAGCCGTAGGTGCAGCAGCATCCGCCGCTTTAGGAGCTTTGACAGGCGATCGCGCTATTGCTACCGAGGAAATATTGTTAGGTACGGGAGCGGGTGCATTGGGTGGAGTATTACTACGCAACAAAAAAGCTGATGTAGTAGTAATCGAAACTGATACAGATTTAGCTTTAACCTTACAGTCTAATTTGGCATTGCGTTAAGCATGGCACGAGTAGAGGAGATTTTGGACTTCTGGTTTGGCACTCCTGAGTCGGAAGATTACGGAAAAGAGCGATCATTTTGGTTTACCAAAAATCCAGAATTTGACCGAGAGTTAGGCGATCGCTTTCTATTAGACTACGAACAAGCCGCCGGGGGTGAATTAGACTACTTACAAGATTCACCTCTTGGCTGTTTGACGCTGGTTTTGTTATTAGATCAGTTTGGGCGCAATATGTTTCGCGGAACGCCAAAAAGCTTTGCGACAGATGCCAAGGCGCTGTTTGTTGCTCAGGGTGCAGTAGAAAGGGGGTGCGATCGCGCTTTATTACCCGTACAACGCTGGTTTATTTATTTGCCCTTTGAGCATAGTGAAAACCTTGCCGATCAAGAGCAGTGCGTTGAACTATTTGCAACTTTATCTAATCACCCAGCTAGTGCAAATACTATCGAGTATGCGTTGCGTCATAAGGCGGTAATCGAACGCTTTGGGCGCTTTCCCCATCGCAACAAAATTCTGGGGCGGGTAAATACACCCGCAGAAGTAGAATTTCTCAAGCAACCCGGCTCATCATTTTAATCATTATTAGCAGTATAAACACTTAGCGGCAAACCCTACAAAAAAGTAGCAAAAGCCGTTGCGTGTAAAGCTTCTAGCTCGCTCTTAAATGTTCGATAATAGAGATAAGTCAAAGAGAAAAACAATAGCTAAATGAGAATACAGTCCTCGGTATTGGTACATTTAGGATTCGGTAAGTATGTACGTTCCGACCAAGTTACCGCCGTCATTCCCATCGAAGAAGATAGAGGGCCAGGTAGAAGGACATTTGTACAAGTAGAAGGTCAAACAGACCCGGTGGTAGCATCTCGCGCTGAAGACTCCATCGTACGCGACTTAGTGCAAGAACCCCGTGAGGTTACCCAATCACGCCAGCAGCAAGAAATTCTCCACGACTTATTGTTAGACCTCAATAATGTTAATAAAACGGTAAGGCGAATTGCTCGTGATGAAGGCGGTTTAGATTTAGAACGATTAGAGCAACGTATCCGATCTGTTTTAGAAAACTAAGCTTTGTAAAGACGTTGCATTGCAACGTCTTTATAGAGTCTCTACGCTCTAGTTTATTTGCACTATACATTTTTACTTAAATGAAGTCAGGCACTATAGCCCAAAACCTTCCCACTACTGAGACATCGCAACCTAAATTGTGGATGCCCGATCGCGTTATCTTCACTCCCGCAGCCTTAGATGAACCCTGGGGACAGCAGCTTTACAAGCGGGTACAAAGTTTTAATTTACCTATTGAGGAGTTACCCCGCAACCGTTTAACGGGCTTACGGGGCGAAACACCCCGCGAAACCTACGACCTTGCTAAACGTACTTTAGCAGTGGTTACGGCTCCTCCTAGCGCCTTCAAGCTTAGTCCGATTCCCCCCTCGGCAGATTGGCAGTTTCACATCGCTGAAGGCTGCCCAGCCCACTGTCAGTATTGTTATTTAGCCGGGAGTCTGCAAGGGCCGCCAGTAATTCGCGTCTTTGCCAACTTGCCGCAGATACTAGCAAATTTAGCTAATTACGAGCAATCAGGGGAAGCTAAAAGCTTTGAAGTTAGTTGCTATACTGACCCCTTGGGAATTGAGCATTTAACCGGGAGTTTGGCTGAAGCCATCCGCTACTTTGGCACGCGGGAAGATGGTTATCTGCGTTGGGTTTCTAAGTTTGACGCGGTAGATAATTTACTAGATTTGCCCCACAACGGTCATACGCGCTGTCGAGTAAGTGTCAACGCTGCGCCTGTTTCTGGGCGGTTTGAGGGCGGTACAGCTAAGGTGACAGCAAGACTTGCAGCATTGCGGAAATTGGCATTACCGCCAAGTCTTGGTGGCGGTGGTTATCCTGTAGGAATAGTTATAGCCCCAATTATGCCGGGTGAAGATTGGGAGTTGCACTACAGTCAACTATTTGATGAAATTTCGGCGGCGCTTGATTTTGATTGCGATTTAACTTTTGAATTAATTTCTCACCGTTTTACTCCAGGCTCAAAAGAAGTATTGTTAAGTTGGTATCCCAACACCAAACTAGATTTGGACGAAGAAAAGCGCAGCGTCAAGCGTAACAAATTTGGTGGGACAAAGTATGTTTACAACGCCGATACTATGAAAGCACTGCGGCGCTTCTTTGAAGGCGAGATTCAAAAGAGATTTCCTCAAGCCCGTATTCTTTACTGGACTTAGTTAGGCGCGTTTTTGATAAAGCGATCGTAAGCAGTTTTTTGTTCGGGAGTTGCAGAGAGTAAACACTCTTGATGGATGCGGTTTAAACTCTGCAAATACTCCTGATTTTGGCTCAAAACTTCATTACTAGCGGTGGAATTAATTAAAGACAATTGAGCGCGTAAGGGTAGTTGACGGAAGGCTTCTAAGCGTTTTTCTAGAGATGACATACGGTTATTTTTCGCCTATTGCTGCTAATCGGGCTAAAGCTTCTTTCATTGCTTCGGGTAATTGGCGCATAATTTTCCCTCTTTCTCGATCTATAGCGACTAAAGTTACTTGCGCCGACACATATAAATCCTGAAAATTGGGGGATTGAATTTGATAATCCCAATTAATCTTTACACCACTAACATTTACCATCCGAGTTTTTACGATCGCTGCCATTCCTAATTTAATTGGGCGATGATAACGAATAGAAAGCTCTACAACGGGCAAATCGCACCCCAAAGCAACTAAATCAGCAAGTTCTATCCCAATTGATCGCAAGCATTCTACTCTTGCTTCTTCCATCCAAGTTAGATAAGAGCCATGCCAAACAACTCCAGCATAATCTGTATGATGGGGGTGCGCTCGAATTGCATACTCAAACCAATTCTCAAACGCTAATCGGGGCAAATTTTGAATTTCCCCAGTGGGTAGTAGTTGGGGAGACTGATTTTGTGACACTTGTTCAATATTCCTAATTTGTCTCTCTTAATATTATGGAATTACTTGACATGAATTTCCGCATCGGTTGTGCTGTTTGGTCTTACAAAGGTTGGGTCGGAGACTTTTATCCGTCAAAAAGCCGTAGCAGCGAATTTTTACGATTGTATAGCGAAGTCTTTTCAACGGTTGAAGGTAACACGACTTTCTACGCCATTCCCAACCAAGATACTTTAAAGCGCTGGATAGCAGAAACTCCGCCAAGTTTTAAGTTTTGCTTAAAGTTGCCCAAACTATTAACTCATCAAGGTTTGTTGCAACCTTCTATTGCTGGCGCGTTAAGCTTTTTAGAGCAAATGCAGACGTTAGGCGATCGCCTAGGAGTAATTTTTGCTCAACTTCCTCCTAGTTATAGTCCAGAATTACTGACTGATTTAACAACGTTTCTTGAAGCTTGGGCGCATCAAGCACCACTTGCTTTAGAAGTGCGTCATCCTGATTGGTTTAAAGAACCTCATAATAACAAGCTAACAGCTATTTTAGAAAAGCTAGGAATCGGTAGAGTTTTGCTTGATTCTCGCCCTATTTATAATGCGCCAGACGACGCGCAGCTACACAGCGAAAGCCGTAAACCAAACTTACCTGTAAACTTTAGCGTGACTGCACCCTTTACTTTAATTCGCTTTATTAGTCATCCTCAACAGCAATTTAATCAGAGTTATTTAAAAGAATGGGTTAGTTTTTGCGATCGCGCTTTGCGTCAAGGTACGCAGATTTACTTTTTTGTTCATTGTCCAATGGAAGTGCGATCGCCTCATAATGCTCGTTACTTCCACCAACTATTACAACAGCATAATGTGCCTATTCCGCCCTTACCTTGGGATGAAATTGACAATCCTACTACGCAACTTAGACTATTTTAATTTCCAGCGTTTATAGTACAATGTATAATACATCTGTGCTGTCAACTACAGGTTTCTCTTAGGTTTATATAAAACTTAAATTCAACAACTTTTTTACATTAACAGCTTAGATTATTTTAGGATTCAAGTTATAAAAATGATTAGCAATCCACATTTGCCTGAAAACGAAATTGACAATAATAAATCTAATTTAGAAGAATCTGTAAGTTCATTTTTAGATAAACATGAAGAAGAACAATATAAAAAAGATTTCGGGCAATTTATAGATGTTTTGTTGAAGATTATTCATCCTGAATCTTCTGAAAAAAACTATTTTTTCTCAAATCCAATTCACAGAATATTAAATCAACGCTCTATAATTTTTTTCATTATTGTATTTTCAGTCATAGCTCCTCTCATCATAATTGCAGACAAAGTTAATATAGTATTGTTTCTTGTTGGAATGCAAGCAGTAGTAATTATTATTGCTTTCGGTTCAACTTTGAAAGAGCTTGTGAGATTAATTTCGTTGGCAAAGTCAAGTGCCAAAAATCAAACAAAGACAACCTTTGAAAAAATAAGGGACGAGTTTATAATGGAGCAAGCAGCAGTTAAATTACTTCGTAATACTATTATTTCAGAAGAAAAATTAAAGCTTTACGAAATAGAAATAGAAAAACAAGTTAGAAATACACAAATTAATGAAAAGGTTATCTACAATGTATTATTATCATTTCCCATATTAATTACTTTTATTGTAATATATTTTTATGGTGAACAAGGGTTTAAGTCTTTTAATAATATATTTCTAATTTCACTAAAATTACCATTAGTAGCGCTTTATCCCATAATAGTTGGTATGGTTAATGGCTTAGTTTTCAGATCGGAAATAGACAAATTAAATAAATGCTTGTCCTGTCTAAAAAAAGCTCAAGTTAAGCAAGATGTGCAAAAACCTAAGCTAGGACAGTCTGACGAAAAAGAGAGTTTTATGTCGCAGATGAGAAAAATAAAAATTGATGCTCCTGCTGATTTCTCTACTAATTACGAGAAATATATGTGAGGAGAAAAGAATATTGAGTGAAATATTCGTGGATACAGGATTTATATTTGCACTATTTAACGAAAAAGACCAATATCACCAAAAAGCTTTAGACTTAGCAGATAAATTTGAGGGGACTCATTGGCTAATGACAGAAGCAATTTTATTGGAAATAGGCAACGCACTAGCAAAAAATTATAAGCAACAAGCAGTTGAATTTATTGAAAAGTGTATGGCTTCAGATGAAGTAGAAGTTGTCAAAATTACTCCATATTTATTTACTCAGTCTTTGGAGTTATATAAGTATCCAGATAAAAAATGGGGTTTGGTTGATTGTATCTCTTTTATAGTGATGCGGGAGAGAGGAGTAAATCAAGCTTTAACTTTTGAGGATCATTTCTCCCAAGCAGGGTTTCAAATATTGACAGCAAATTAATTAAACTTGTAAAAACTATTAAAGTAATGAATATGGAAAATCTCACCCAACAAAAATGTACAGCTTGTAACAAAGATGCACCCCGCGTCACTGAGCAAGATATAACCGAACTTAAGCCACAAATTCCCGATTGGCAAATGATTGAAGTTGAAGGACAACCGCGCTTAGAGCGTACTTATACGTTTCCTGATTTTGTTAGCGCGATCGCCTTTACAAACAAAGTCGGTGAAGCCGCCGAAGTTGAAGGACATCACCCCGCTTTACTAACTGAATGGGGAAAAGTAACTGTAACTTGGTGGACACACGCCATTTGTGGACTGCATCGCAACGATTTTATTATGGCGGCAAAAACTGACCAAATCGCTGCAAATTAATGAGCGATCGCGCCGCCAGTTGCCTTAGCTTTCTTAAAGAAAATAATGGCTAACCCACTCAACAACAACGCAAAGCCAATAAAGTAAAAACAATCGTTGAAAGCCATTATATAAGCTTCTCGGCGGACAAGGTTGCTGATAGTTGCGATCGCGCGATCGTGCGCTGTACTCAAATCTGCACCGCGACTAATAAAATACTGACTCAACTGCTCGATGCGCTGTTGAGTATTTGGGTCATACAGCGAAACCGAGTCACCTAAACGATTAGAGTGAAATTGCTCTCTCCTCGTCAATAATGTTGCTAAAGCCGCAATTCCAATTGAACCACCCAAGTTACGCATCATATTAAATAAACCCGAAGCAGAACCCGCCTGCTCTTTTTCAATTCCGGCGGTAGCGATCGTTGTCAAAGGTACAAAAATCAACGGTTGTCCGAGCGCTCGTACAAGTTGCGACCATTTTAATTCGTCAATACCTGTATCGTGCGTCATAGTTGAATTCATAAAACAACTAACCGCAAACAGACTGACACCGATCGCAATTAATAATCGACTATCAAGGCGCTGCATTAACTTTGGCACTAAAGGCACAATTAGTAATTGAGGCAATCCTAACCAGGCAATTACTTCACCAATTTGTAACGGGTTATAACCCTGTATTTGGGCTAAATACAAGGGCAAAATATACACCGAGCCATACAACCCGATCCCCAAAGAGACATTGACAATACTAGCTAAACCAAAGTTACGCCTTGCTAACAAACGCAGATTAATAAAAGGTTGCTTGCGAGTAAGTTCAATCCAAAAGAACGCTGTTAAGAAAATTGCGGCAATTATAGATAACCGGAAAATTAACGGCGAACTAAACCAATCTTTACGAGTTCCTTCTTCTAAAACTACTTGCAACGACCCCAAGCCAATCGCCATAGAAGCTATCCCAAGCCAATCACCTTGTTTAATCAGGTGCAATTGTTGGGGTTGAGGACTGACAGCATACCAAACCGCGCTTACCAGCATGATTCCCGGAATCACATTGAGATAAAAAATGTAGTGCCAACTAAAGTTTTCTGTCAACCATCCTCCCACAGTAGGGCCAATCGCTGGAGCAAATACCGCCGTAATTGCAAACATTGCCATCCCAATAGGCTGCTTGGCGGGGGGTAAGGTGGTCAAAAGTATGGTTAACGCCATGGGGATCAATACGCCCCCCGCCAAGCCTTGCAAGGCACGGAAAACAATCATTGAAGGGAGATTCCACGCCCACGCACAGCAAACAGAAAAGAAGATAAAAGCGATCGCATTAGCTAGCAAATACAAACGGGTAGAGAATACCCGCGCCAACCATCCAGTTAACGGAATTACTACAATTTCCGCCACCAAGTAAGCGGTAGAAATCCAAGAACCTTCTTCTAAGGTTGCCCCCAAAGCTGCTTGAATGTCTTTAAGCGAAGCATTAGTAATTTGAATATCTAGCACTGCCATAAATGCGCCTAGCATCGCTCCCCCTACAGCAATCCAGCTTTTGAGGGGAACTTGAGGCGATTGAATGGTATTTTTGGTTGGTCTAACTGCACCTGTATCAGTCACAAGTTTACTTCCATTGAAATTAAGAGGATTAAAACAGACGTGTATTGCTAGTACCTGAAATTATTAAGTGAATACCAATCGATATACTCTCAAAGTATTTTCTAAGCATCCGCACTTGGTAAAAGCCCTATTTTTTGATAAACGGGGCGGACTATCCGCCGTAAGGTAGGCAATTGCTGGCTAAAAATTATCGTTGCAGCGATGCAAAGCGCCCCCCCTACTACCAAAGTATTTGTTGCCCCAATTCGCTCTGCTGAAATCCCCGCTAATAAATTCCCGAAAGGAACTATCCCTAAAAATGACATTGTGAATATACTCATGACGCGACCGCGTTTGTCATCTTCAACCAGAGTTTGAATAAGTATATTGCTTGAGGAGATTAACAAAATTGAACCTAAGCCAATCACAAAGCACATTAGTAAGGAAAACCAGAGCGTTCGAGACACGCCGAAAGCCACAATCCCAACTCCCGAAACAGCCGGAGCTAAAGCGATGACATTGCCAAGTCCTACTACACTTTTTCTAGTGCTTAAATACGCCCCACCAAACAACGCACCAATTCCGGATGCTGCCATAATAAAACCCAAAGTATGAGCATCACCTTTTAAGATTTTGGTTGCAAAAATTGGCAGCAAAGTTACATAGGGCATGGCAACTAAACTAAATAATGCTAATAGTTGCAAAATCGCGCGGATGGGAGGAAAGCCAAAGGCATATACAAACCCTGCTTTTACTCGCTCGATGGCGCTGCCCGTAGGAGTAGTTTTAGGTTTAGACTTGAGCCTCATTGCTAGTAGCGCTGCAATTACGGCAATATAACTAAGTCCATCAATTAAAAAACAGTAGCCCGATCCGACTCGGGCAATTATTACCCCCGCGATCGCTGGGTCAACTAATCTCCCTCCATTTACTAGCGAAGAATTAAGCGCGATCGCACTTGCCAAATCTGCTTTGCGTTCGATCATTTCTGGGACAAAAGTTTGCCTAGCTGGAGCATCCAAAGCATTAATTACGCCTTGAAGTAAACTCAAAAAGATAATATGCCCAATACTAATTGTGTGTGTCAGTGCTAGTACAGCTAATGCCAAGGACTGAATCATCGCCAATACTTGAGTCGTAACTAATATTTTCCGAGTATTCCAGCGATCTACCAGTACCCCCCCAAAAGGCGATAGAAACAAGCTAGGAATTTGACCGATAAAACCAACTACTCCCAATAACAGTGCCGAATTAGTTAATTGATACACGAGCCAAATAGTTGCCACTTGCGTCATCCAAGTGCCAATTAAGGAAATACCTTGTCCAGCAAAAAATAGTTGATAATTGCGCGACTTCAAGGCGGGGATGCCAATGGGAAAATTGATTGATTTTTTAGTCATGCTTGCCACTCCATCTATAGATTGCTAATCGTGACTGGCGATCGCCTCTATCTGCTGGAATGTTTAGCACTGCAAAGAGCATAAAACTTCCTGTTTTCCTAATTAGTCGTTACTTCCACTTCCGCAGACATTCCCGGAGTAATCCGCGATTCATAACCTTTAATACTTTGAGCATCAAGGATGATCTTGACTGGAACGCGCTGGACAATTTTAGTAAAGTTACCTGTAGCGTTATCTGGGGGGAGTAAGGCAAATTGAGCGCCGGAGGCTGGTGCGATGCTATCTACCCGCCCTAAAAATGTGTGATCGGGGAAAGCATCTAGTTTGATTTCTACTGCCTCCTTGGGCTGCATTTTCTCTAACTGGGTTTCTTTAAAGTTAGCAACTATCCAATACTCGTTGCCCACCACCGACATTAGCGGCGTTCCTGGCTGGACTCTTTGCCCAATTTCTACAGATTTACGCCCAATTCTGCCGCTACTAGGGGCAGTAATATTGATATACGATAGCTGCAATTGAGCATCTTTGAGACTTGCTTGCGATTGAGCGATCGCAGCTTTGGCAGCTTGGTACTGGCTTCTATTGACGTTAGTTTGTACGCCCGTAGCCGTTGCTTGTTGCAACTTACCTCTCGATTCTGCTAACTGCGCTTGTGCGTTAGTTACGCCTTCTTGGGCTTGGGCTAGTTTTGCTTGTGCCTGGGCTACTCCTTGCTGGGCAGAGGTTACTTGCGCTCTGGCTACTTCATAGGTGGCTCTAGCTGTATCTAACTGCTGACGTGCGATCGCACCTTGCTTAAATAAAGCTTGATAGCGATTGTAATCTGCTTGCGCCCTTTGCAAGTTTGCCTGTGCTTGCGCTACTTGGGCTTGGGCGGCAGGAATCCCAGCATTGGCTTCCTTTACTGCTGCTTGCGCTGAAGCAATAGAAGACTTCGCGCTATTGACATTTCCTTGCGCTTGAGCCGTTTGGGCTTGCGCATTTTGCGATGCTAAACCAATGCTTACTTGGGCTGTATCTGCTTGACGACGAGCCGTTTCTATTGCCGCTTGGGCTTGCAACTGTTTTGTTTGGTAGTCTCTAGGATCGAGCTTTACGAGTAGCTGTCCTTTTTTAACTAACTGGTTGTCGCTGACCAAAACCTGCTCTACTGTACCGGGGATTTTTGTACTTACTTGGTAAATATGCCCAGTTACCGTAGCGTTATCTGTTGACTGATGGGTAGATGCGTGCTGCCAATACCTATACCCAAATATACTGCTGGTGATCGCAGCAATACCCAAACCCGCCAAAATCAAAGGTTTGCGTTTTCCCTTTTCCTTAGTTGGTGGAACTTGAGCTTTTTGCTCTATTTGTGGGGTTTCTGGTGGCGAAATTTGAATTGTCCTAATCTTGACGCTCTCCTCCACAGGACTATCTAGTTCTTTTGTCAAAACTGCTGTCTTTTTGCCGTTTAAGGATGTATTCTCGTTCTCCATAACATTTTTCTCCAAAGGTTTTAAGGTTTAACTTGCAAAAATAATTAGTGTACGTAATATTAAATCGAAAAACTATATGTAGGCTATTATCTCGCGTACGTAATATTATTACAACAGAGAAATTACCGATCACGTGCCTATCGAATGGCTAGTCTATAAGTACATCTAGGGGTAGAACTAAGACATATTAACGATCGCGCGATCAATAAGATCGGACATTTTTTCACGATCTTCAGTGGAAATACCTTGCATAGCTTGTTCGCGCAACTCTACAGCAATCGGGGGTAACACCCCTTCTAGCTCTTTTCCTGCATCTGTGAGCCAAATTCGCCAAATGCGGCGATCGCGCGGATCTCTTTCTCGGCGAATTAGCTGGCGTTCTTCCATGCGATCTAGTACGCCAGTTAAAGTGCCACCTACTTGTTGCAGCTTGTCACCAATACTTGAAGTTGGCAACCCATCTTCTGTCCACAAACAGCACAATACTAGCCAATGAAAAGGAGTTAAACCAAAAGGCTCTAATCGTTCGGAAAAAGCACGGCTCAAAAGCTGCGACAGCAGTTTAATTCGATAACCCATGTTAAAGGGAGCTAAAACTTGCTGCCACTGACATATAGGTTGCTCAACAGGCGTAGAAGGCATTTCCAAAGTTACTAGGGTGCTGATTATTTGAAACTAATTTTTTTGTCAGCCTTACTCAATCTAGCGGAATAAGTTTACATTTCGTAATTTTTTCTAAACTAGAAAGAGTAAAGCTAATCGTTACCTCATAATAATGCCCCTGCGACCGGATCAACGTACCAAATTAGACAATACCGATGATCGCCAGTTTTATGTCTATCCGCGACTGGTAACTCATGTAGACGAAGGTTTTATTCGCCAACTTACCGACTTGTACCGCAAGCGCTTAAAACCCGATACACAGATTTTAGATATGATGAGCAGTTGGGTATCGCATTTACCCAATGAAATGAAATTTGCGCGCGTCGAAGGACACGGGCTTAACGGCGAGGAACTAGCAAAAAATCCCCGCTTAGATAGCTATGTAGTCCAGAATTTGAACGCCGATCCCAAGGTACCTTTTACTGATAATCAGTTTGATGCGGTACTTAACTGCGTTTCTGTGCAGTATTTGCAGTACCCCGAAGCCGTCTTTGCAGAAATTTACCGGATTCTCAAACCAGGGGGAGTAGCGATATTTAGCTTTTCTAATCGGATGTTTTACGACAAAGCAATTCAAGCTTGGCGAGAAGGATCGGAAACTAGCCGCGTAGAATTAGTCAAAAGTTACTTCCAGTCTGTACCAGGGTTTAGCGCACCAGAAGTAGTTAGCCGTCAAAGTAGCGCGCCTAATTTACTCCAGTGGTTAGGTGCGGGGGGAGGCGATCCTTTCTATGCTGTAATTGCATACAGAAGTTAGTTAAAACAATTGTTGTCGAAGTAACGGTAATAATCGCTCCAATAAGCCTTTAGGAGGCAAATAATGATAGTTCGTAATGCCCGTAGAATTGTAGCGGCTTTGTTGGTTTCGGTAATGCTGCTAGTAACCGCTTGTGCAACCGCAGCACCCACACGTTTTGACCAAGCACAGCAAGAAAGCACTCAGAAAAAAACTGGTTTAGCCGTTGCTAAAGATGCAACTCAAGGAAGCAGCTTTAATAGATTTTTTCCCGGTACTCAAGCAGGCTTTGAGCGAGTTTATACCCAAGAGAAAAAAGGCTTTGCTGAAGCTAAGTTGAAAAAAGGCGGTAAAGATGTAGCTGTGCTGTCAATTTCCGATACTCAAGGGACTATTGGTGTTGCAAATCCTAGCGCTAAGTTTCAAAACAGCAGTCTAAAAATTGGTGGCTATCCCGCCGTTACTCAAGGTAAAAATAGTACGGCGCTGTTAGTAGGCGATCGCTACCAAGTAAAAATCTCCTCCCGCGATGCGACATTTACTGAAAGCGATCGCCAAGCGTGGTTGAAAAAGTTTAATCTTCGAGGGATAGAAAAACTTTAGGCGACAAGGAAAAACAAATCTTTTCTACCCCAAATATTTAGTAAAAAATTGGAGAGCGATCGTGAGCAAAGCTATTTTTGAGTTGGTTAATGAGCTACCAACAAGCAACTTCACTGTTTCTATGTTACGAGGTCTTGACTTTGTTGTACCAGGACAATGGAATAACTTAGTCGGTTTTGAAAATACAATTCGGACTGTAACAGGTGAAACTGACGAAAGTTTGATTCAACAAATTGGTGAAAGGGCAGTTTTCTTATACAATGATCGTTCGCAAGGCTATCAAAGAGCAATGTGGCTTTATCAAACTGTAGATAGCACAGATAAAGCGCTAGGTGCAGCCGCTTTAGCTAATAAAGTTGGTGAATCTATCCCGCTTTTAGGTTTTTTAAACAAACTTACTCCTAAAGCTGACAAAGCTCAAACAATAGATTTGACGCTTAAATTAGTGGCGGAATTAGTTGCTTTTTGTCAAATTAACGGTATTCCCGGCGATAGCATTGGCGATTTTGTTAGCTCTTTAGCTGATTATAGTGGCGAGTCGTTGATGCGGATGGTTGCTTTAGTTTGCGTCGATGGTTTAATCCCCTTGGGCCCAGATTTTATCCTTAAAGTGCAATCTAATCTAAGTCACACAACCCCCCAAGATTTAGAAAAAAGTGCTACTTTCCAAGGTATCAATAGCGAGATTCCTGGTGGTAATTCTGCTGGAAAACTTAACTTTATCAATCAAAGTTTTGACTCGGTAAAAGGTTGGATGAGTAACTTAGTTACTTCTCGCAATTTAACACCGCAAAAAGTTGTAGGTAACTTACAGAAATTTGCAACTATTGCTGACGATAAGTTAGATTACCTAGCCGCCTTTATTGATGTTAGTACCAATTATTACGAACATACGGGTACTCAAACTTTAGCGCGTCGTTTGATTGAGAGAGCCGTAGCTGAAATTTAATTAGTTTGAGAGGACGTTTTAAAAGGTTTAATTGGTAACTTGCGCTCCTCAGAGATCCCCCCTAACCCCCCTTAAAAAGGGGGGGGAATATCTTGCTTATCACCCTTTTTAAACAAGAGTGAGACTATTACATATTAATCAAAAGATTTTTAACTCGTCCTTTGAAGTTATTTCTTTAAAAGGCTATTTTGAAATTTATTCGTCAATAGCCAATCATTTAACTCTCCCTTTCTAAAAATATTCTCCCCCCTTAAAAAAGGGGGGGTTGGGGGGGATCTCTAGAAACATTTTTACAACCTAAAACCTAATTATCTCTACTATCAAATTCTGCTAAAATCTTCTCCGATTCAGTGCAAAGCTCTTGATGACAATTGCCATTACTAGCAAGCAAACCACCCCATTGATTTACATCACCTTGATTGTATTTTAGAGGCGTACCATTAAAATGAGTAAATTGTCCGCCAGCTTCGGTTAATATTAGTTCGGGTGCTGCCATATCCCAGTCTTTAGGCGCAGATTTCCCAGAAAGAGAAATATATATATCTGCTTTTTGCTCGATAATATTAGCAATTTTACAACCTACACTCCCTACATATTTCCGCTCTTTACAAGGCAAAGTTTGCAGGAGATAATTTAATCTTTCATCTCTATGAGTACGGCTAACAACTAAAGCTAAACTTTCAACTACGTTACGTTCAGAAACCTTTATAGGCGATATTTTTCCATCAATAGTTTCTACAAAAGCTCCCTTACCAAGAGTTGCATAATACAACTTTTCAGCTTCAGGATAAGCCACTACAGCGAGTATTGGACGATGGTTTTTAACTAAAGCAATATGAATTGCATATTCCCCAGTTTTATCAATAAAATCTCTTGTCCCATCCAAGGGATCGATAATCCATACATAAGATTGCGTCAACTGCTTTGAATGCAATTTATAAGTTTCTTCGCTAATATACCCAAAATCTTCTTCGCCCAAATTAGTTTTTAATCTATCTAAAATGTAGTGATTAACAGCAATATCCGCCGCCGTCACTGGGCCATCTTTTTTATCTTGAATGTCTAAGTTACCATCGTTAATTTCGCCATGATAATAAGAGCGTAAAATGTAAGATGCACCCCAACCAATAGAACGCGCAAGTTCTAAAATATCTAATAGTTCTTTCATTATTTATCCTTTAATATTCATCCAACGCCGAGTACCGAAAGCTTGGCAAGAAGCCGCCGCAATTAGGGACGCTTGGGTTAAAGCCTCAACAAAACTTTTAAACAATATAAAATGACAAAAAGCTCCGTGAAAAATATCACCAGCACCTAAACTATCAATAATTTTAACGGTAGGAACGTCTATAGTGTAAATTTTATTGTTACTCAAGTATTGTATCGGTTGTTCGCCATGAGTAATCGCAATATTAGAAATGCCAAAAGCAGACAGATAAGCAAATACTTGTTCGCTATTATTACAGTTGGGGGGATGAAAATTAGCCGAGCAAATTGCGTAATCAACACTAGGTAAAATATCCTCAAATCCCTGCTTCCAACTACCGCCATCAATTACTACAGGAATGTTTTTAATTTTAGCTTCCCGCGCGATCGCATTTCCCACTTCCCTTTGATGCCCATCAATCAGCACAATATCAATATTACTCAAAATGTCTGTATAGGCATGGTTAGATACTTGAGTTTTCACCGCATTAATCGAAACTACCGCTCTTTCTCCCGTCTCTTGAGTGATAATAACCGAAGATACCGGGGGTACTTGCGTTGTATTAGGTACAAGATCGTGCAGTTTTACCCGACAATTTGCCAAATCTGCTTTAATAAGTTCGGTAGTAGGATGAGTCCCCACTACACCTAATAAATTTGCTTCATTGCCTAAATAACTAAAAGTTGCGGCAGCATTGGTCGCCGGGCCACCAGCAGAAACAGTATAATCAGAAGCAACAATTTTTTGGTTGCTTTTAGGAGCAGAAGTAGCTAAGTAAACAAAGTCTACAGTTACTAAGCCAACAAATAATCCTCTATACGTGCGATCGCCCTTCATTTTACAACCATGCCTACCGAACCCCAACCAGGAACACTTTACATAGTTGGTACACCCATAGGCAACCTAGAAGATATTACCTATCGCGCCGTGCGAGTTTTGCAAAATGTCGATTTAATTGCCGCCGAAGACACTCGCCATACAGGTAAATTATTGCATCATTTTCAAGTAAAAGCGCCGCAAATTAGCTACCACGACCACAACCGCCACAGCCGCCACCCTGAGATATTAGAGCATTTAACTACAGGAAAAGCGATCGCTTTAGTAACAGATGCTGGAATGCCCGGAATCTCCGATCCTGGCTACGAATTAGTAATTGCTTGCATTGAAGCCAATATCCCTGTAGTCCCCATTCCTGGAGTTAGTGCGGTAACTACAGCCGTTAGCGCCAGTGGTTTACCCTCCGATAGGTTTATATTTGAGGGGTTTTTGCCCGTAAAAGGACAAGAAAGAATAAGTCGCTTAGATTCTTTAGCCTCCGAAGCACGGACAATAATTATTTACGAATCTCCTCACCGCTTGCAACAAACAATCAAAGATTTGACAAAAGTATTAGGAATAGAACGAAAAATCGTTTTAGCGCGGGAATTGACTAAATTGTATGAAGAATTTTGGCGGGGAACTTTAGAGGAAGCGGCGACTCAATTAAAAAACAAAGAACCCCAAGGCGAATATACCCTACTTGTAGCAGGTACACCCACAGCTTTACCCTACCTTTCGGCTATAGAAATTGAATCGGAGTTGAAAGCAATCATGCTACAAAAGGTATCTAGGTCGCAAGCCAGCCGTCAACTAGCAAAAGTTACAGCCCATTCTCGCCAAGAACTTTATCAGGTTGCTTTAAGTATTGTGATAGATGAAACTTAGGTAAAGTGCGATCGCCTATTCCCCAATTTGCTTAAAGCCAGAAAATTCACAAATTGAATTAAACGCGCAGTAACGGCAGTGATTGCCAGGATTCGGCGGAAAAATCTTACTAAAATTAACAGGTTTCTGTTCGTAGCGGCGTAAATCTTGCTGATGCTTTTGAGCAACTTGGGCTAACTGATTTTCAATTGTATCTAGTTGACTAGAACTAACCGTTATTAACACCGACTTTTTGCAGTGTTCTAAATTATAAAAAGAGGCGACGGCATAATTATGAGGATACAAATAACGAGCAGCAACTAAATATACTAAAGCTTGCCTTTGATCGAAAGCTGACTTACCCGTTTTAAAATCTATAATATGTAGCCTGCTACCATTTTCGCTAAAAATGCAGTCCATCGCCGCATAGAGCCGAAAAGGATACTCCACTTGTTTAATTGAAATTGGACGCGGAAACCCCTCATCACCGCGCGTTAACTGGACAATATGCTTACCTTCTAGTAGCGGAGCATGGTGATAATTTTTTAAAATTTGAATTACACGCTGCTGCACTTCCTCCGTTGATTTGTTCAACTTAAGCAACTGGGCAACTTTTTCTACCCCGTCTGGCTGGCTTAATAACTCGCTACGGTGATGAAACTCATAAACACCCTTTTGCGCCAAAATTCCAATACGCTGCGGTGGTGTCGCGTGGGCTAAAAGCTCTTTAACTATAGGATCTTTTTGCCGCGCCTTAATAAAGCCCCGCTTCATTTGACAATGCCAACGCTCTTGTCCCACCGCCGGGGCAACTAATGACCATAGATGATAGCTGGCAAAAGGTCGCCCAAGAATAAACATTACTTACTTGCGGTGAATAAATCGCCCAAAATGCGCGATCGCGCGTTTACAGGAATAGTTGTAGAGAAATGCCCAGCACTTCCTATTTCTTAGCTACACCGAAAAAGGAGAAGCTTCCTGTACTATTAATGATAAACACTTCCTTGAGTGGCAAAGGATGAGCAGTATTAGCAATTCTAATCAAATTAAGTTTGGTACAGATGGATGGCGAGGAATAATTGCCGATGACTTTACTTTTCCTAATGTGCGGAAAGTAACTAGAGCGATCGCTTTTTACCTCGAAACCGCCTACACCAAAGACCGCCCCGTTCTCGTGGCTTACGATACGCGCTTTCAAGCCGATAAGTTCGCTTACACTGCTGCTGAAGTATTGGCAGAGTTAGGCTGGACTGTTAAGATTTGCGATCGTGATTGTCCGACCCCTGTAATTGCTTACAATGCCCGTCTTCTCAATTCTGCAGGGGCATTAATGTTTACTGCTAGTCATAATCCCGCCCCTTACTGCGGAATTAAATATATACCCGACTACGCAGGCCCCGCTACCCCAGAAATTACCGATACGATTGTAGCGAATATTGAAAGCTCTGCAGATACGCCCGTTAATGGCAATTTTAGCGCCAAAATCTCTACTTTTGACCCCAAACCAGAGTATCTCAAATTTATCTATACCCTAATTGATGTAGAGAAGATTCGTAGCGCTCACTTGAAGGTAAAGTATGATGCACTCTATTCAACCTCTCGCGGCTATTTAGACACCGTTCTAGAACACTGTGGTTGTGAGATAGAAAGCTTCCACACCTACCGCGATGTGTTGTTTGGGGGGGGAATGCCCGAACCCAAAGGAGAGCAGCTAGTAGAGCTTGCAGAAGCTGTGAAAAGAGATGGCGCAGATATTGGGGTAGCAACCGATGGAGATAGCGATCGCTTTGGTGTTATTGACGAACAAGGCAATATGCTATCGCCCAACACTGTTTTACTCTTGTTAGCGCGTCATTTGAGCAAAAATCGCGGCAAAACTGGGGCAATTGTTCGCACAGTGGCGACTACTCATTTACTCGACAATCTCGCGGCTAAGTACGGCTTAGATATTTACGAGACGGCGGTAGGCTTTAAGTACATCGGCGAAAAAATGCGGGAAACAGCCGTATTAATTGGCGGTGAAGAATCGGGAGGATTGAGCGTAATCGGGCATATTCCTGAAAAAGACGGAATTTTGGCAGATATGCTAGTAGCAGAAGTAATTGCTTACGAAGGTAAACCTTTAAGTCAGCTAGTAGAGGAAGTAATCGCCGAAGCGGGTGGCCCATTGTACAATCAGCGTTTAGACTTGCATTTAGATGATGCCCACAAAGCTGCAACTATTGAGTCTTTTACTAAAAACCCACCCTCAGATATTGCGGGAGTTAAGGTTAAAGAAGTTGGACGTAAAGACGGCATTAAGCTGTATTTAGAAGATGGTAGCTGGGTGCTGTTGCGTCCTTCGGGAACTGAACCACTGATGCGCGTCTACTTAGAAACTCATTCTGTAGAGCAACAAAACAACATAGCTTCCCAAATGGAAAAACTGATTAGTCAGTTGAAACCTGTAGGAGTTTAGTTAGATTGGCGATTAGCTAAAATAACAGCTAATCGCTAATTATTGGTAAAAATGAAAACTATAGCTAATTTAATTGCTGCTTTAATTGTGGCTACTTGGGTAACTGCGATCGCAATTCTTTCGTTAAAGAACGTTACACCAATATCTTTAAAGTTTTTCACCTTTACATCTATTCAAATCCCATTTTTTTTAGCGATCGCTTTCAGTGTCGGTGTAGGTATAGTTTTAATGGCGCTGATTCAACCATTGTGGAGTTTGGCTGGTGCTAAAAGAAATAGCGATGATGACTTTGATGAGGATGATTTCTCTTTTAACGATGTTCGTAAATAAAAGCTGGCAATTATTCAACAGAAATTTGTTGCAGCCAAGCTTCTAAATCTGCTATCTCAGAAAAATTTAACAATGCTTCTGCTAAATCTTCTAGCTGAGTAAGTTGTAATTGCTCAATGCGCTGTTGCAATTCGGGCGTAAATGCACCAATTTTACGAGGAAGTAGACGCTTAATTAGAGATAAAGCTTCAGATTGCTTTCCTTGCTCAATTCCTTTCTCCATCCAGCTAGTAACTATTTCCATTGTAGTCTCCTGTTTTCTTGGTTCAATTTTATCAACTTCAATTCGTAAATAAAAGCTGACAATTATTCAACAGAAATTTGTTGCAGCCAAGCTTCTAAATCTGCTACTTCAGAAAAGTCTAACAATTCTTCTGCTAAATCTTCTAACTGAGTAAGTTGTAGTTGCTCAATACGCTGTTGCAATTCGGGCGTAACAGTTCCAATTCTTCGAGTAAGCTGGCGTGTAACTAGAGATAAGGCTTCTGATTGCTTTCCTTGTACAAGTCCTTGCTCAATTCCTTCTCTCATCCAGCTAGTAACTATTTTCATTGTTGCCTCCTTTTGGGTTGGTTCAATTTTATCAACTTCAGCTTGAAAAAGCTGCTTTTCTTGAGCATTTAACTGCAAATAACTGTCGATAAACCCAGATATTAATTGCATTTTTGCTGGATTTAGACGCAATGTTGCAAGTAACCGTAAACATTCTAGCTTTACTTTTGGGCGATCGCCATCTGCTATGTTCATTTTTGCCATTAATGCACTAGCAACGGGATTAGCTTGTTGCACAAAGTCGCGCCAATTCAGTTGATTTAGTTGGATGACATCGTAGTTAAAATTTAAAACTACTTTATTAGGAAATGCTACTTGATGGCAGTTTGGCTCTATAGTTTTGGGATACTTATAAGAAAACAAAACCACTGGATAAATAGGTAAATCGAATTTTTCATATAAACGTGAGAAATACCGAAACATCCGCTTGCTAAAGTCCGTTTGTTGTTGTGCTTGATTTTCTATATGAATCAAGAAAAAAGATTCTTGAGAGCGAAACTTAGCTTTAACAATTAGATCGGCTTCGTACCTTTCACCCGCAGTTATATCTGTAAATATTTCCTTATCTAAAAAAGTAATAGAATCTCGATCTAAATAAGTTAATATTTCTGGGATAAATAACTCTAAGAACTCTACAAAAAATGTACTAATGAGTTCTTTAAATAAGCGGTCATGGTCGATCATTTTGTTTCCATCCAATTATTACCCGCACGAACATCAACCATTAAAGGAACACTGAGTTTTACCGCATTTTCCATTGTCGATTTAATTTGAATCTGCAAGTTTTCCCACTCATCGGATGGAACTTCAAATACTAATTCGTCGTGAACTTGCAACAGTATTCGCGCTTGGTAATTTTTTAAAATATCGTGCAGTTGAATCATTGCCACTTTGATAATATCAGCGCTCGATCCTTGGATGGGTGCATTAGCCGCCGCCCTTAATAACCCTGCATCATTAGCTGTCAAACCGCGAATTTCATCTAGGTTAATGTCTTCAATTTTGGAGTTATGCAACTTGCGGAGGCGATCGCTTGTAAAATTAAAGTAACGACGACGACCAAAAATTGTTTCTACATAACCATTTGCGATCGCTTGTTGTTGCATTGTTTGCAAATAAGCAAAAACCATCGGGTAAGTTTGGTTAAATTTCTCAATAAAAACCTTACCTTCAGTGGCTTTCATCCCAGTTTCTCTAGCAAACCTTTGAGCGCCCATCCCATAAATTACGCCAAAATTGATAGTTTTCGCCAGTCTCCGCTCATCGGGTGTAACGGTATCTTTTTCAAACAACAATCGTGCTGTAACAGTATGAATATCCTCGTTACCTTGGTACGCTTCAACTAATATCGGTTCTTGGCATAAATGCGCCAAAATTCGCAACTCAATTTGTGAATAATCCGCCGCTACCATCAACCAGCCAGTTTCGGGAATAAAACCTTTACGAATTAGCCGACTAAAAGCTGTCCGAATTGGGATATTTTGCAAGTTGGGATTAGAAGAAGATAAGCGCCCAGTAGAGGTGACGGTTTGGTTAAAATTAGTATGCAAGCGCCCCGTATCAGTGCGTACTAGCGCGGGAAGGGCATCAACATAGGTAGATTTCAGTTTAGATAAAGTTCTGTATTCTAAAAGTGCATCAACTACGGCGTGATCCCCTTGCAATTTTTCTAAAGTTGCTGCATCGGTAGAATAACCTGTAGCAATCTTCCGCGACTTTTTGCGATCTAAGTTGAGTTTGTCAAACAATAATACACTCAACTGTTTGGGCGAACCTAAATTAAACTTTTCTCCGGCGGCGGCGTAAGCTTGAATTTCTAAAGCTGCTAAATCTTGCTCTAACTTGTCTGAAAGCTCTTTTAGGTATTCTGAATCAATCCGTATTCCGTCATACTCTATTTGCGCCAAAACAGGCTCTAAAGGTTGCTCTACGTCTATTAGCAACTTGTGTAAATTGGGTACTTTGGCTAATTCGGCTCTAAGTTTGGGTACTAATTTAAACGTACAATGAACATCCATCCCGCAATAGTCAGCAACGGCAGGAATGTCAATGTCGGCAATTGTTTGACCTTTGGGGACTAACTCTGTATAGCTTTTCGCAGTTATCCCTAAATACTTTTGGCTTAAATCGCTTAAATTGTGGCTGCTATCTGGATCTAAAACATAACTTGCCAGCATCGTATCAAACACGACTCCAGCTAGATTTATGCCCTGACAATGCAAAACTAAGCGGTCAAATTTAGCATTTTGCAATGATTTAGGATAATCGTTACTTTCTAAAATGCTTCTCAATTCATTTAGTACAGTAGCGGTATCTAAATTTGCCCCAGCTTTATGTCCAAGAGGGATGTAAGCCATCTCTGTTGTTTCGCTACCCCAACAACAACCAATTCCGACCAATTGCGCGTCTCTTGGCTCTAAATCTGTGGTTTCCGTATCCCATGCAACGGGGGTATTAGTGTCTGTAAAAGTTTGCAATCTCTCGATTAATTGCCTTAACTTAGCTTGGGTATCAATAATTTGTGGTGTAATGGGCGAGATTAGTTGCTGCTTGGCACTGGCGGTATCGGCGGCGCTAAAAAACCACAAGTCATCGCTGGCAAACTCCGGTTCTTCAACAACGGGAGAAGCTGTGGCGGGTTTTTCCTCGACAACGCCACCAAATCGCTGTTGGATTTGATTAACTTTGCCTAAAAAGGTCTTAAATTCTAGCTTTTCTAAAATTGGCTCTAATTTACTACTGTCAAAACCCGTAAGTTTGCAGTCTTCTAACTGAAGTTCTACAGGTACATTCAGCACAATTTGCGCCATAAAACGCGAGTGGTAAGCGTCTTCTTTACCTTCTACTAGCTTCTTTTGCGTAGCGCCTTTAATTTGCTCTATAGAAGCGTAAATTTGATCGAGATTATTATAAGTTGTCAATAATTGAACGGCAGTTTTTTCGCCAATTCCTCGCACACCAGGAATATTATCGGATTTATCGCCACACAATGCTTTAAAGTCAACTACTTGCGAGGGTAAAACTCCTAGCTTTTCTTGGACTTGCTCGCTACCAAAGTCGCTAGGGCCAGTACCGCCACGTTGTATAAAAGTGGTGCTGAGATATAAAACTCCAATGTGCTTTTGGGGATCGACAAGTTGAAATAAATCGCGATCGCCTGTCAGAATTTTTACTTCATACCCCACCGCGCTCATTTGCATCGCCAATGTACCCAAAATATCGTCAGCTTCATAACCTGGAGCCGTTAAAATTGGGATACTCAAGCCTTCTAACAATTCGTGCAAATTCTTTAAGTCGGGGACAAAATCTTCTGGTGTACCAGGACGATCGGCTTTATAAGTATCGTCGGCTTCGTGGCGAAAAGTCGGTAAACCCAAATCAAATGCGATCGCCATTGCTTCAGGTTTCTGGACGCTCATTACTTCTAATAATGCTTTAAGAAAACCAAAACAAACACTGGTAGGAATGCCTGTAGTTGTTTTTAACCCGCCATCCCGTCCTTTAGCAAAGGCAAAATACGACCGAAAAGCTAAAGAATGTCCGTCAACTAAAATAAATATCGGGCGAGTTGAAGTGTTATACATAATAAGTTATAGATTTACAAATATTCAGTTAGTCTTATATAATGCTAGATCGGCTGTCTAATTTCTGCTCGGATCGGGTAGACACGTGGCAAATGCTGGAATTTATCTAAAAAAACCAGCTACCTGTACGGCAAACTTACAAATCATCCCATGACTTACGCAATCATTGAAACGGGCGGCAAACAACTACGAGTTGAGCCAGGTCGCTTTTACGACATTGAATTACTGCATCTTGAACCTGAAGAAACGTTGACTTTAGAAACAGTTTTATTAGTTAATAACGATAACGACATAACTATCGGACAGCCTTTTGTTGAGGGTGCAACGGTAGAAGGTACGATAATGCGGCACTTCCGGGCGCGCAAAATCCTTGTTTACAAGATGAAGCCCAAAAAGAAAACTCGCAAAAAGCGGGGGCATCGTCAAGAAGTGACTAGACTAATGATTAACTCCATTAGTTTTAATGGTGCAGTGTTTACGGCTCCCGAAACTGATACCCCAATGGTGGAAACACCAAATCAACCGGAAGCAGAATAAGAGGACGTTTTCAAATTTTGCTTGTCGGTGTGCTTTAAATATTTCTCCCCTTTTTAAGGGGGGATCTCCCTAGTTTTTTTAGTAAAAAAAGAGGAATCATGGCTCATAAGAAAGGAACAGGTAGTACCCGGAACGGGCGCGATTCAAACGCCCAAAGGTTGGGAGTCAAACGTTACGGCGGTCAAGTTGTACGTGCAGGCAATATTCTTGTGCGTCAGCGCGGTACAAAATTTCACCCCGGTAACAATGTAGGAATCGGTAGCGATGATACTTTGTTTGCGCTAATTGATGGGGTTGTAACTTTTGAAAGGAAAGGCAAAGACCGCAAAAAAGTAAGTGTATATGCTCCAGTCTTAGCTGCGGCTTAGTCAGCAATACAATTAAAAAACTAGGCTAGTTTTTTATTAGCCTAGTTTTTTACTTTCAAAATAAGATTGAGATTAAATACTCCGTTGCTCTACCTAGCAATAAACCCAACATAGATGTAAAACATATAGTTCTAAAGATTTGGCGATCGCTAAAATTAGCTGCCTGCATATCTATCTTGACTAACAAAAAAGCACAAACAATCACTAAAAAATGAGCAAGGGTGTGTAACCAAAAAACAATCAGTACACCCAATAAAGAAATCAGCACCGCAACTATAAATGCTCTCAAGTCTGAAGCAAGTAAATGAGCAAAGCTATCGCGGATGGTTGCCCACGAACAAGATAACATTGCTGCTATCAACAAAATAACTAGGGCAACTACTACCCAAACTGACCAATGCTCGTGCCAAGCAGCTAAAAACCCGCCGAGAGTAGTGTTCGTAGCTAAAAGTAGAGTTAAAGCCAGCCAAGGTATTTTTGATAGCATTATTTTTTGCAATTGTCAATATATAGTTTAATTTATCTAGGAATTGTTTTAAGCTGACCGTACCTTTGAGGAAAATAAAATTAATTGATGGCGATCGCACTAAATTAAGAAAATAATTACAATATTCTCTTAAAGATTTGTAAACTGATAAAGATGCTTTTGGAGTGTCAAATATTGTTAGGGAGTTTTCATGCAGCAACTTGTTAGAGCAGAGCGCTTCTGCTTAGGCGGTCATATTTTGGCAAAAGTTTTTGGACTAGCAGGTTTATTGTTAGTCGTACCTCACGCCGAGGTAATTACAAACTTGGGAAGCGTGGGACAAACAGCTTTTCAATTGAGTATGGCAGGTGGTGGAGTATCAGATATTTTACTAGGAATAGCTGCGGTATCGATTTATGCCTATAGGCAGTTAGGCGTTAAAGCTTGGCTATTATTTATGCTGCCGACAATTGTTATATCTTTAGGTAGCGAATTACTTGGAACAAGTATAGGTTTTCCTTTTGGTGACTATAGTTATCTAAGCGGTTTGGGTTATAAAATTGCTGGGTTAGTACCGTTTACAATTCCGTTGTCTTGGTTTTATGTGGGATTAGCAGCCTACTTGCTGGCACGAGTAGGGTTAAAGGTAGACCAAAAACCTACATTGTTACGGCATTTAGGTGCGATCGCATTGGGTGCGGCAATTTTTACTTCTTGGGACTTTGCTTTAGAACCCGCCATGAGTCAAACGGCCGTTCCCTTTTGGTTTTGGGAAGAACCCGGGGCATTTTTTGGTACGCCTTATAAAAACTATGCTGGCTGGTTTGGGACTAGCGCTTTATTTATGAGCGTAGCCGCTTTATTGTGGAAAACTACACCAATTGCCAAACTACAAAAACCGCAATTAACCGTACCTTTAATAGTTTACTTAACTAACTTTATCTTCGCGGCAGTGATGAGTTGTGCGGCGGGTTATTGGATTCCTGTATTGTTAGGGGTGGTTGTGGGTGTAATTCCGGCGATCGCCCTTTGGAATATGGCAACTCCAGGAGAGACAACAGCAGACATTAACAATAACCTGACTGTAATACCCGTCAAACAAGTTGCTTACAAGTAATTATTATTGGACAACACATTGTGAGTGACTGGTTGACTGTAGAAAGTGGGCTTGCTTTTGGACTATTACTAATTCAACTACCAGCTACGGCAGTTTTGCTGTCGCGGCTGGTAAAAGGAGCGAGTCGTCATGCGCCGATTCAACCTGGCAAAGGGACACCAGAACTATTAGCTACGGTCAGCGTAGTAGTACCAACGCTGAATGAAGCCGAACGGATTAGTCCCTGTTTGGCAGGGTTAAGTCAGCAAAGTTACGAAGTGCGAGAAATTACCATTGTAGACAGCTACTCTAAAGATGGAACGCCAGAACTTGTCAAAGCTGCAAGCCAAAAAGATCCGCGCTTTCGGTTAATAAATGATGAGGCTTTACCGCCCGGTTGGGTAGGTCGTCCTTGGGCTTTACATAGTGGCTTTATGCAGAGTTCCGCCCAAAGTCAGTGGATTTTGGGCATGGATGCAGATACTCAGCCCAAAGCTGGGTTAATTGCCGGATTAGTTAACGTTGCCAATGCCGAAGGTTACGATTTAGTATCCTTGTCGCCGCAATTTGTACTCAAATATCCTGGGGAGTGTTGGTTGCAACCCGCACTTTTAATGACTTTACTCTATAGATTTGAAAGTGCGGGAGTTGATAGCGACATTGCCGAACGAGTAATGGCAAACGGACAATGTTTTTTATGCCGTCGCTCAGTTTTGGCAGCCGTAGGGGGCTATACCAGCGCGAAAGCGTCCTTTTGTGATGATGTTACCTTGGCGAGAAATATCGCCGCCCAAGGCTTCAAAGTCGGCTTTTTAGATGGGTCTAAAGTCCTTAAGGTGCGGATGTATGAGGGAGCTTTGGAAACTTGGAAAGAATGGGGGCGATCGCTCGATCTTAAAGATGCGTCATCAATGGCTCAAGTTTGGGGCGATTTATGGCTATTGCTATCGGTGCAAGCATTACCTTTGTTTGTTGCCCTGTACTTTTGCTTCATACCGCCTTCGACTCTTTTACCCCTGCTGTTATTAGGATTAAATACCTTTCTTTTAGTTATTCGTTGGGCATTGTTACTAGCAGTTGCTTCGGCTTACGATTTTTCGACAGCCTCTGGCGGCTGGTTGTTTTGGCTTTCTCCATTAGCCGATCCTTTAGCGGTACTAAGAATCTTCTTGTCTGCTAACCGTACTCCTACTCAGTGGCGGGGTCGGAGTTATAGCCAGTCGTCGTAACCTCATCTCCCCGTTCTAATTCCCACAAAATTTGATTGCCTTCTCGTCTTACCCTAGACACAATCCAATTACGCCAGCGCCATTCGTCTCCGCGACTGGTAACGGCGCTGGCGTGAACATCCATCAAATCGGCGAGTTCCGAGCTTGTAATTAGGTAGCCTTTAGTAGCGATTTCTTCGGCGATTCGTAGTGTATCGATCAAGTGGCGTAATTGTCCTACTTTGATCTCGCGGGGCAGTTCCTCTGCATGAGTATTTAAAGAGGCAGGTAAATCCATATTTGTCATTTTTGCCACTAAAGGCAATGGTTGAATGGTTTGGTCAGTTATGGCATTGTCGCCCTTCTCCTCAATTAATTCTGTTAAAGGTACACCTATTTTTTTATGTGGTTCCTTTGGTAGATTTTGTTTTCCTGATTGCAAGGATATAGTTTTGTTATTAGCAAAAGCTCGCGCGATCGCATCGCAGCGTTCGTTCCCCACATTTCCCGCATGACCCCGCACGTGTTGCCACAATACCAATTTACTGTTTAATTGGTCGAGGTTTTCCCACAGGTCTTGATTGAGTACAGGCTTCCCTTGAGCAGTTTTCCAACCTTTTTTCTTCCAATTTTTCACCCACTGAGTTACACCTTTAATTAAATATTCACTGTCGGTATAAAGGGTAATGGGTTCTTTTGGTTGATTTTCTGTTAAAAAGCTTAATGCAGCGATCGCTGCCTGCATTTCCATCCGATTGTTGGTAGTCTGTTTTTCATTACCACCAAACTCGCGCACTGAGTTATCTGTATAATAAACCACTACACCCCAACCCCCAGGGCCAGGATTGCCTGTACAAGCTCCATCGGTATAGACACTTTGAATTGTGCTGGAAGAAGACATACTGCAATGCCAAAATCTGCAACAGATCGTCAAGGATACCACATAAACCTCAGTGCAGGCAGATTAATATTAGTATTTTCACCTAGATATCTTAGAATGGCTTGAAAAAATCTTAATAAAATCTGTGATTTTACAGTTTCATTACAAACTCTTTACAGTAATATGTAAATTAAGCCGTAGATGTTGCTTATAAATAAATAGGTAGGGCAATTTAGCCGTCCCTTAAGTTATTGAAAATTCGAGCTTTGGTGACCAAGAATTTATTAAGTATTACAAGCACTTCTATCTCTAGGTACAGGTAATATCTTGTGAATTAAATTAGAAGCTCGTCTCTAAGTATTATGAGCAGTGAATACTTAGGTGCCACCGAAACGAAAGTAACAAAGCTTACTGCGGTGCTGTCCAGACAAATATAACTAAGATTAGACTCAAATTCCCCAACTCCGCAATAATACTTAGATTTTTTAATTATATGAAAATTGCTCTAGTCCACGATTACTTAACACAGCCCGGGGGCGCAGAGCGAGTTTTTGAGCTACTTTGTAAGCATTATCCCGATGCCGATATTTTTACATCGATCTACGATCCAGAAAATAGTATCGATTTAGAAGGACGTTTAGTTAATACAACTTTTCTGCAAAAAATACCAAGAGCGGCTAAGTATTTTAGACTGTTAGCACCTCTATATTTTCCAGCTTTCCGCGCTCTAGACTTACAAGCATACGACTTAATTATTAGTAGTACCACCAGTTTCGCCAAAGCAGTTCGCAAAAACCCTAAAGCCAAGCACATTTGTTTTTGTCATAACGTC
Source organism: Chlorogloea sp. CCALA 695 (assembly GCF_003003885.1). Taxonomy (GTDB): domain Bacteria; phylum Cyanobacteriota; class Cyanobacteriia; order Cyanobacteriales; family Chroococcidiopsidaceae; genus Aliterella. The sequence goes on along the minus strand of NZ_PVWN01000007.1, from coordinate 99,881 downwards.
ACAAGGTTTTTATGGGATACAAAAACTTATTTGCGAGAGTACGCAGATTACCGCTATTTTGCCCCGGTATTAGAACCGATTTTTGGCGCAATGAGAAAAGTAGACTTAAAGTATGCTCAAGAGCCAGATTATTACATTGCTAATTCTAGTACCGTAGCTGGGCGGATTCGGCAAAATTATGGTAAGCAAGCTGTAGTGATTAATTATCCCATCGGTACTAACAATTTTGAATTTTCCGACACCAAAAAAGATTACTACCTAGCGTCCGCCCGATTAATTAGTTATAAACGTATTGATGTAATTGTTGAAGCCTTCAATTGGTTGGGATGGCCCTTATTAATTATTGGCAATGGGCCAGAGAAGTTACGCTTAGAGGCTAAAGCTTTAAGTAACATCAAATTTTTAGGTCATGTAACAGACAGCGAAAGATCAAGTTTAATGGCTCAAGCCCGCTCGGTAATTGTAGCCGCCCTAGAAGATTATGGGTTAGTACCCATAGAAGCAAATGCTAGTGGAACCCCAGTAATTGCCTATGGTGCTGGGGGTGTATTAGACACGCAAGTACCAGGAAAAACGGGAGTATTTTTTCCTAAGCAAACACCCGATGCGCTCCAAAGCGCACTGTTAAAAGCACAGGAAATTAACTGGAATTATCAAGACATTCGCGATTGGGCGATTTCTAATTTTTCAGAACTTGCTTTCTTTAACCAAGTAGATCGAGTAATTGCCGAAGTATGCCAAAACGCTTAGTTATCAAGTGTGATCAGTTATTAATATTGGAGTAAAAGTTATGGCTAAAGTAATTGAAAACAATAACATGGCGGTAGAAAACGATCCAGGTTATGGACAACTGTTTGCAGTTTTAAGTCGCCGCCGCTATTGGTTGTTGAGTGTATTAGCTGGAGTCTTATCGATAGCTACCGTTGTGAGCTTGACGGCGGAACCTACCTACCAAAGTACGATGCAAATTTTGATCGAAGCTAACTACAAGGGGAGGAAAGATGTTCAACCGCAAGCAGAAGCAGAATTTTCCGATACAAACATTGAGATAGACTACGCAACTCAAATTAACGTCATGCGTAGTGCCTTACTCATTCAAAGAGCCGTAGACTTGCTTAAGCCTGAGTATCCAACTATAACGATTAAAGAGGTTAAAAAATCCCTACTTTTGGCTCCATTAGTTGAAGAAGATAGCGATGCCAAATACACCAAAATTGTTGAAGCAAATTATATTGCCAACGATCCGGTAAAAACTCAAAAAGTTCTACAAACTATTTACAAAGTTTATCAAGCCTACAACCGAGAACAGCAAGAGCAACGGTTGAAAAAAGGATTGCAATTTATTAACGAGCAAATTCCTGGAGTCCGCAAACAAGTTGAGGAATCGGAAAATCTGTTAAGAGACTTTCGTACCAATCAAAATTTAATCGATCCTGAGCTACAAGCTGCTACTATCAATAATTCTTTAAATTCTGTAGTCCAGCAACGTCAGACTCTCCGCGCTCAGTTTCAAGATACCGAAGCCCGCTACAAAGTGTTGCAACAACAAGTAGGTAGCAGTCCGCAAACGGCTTTAGCCTCATCGCGTTTAAGCCAATCGCCACGCTATCAAACGCTGCTCAACGAGCTACAAAGAACAGATTTACTGTTAGCGGCTAGACGTGGAACTTACACCGATGCCGACCCTGGGGTGCAGAAATTAGTCGAACTGCGCCAAACCCAGCAAGCTTTGTTGCAATCAGAACAAGGGCGAGTTGTCGGCGCAGATGCGGCACAACTAAACGCAGCAAATTCTAATTTTTTATCTCAAGGGCAAAGAACAGGAATAGATATTAATTTGACAGGTCAATTGGCAGAAGTCCAAACGCTGCTTAGTGCTTTGCAAGCCCAAGATGTTAGCTTGGCAAAGAGCGAGCAAAACTTACGCAACCAATTCAACCGTTTTCCAGCCCAAATAGCCGAGTACAATCGTCTAATTCCGTTGGTGCAAATCAACCGCGAGAAGTTGCAGCAACTCTTGAGAGCGCAACAGGAGTTGAGTCTGGAAATTGCCAGAGGCGGCTTTGAATGGCAAGCTTTAGAACAACCCTTGCTAGGGCTGCAAATAGGCCCAAATGTTACACAGAACTTGCTGCTAGGTTTAGTAGCAGGGTTGATGCTGGGTGGTGTCGCAGCCTTCCTCCGTGAAGTTATGGACGATGCAGTACATACTTCAGATGAATTAGAGAAACAAGTCTCTATACCGTTATTAGGTATGACCCCAGAATTACCCCAATCTAAAGCCAGCGAACCAATTGTGAGTTTACCTTTTGGCAAACCAAAAATTTTAGAGCCTTGGACAGTTCAAGTTAGTAACTGGCCTCCATCCTGGGCATCACTAGATCTAATTTATAAAAATATCCAGTTACTAAATACAACAGAATCATCTTTAAGGTCGATTATGATCACCTCCGCCCTAGCTGGCGAAGGAAAGTCAACTTTAGCCTTGGGGTTAGCTCTAAGTGCGGCTCGTTTACATCAACGGGTACTTTTGATAGACGCAGATTTACGTCATCCTAATCTACATCAAATGCTGAATTTACCCAACGAGCAAGGACTTTCAACCCTACTAGAAAGCGATGCTAACGTCCCAAATCATACAGGTATTCAATCCTCTGGGGCTTATATTGATATTTTGACGGCAGGGCCTGTACCCACAGACTCAGCGAATCTCTTAAGCTCCCAAAGAATGGGGGAATTGATGGCAAAATTTGAGGATACTTACGATTTAATTCTTGTCGATGCTCCGCCAGTTTTGGGTATGGTTGATGCTATCTTGGCAGCATCATTTTGTAGCGGTGTATTGTTAGTTTCGCGTATGGGTAAAGTAACCCGCACTGAACTTACTCAAGCTACAGCAATGCTCAGTAAGTTAAATACCATCGGCGTTGTGGCAAATCATGCTAATGGACAGACTAGCTATATAAGTTCTCAAAAAGATCAAGGCGTAGTTCTACAACAAGGTTGGGAATAAAAACTGTAGCTTGCCTGGATAGTTTTCTGATATTAAAAATAGTCAGCACGGAGAAAACAAACTCAATAACAGCAAATTATAGTCTGCGGTAGTAAGCATTGTCGGCTGTAAATATTTTGACACACTCTAAAATCGCCGAATAGCTGTAAAAGATGTTGCTATCTGTACAAATTTTTTAGGCAATCCTACGCAGTTAGTAATGTTAGAAGTAAAGAATCTGTAAAGAAACGGTAGGCTAAGTAATTTTAGTTAGTAAAAGCTTGATTTAGTAAGATAAACTTAGATGGAAAGATTGTTAAAAAAAATAAAATTGAGCATTGAATTAGAGTATTAGCTGATTTTTTGGACATTTTTAGAAAGCTGAAAAAGCCAAATCTGAAGTAGGGATAAGCAAGGCTCATTGGAGTAGGAGTAAGATTTAGTTTGTCCTGAATTATTGTTTTTGTAACAATCATGAAAAAGGCGATCGCCATACGATGTTAATTTCTAATCTTCCTAATCTACCCACTTACCTGCTGGTAAATGCCCAACAACCAGAACCTAAACTTATTGGCTGGACTTTAAAGTGGCAACAAAAGCAGCTAATAGTCAAGGCACAAAAGCTACAACCCCATCAAGTAAATCTAGAAGTCGCTGGCGAACAAAGGTTGGTTCAATGCTTGCAAAAGTCGCCAGTAAAGTTAGTCCAAATAGATCCTGCCCTGGGTGCGGCAAATCTAACTATCTGGGCGGAGGGCTGCAAGCAAGCTAAAAAAATGATATTTTTAAGGGCTGGGAAGGCTCAAAAACTGCCTTGCTTATACCCTTTTCGTTGGCAGTTAAAGCGAATTTGCGACTTTTTAACGGCAGGGATTTTACTTTTAGTCCTCAGTCCAATAATTTTGGGCTTGATTGTTTTGCAGTGGGTAAAATCGCCTCAAACTCCAGTGTTTAGGAAACAATGGCGTGTAGGGAAACGTGGTCGAATTTTTGAATTACTAAAGTTTAATTTTTTACCCCCAGGCGATCGCAATTACTGGCAAAATCTGCCCCAATTATTTAATGTTTTGCGCGGCGAAATGAGTATAGTGGGGGCTAGTCCTTGGACTTTAGCCGAAGCTACTTCCTTGCAACCAAAACAGCTTAATGCATTACCAGGTCTCACAGGAATACCTGAAATCAAACCAAATCTAGCCATAGATAGCATTAGTGCTATTCACAGCAACTATCTCGACCGTTGGTCGCTGGACAAAGACTTAAGTATTTTGCTCCAAGCTATGCCCAAAATTTTCTCTGGTAGCCTCAACTAATTCATTATTACTATTTAGACACCTATGGGTTTTAATCTTACCGCTCCGTTCCGCCGTTCACTCAAAGCTACTACTTTCTGGAAAGATAACTATTTAATTTTGAGAGAATTTAAGTATTTTCATAAAATAGCAATTTTAGCCCTTGTTTTCGCCATAGGTGCGGCAGCTTTTGAAGGTTTTGGACTAGGGTTTTTGTTAGCTTTTTTACAAAGCTTAGTCAATCCTGACCTACCGCCAATACAAACGGGTTGGCAATGGTTCGATCTATCAATTTTAGGGATAGATAAACCCTCGACGGAGCGGTTGTATCGCGTATCGGCACTGATACTCGCTGCTACTTGGATTCGAGCAGCTTTTAACTATTTAGCTCAAGTTTACATAGAAATGACGCAGCTAAATTTGGTAGATAGACTGAGAAAAAGAATTTTTGAACAACTGCAATCACTAAGTTTAAGCTATTTTTCTACCAGTCATTCCGGGGAACTAATTAATACGATTACTGGGGAAATTTCTAGACTGCAACAAGCTTTTGGATTAAGTGCGTTCTTATTTACTAAAGGATTAACCTTGGCAGTTTATTCACTAATAATGTTTCAACTGTCCTGGCAGCTATCACTGATTGCGATCGCTTTATTTACCCTGTTGGCCGTCGGGTTATCGGCGTTGAACAAGCGGGTTAGAGAAGCTAGTTTTGTCGTTTCTAAAGCAAACGGGCGGTTTACTTCTAGAGCTATTGAGTTTATTAATGGAATTCGTACTGTTCAAGCTTCTGGTACTCAAGAGTTTGAACGAGTGCGCTATTACAAAGCTAGTAACGATGTGGTGCATAGTACGATTAAAGCAACTTTAGGTCTAGCAATAGTTAGACCACTGGCTGAAGGAGCCGCTACTACAGTTTTAGTAAGCATGATTATTATCGCCATCACGGTGTTTGTTGCTAACGGAACTCTGCAAGTAGCTTCTTTATTAACGTTTTTGTTTACATTGTTTCGGATTGTCCCCTCTATTCATGAGATGAATGGTAATAGAGCTTTGATAAGTAGTTTTGGTGGCTCAATTGCTAACGTTATGCGACTGCTGAAAACTGACGATAAAAAATATTTAATCAATGGGACGCGGGAATTTACAGGCTTAAAGCAAGCTATTGAATTTAGGTCGGTAGACTTTTCCTACGAGATGGGCGCTTTAGTGCTGAATAATATTACTTTAACTATTAGAAAAGGACAGACTACGGCTTTAGTCGGTTCCTCCGGTGCAGGTAAGACTACTTTAGCCGATTTAATTCCTCGCTTCTACGACGCTACCCAAGGTCAGGTATCTTACGATGGCGTGGATTTACGCGACTATGATATTAATACTATCCGCCATCGGATGGCCGTTGTTAGTCAAGATACCTTTATTTTTAATAGTTCAGTATTCAATAATATTGCTTACGGGCTAGAAGCTGTAACTCAACAAGAAGTAGAACGCGCCGCACAACTTGCCAACGCTCTTGAATTTATTTTAGAGATGCCTGAAGGCTTTGATACTCAACTGGGCGATCGCGGAGTGCGGCTATCGGGGGGTCAGAGGCAAAGAATTGCGATCGCGCGCGCCTTGCTACGCAATCCAGAAATTCTCATTCTGGACGAAGCAACTAGCGCCCTTGACTCTGTATCAGAGCGATTAATTCAAGAATCATTGGAAAAATTATCTGTAGGACGAACGGTAATTGCGATCGCTCACCGCTTATCAACTATTGCCAAAGCTGATAAAGTTGTAGTCTTGGAACACGGCAAAATCGTCGAACAGGGAGCTTATCAAGAATTACTCCTTCAGCGCGGCAAGTTATGGGACTATCACAAAATGCAAAATGAGTTAGGTCAAAAAAGTTAGACATTAAACACAATTAAATTTTAACTGCCGAGGTAGAAAGCATTTTCTACCTCGGTTATTTTTTATTAATGTTTAACGCTCAAGAGCCTCACCTAACTTTTATTTTCTCAGTAGTTCTTACTTTAGACTGATTGACAGTTAAACTCTACTATTTGTAAGTATATTAGTTTGTTTTTCTTCTCTAAAGTAACAATTATATCTAAGTTATTGTCAAACCAAATTAGTAAGACGGACACTAACATGATTAAAGTAAGTTTGTAAAAATTGGCAATAGTTAGTAATTACTAGATAGGAAAAGTATATATTTATGCGAATAGCCTATTTGACTAGCTACGATGTTCTAAATTCAGCGAGGTGGTCTAAACAGAAAGCTGGTCTTTGCGGTGCAGGCTATCATTTAGCTAAAACCTTAGAGTCTCAATCTACACACCTAGATTATCTCGGCCCGTTAGAAGAAATTAAGCCATCATTTAGGCATAAATTGAAGTGGCACTTGAATCAAAAGCTATTCAACAAAGACTATTTCTACTTTTTAGAACCATCAATCCTAGAAAAATACAGCGCTCAAGTGTTGCCGAAACTGGCTAAATTTAACTCCAATGTGGTGCTGTGTCCAGAGAATAGCATTCCTCTTGGTCACCTTGAATGCAAGCAGCCGATTGTACTGTGGACAGATGCACCACTATGTGCATCTATCGATTTTTATCCTTGGTTGAGTAACTTAGCGGCGGAAACTCGTGATCGCTTATATGCGATGGAAAAGCTGGCATTAGAAAGATGCGCGTTATTGATTTTTTTGTCAGATTGGGCGGCTCAAACAGCCATTGAAACCTATCGCATCGATCCTGCTAAAGTTGCGGTAGTTCCTTGGGGAGCTAATTTAGAGACTAATCGCGACTTCGAGGATATCAACAATATAGTAGAAGCAAAAAACAACGAATGCTGCAAGCTACTATTTATCGGCGTGGACTGGATTAGAAAGGGTGGAGATATCGCCTTTAAGATAGCTGAGGAATTGAACTCTAGGGGAATAGAAACGGAATTAACTGTAGTTGGTTGTAAACCTGAAGGTGAAGCTCTTTTACCTAGTTACGTGAAAAAGTTAGGTTTTATCTCCAAGTATACACGGGAAGGCTTAAATAAAATTAATAAGCTATTTGCTGAAGCTCATTTTTTGGTTTTGCCTTCGAGAGCAGACTTTTCTCCGCACGTTTTTTGTGAAGCTAATTCCTTTGGACTACCTTGTATTGGTACGCAAGTAGGAGGGATTCCAACTTTAATCAAGCACGATCTAAATGGCAAAACATTTTCCCTAAATGCAAATATTGCTGAATACTGTAATTACATTGCCTCACTGATGAACAATTACAAAGATTACAAACAATTAGCCCATTCTTCATTTAACGAATATCAAAGTCGCTTAAATTGGTCGGTCGCTGGGCAAACAGCTAAAAAATTAATTCAGGGTGTATTATGATTAACAGTACGCCAATTATCTCTGTAGTTATTCCAGTTTATAATGGTGCAAAAACAATTAAAGAAACGATTGAATCGGTTTTGCAGCAGACTTATCAAAGTTTTGAAATAATTGCGATCAACGATGGTTCTACTGATGATACTTTAGCAGTTATTAATAGCATTCAAGATCCGAAAATAAAAGTATTTTCTTATGCAAATGCTGGTTTGTCTGCAAGTCGTAATCGCGGTTTTGCCCGTGCTTGCGGTGAATTTATTGCTTTCTTAGATGCTGACGATCTTTGGACTAATGATAAATTAGAGTCACAATTAGAAGCTTTGCAACAAAGCCCACAAGCTGCTGTTGCTTATAGCTGGACTGACCATATTGATGAATATGGGCAATTCTTAAGACCAGCTTCTTATACTTCCTATAGTGGGAATATCTATGAACGGCTTTTAGTCGGTAATTTCTTAGCTTGTGGTTCTAATACTTTAATCCGCGCCCAATCTTTGACTCAAATAGGTGGATTTGATGAATCCCTAAATTCCGCAGAAGATTGGGATATGTGGCTGCGATTGTCAGCTTTGTATGAATTTGTGGTTGTGCCTCGTCCTCAAGTTTTATACCGAATATCTCCTTCCTCTATGTCTACCAATATTTCTAAAATGGAAATAGCCTCTTTGCAAGTTATTGAAAGAGCTTACAACCAAGCACCGAAATCTTTGCATTACCTCAAAAAAGAAGCTTTGGGCTTTTTGTACAAGTTTTTAATGTCTAAAGTATTACAAGACAGCGTAAAACGTCAAAGAGGTTTAAAAGCAGCTAAGGTACTGTTTAACTATCTCAAACAAGACTCATCTTTGTTGCAGTCAGGTAGGTTAAAACTATACCTTTTGTCTAAGGTTATTACAGCAAATTTATTACCATTTTATCAAAATACAATCGAATGGTGAAACATTAATAATTGATTCTTCAAAGAAGAATAGCCCTGGCTTGAGCGTAAAAGCGATCGCTCTTAACCACTCCTAAGTATTTTTATGCAATCTTCATAATTAACTTGCACAAACTTTATATGTTGTTTCTTACTAAATAAAAATGCAAGATTTATTTACATATTACTACCGTTAACTTACGTAATAAATTGAAAATTCCGTAATTTTTAGCTAACTACTAAATTTTAACTAAGTATGACTACTTAGTTATAGCGCAAATTTAATTTCAAAAGCTGTATTTTATAACAGAGAGCTATCTTATGCCTAAAGTTTCTGTAATTATTCCTGCCTATAATGCAATGACTTATTTACCAGATACCTTAAAGTCAGCGTTGCAGCAAACTTTTATTGACTTTGAAGTGCTAATTGTTGATGATGGTAGCTCAGACAATATAGTTCAGTGGGCTAATGGTTTAACGGACGAGCGCGTTAAGTTTATTTCCCAGTCCCATCAAGGTGTTTCCACTGCTAGAAATTTAGCAATTAGTAAAGCCAGTGGCGATTATATAACATTTTTAGATGCTGACGATTTGTGGAAAAGGACAAAAATAGAAAGACAAGCACAATTTTTAGACGATAATCCTACCGTAGGATTAGTAGCTACGTGGATGATGTTGACTGATGAGCAGGGAAACCCCGGAGCAGAAGTTAAGATTGACTTTAAACAAGGAAATATCAGAAAAAAACTAATTGAAATTAGCTTAATTCCCTGTGGTAGCATCCCTATGGTACGTCGAGCCTGCTTTGACAAAGTAGGATTATTCGATCCAACTTTGCGTTTTGGCGAAGATTGGGAAATGTGGACGCGGATAGCTGCAGACTATGATTTTGGGTTAATTGAAGAAACTTTAGTGTACTACAGACAACACTCAAAAAATTCATCAAAAAATTCCCAAGAGATTTTACCAGATTTTGATAGACTAATCGAAAAAATGTTTGATTTTGTACCTCAAGAAGTATTAGCTATAAGAGCTAAAACTTATGGGCGCATGAATCTTTATATAGCTTGGAAATCTTTAGAAAACGAAGACTACAGAGGAGCAAGGGATTTTTCCAATCAGGCTATTAAATACTACCCTCAATTACAATACACCAAAAACTACCTACGTCTAAAACTGCTGACTTTGGTAAAAAGTAAAGTAAATAAAGAAATTTATCATAAATTAACTAGATTTGTGCGCCAGCGTCAAAAAGTATTAGTTAATAAATAATTATCACCGCTCGGAAAATGCGATCGCCGAGCTTCAAAAGTTACTATAATATTTTCTAGGAATTTTTGCCATTGCCTAAATAATTCCACAGACTTTATCAAAACATCAAGATTTTCTGGAGAAAAGTTGGATAAGATGTTAAAGAATCGTTAGGTGAATAATCAGAACTAAAGTAAGAGGATTATAAACAGTGGCTGTAGTTGACGAGCGAGAACCTTTAGTCAGTGTTGTGATCCCAACCTACAATCGCCAAGCCTACTTGAAAGAGGCGATTTCAAGTGTCGTACAACAGACCTATAAAAATATTGAAATCATTGTTTCTGATGATTTTAGTAGCGAAAATCCCCAAGCACTCATCGATTCTTTTAACGATCCGAGGCTGCGGTTGAGACGTAACGAGACAAATTTAGGTGTAGGATTAAATACTACTTATGCTTTTGCAGAATCAAAGGGTAAGTATGTTGCCAGTTTAAATGATGATGATAGATGGCAAAAAGATTTTTTAGAACAACTTATTCCCCATTTAGAAGCGAACCCAGATGTAGTGTTAGCTTTCTGTGATTACTATGTAATTGATAGTGATGGGGAAATCAACCAAAAAACGACTGGGGAACATACCCAGAGAGAAAAACGAGAGAATTTAGAAGCAGGAATTTATAAACCTTTTCATAAACTTGGTTTAATAGATAAAGCAGTATTTAGCGCCTCGGCGGCAGTTATGCGTAAAAATTCAGTCCAATGGGATAAACTTTACGAAGCTGGAGTTTTCTGGGATTATTATATGACTTATCTTGTTTGCCGTAGCGGTCAGGGTGCTTATTATCATCCAGAAAAATTAGCTTTTTACCGCGTACACGAACAATCAGAAAATGTGATTAGCGGCAGCAAAAACGTTCAAGCGAAAATTCGTAAAGGTAAAGCAGGAATTTTTTGTTCTAAAACTTTTAGTGAAGATCCAGTTCTTCAGGAATTTAAACCTCACTTTGAACAAGAACTAGCCCATGCAAATACAACTTTAGGCATTGGTTTATTACGAGCGGGACAAGTAGCTGAAGCAAGACCTTATTTACTTAATGCGATCGCCAAACAAAAATTTAGTCTCCGTACCTTGGCTGCTTTAACTTTGAGCTATACTCCCCAGACTATAGCGCGGCAATTTTTGGGTGTAGCCAAGTGACCAGAATTTTGTTTTTAGACCAAAGCGGTAAGCCAGGGGGTGCGGAACTTTGTTTAGTAGATATTGCCAAACCCTACCGAGATAATTGTTTGGTGGGGTTGTTTGCGGACGGGACGTTTAAACAGTTGTTAGAAAAACAGCATATTCCTGTGCAGGTGTTGGCGACTAAGGCTATTGAAGTACGTAAAGAAAGCAGTTTGGCTCAGGGCTTGGGTAGTGTAAAGCAACTATTACCGTTAATTAATCGTGTTGCTACCTTGAGTCGTGACTACGATTTAATTTATGCTAATACTCAAAAAGCTCTAGTAGTGGGTGCGATCGCAAGTTTTCTAAGTCGTCGTCCTTTGGTGTATCACCTGCACGATATTTTGTCTTTAGATCACTTTAGTGCGACGAACCGCCGAATTGCTGTAACTTTGGCTAACCGTGCAGCTTTGGTTATTGCCAATTCTCAAGCAAGTCAAGATGCTTTTATCGCCGCCGGGGGGCGAAAAGATATTGTGGAATTTGTTTACAATGGCTTCGACTTAGCTTTGTACCAACAACCCGCCACCGACCTCAAACAACAGTTGGGTATAGATAAAGATCGGTTTTTGGTGGGACACTTTAGCCGCTTGTCGCCTTGGAAAGGGCAGCATATACTACTTGAGGCTCTGACCAGTTGTCCAGAAAATGTCACCGCACTTTTAGTTGGTGAGGCGCTATTTGGCGAACAAGATTACGTGCAGCAGTTACACGCCCAAGTTACCGAATTAAAATTAGAAAATCGAGTTAAATTTTTAGGTTTTCGAGACGATGTTAATTCGCTGATGGCTGCTTGCAATTTAGTTACTCACACTTCAACAGTTGCCGAACCCTTTGGGCGGGTTATTGTTGAAGCAATGTTGTGTGGTACGCCCGTAGTTGCTACCCAAGCTGGGGGCGCTCAAGAATTAATAGAATCGGGTAAAACAGGCTGGCTAGTTACACCGGGTGATGCAATGGATTTAGCCGCCGCGATTAATAATTGTATTGCTCAACCAGAACAAAGTGCCAAGATGGCTCAAGCCGCAAATTTGCAAGCAATTCAAAGATTTGATGTTGCAGCTATCAACAAACAGATTGCTCAACTTTTGAGCAAATTAGTCAAAACCTAGCTTTATTCAGGAAACAAAATTGGGCAATTCAATAGATGCTAGAGATTTTCGCCCTTTGGGAGGACGAGAGGGATACACAACCAGCGAGGGCGATGTGTGAGTCTTAACTGGTGTGTTTATGGGTGATGCTACGGGCTTTATGTCAGCTTCCGGTGCGATTTCAGCCTGTACCTCGTCCTCCGCCATTAAGCTGCTAAATAGCTCTAAATGTTCTGGAGATACCATTGGTGGGCGATCGCTATCTAAGTTATTTTGACTTGGGAGTTGAGGCTCCCAAGTTAAATCTATCGGATTACCTCCGCCTCTTGCTTGGGTCGTCCAAGGCTTAATTGACGGTGCTTTGGGCGTAAAGCTAATAGATTGGTCGCCTGTTTCCTCCGCTAATTGGTAGCTTGTGGGGGGTACTTCTAGACATTTTTCTAAAGCAGCTTTGAGTTGCAAACTGTGCTGCTGCTCTCGATTTAAACGAGTCCGCAAGTCTCGACAGTTATCTTTTTTTGCTGCTAGTTGATGAGATTGTTCATTGTAATCTGCTTGCACTTGAGTTATCAATTCTTTAGCGATCGCAAGTTCTGTTGTTAGCTTTTCAATTGAGCTAGTCTGCGTTTGAATAGTTTGATGATTGGCTTCTATTTCTTGATTTTGGGCGCTCAGTTTTGATGACGCTGCATGGAATTGGACTTTGTAAGATTCTAAATCTTGATGAAACTTGGCGATCGCACTGCTTAAATAGGTTACTCGCTCAACTAAGTTAGCATTTGATAAGTACAAATCTTCAATTAAAGCTATCGAATTAGTTGTATTTGATGGTGAAATGATTTCTTTATTTTCTCCTAACACCAAAGAACGATTAGCTTGTTGCGGAGTTTCTGGATCGATTGCTGCAAATTCTCCTTCTATTACTTGGTTCTGGATAGGCATAATTTGATTGGGTAAATCGCTGTAAATTACATTAGTTTCAATTTCCGCTACAGATTTTACATAATTCATTAATTCTTCTAATCCCCGGTTTTTATCTTTATTCCCATGTATGACTTGCTTTTGGGAATCGTCACACCTTATATTAGTTTCAATTTCTGCTATGGATTTTACATAATTCATTAGTTCTTCTAAGGCTCTGTTTTGATAGCTTTTAACTTCATTCATTGTGATTTAGTTTAGTTTTTACAAGTGTTGCTATTGACAGTATGAGCGCGATCAATTTAATACTTCTGGAAATTTGTAGCAAATATGAGATTATTAACTTTCCTCAATTTACCTGCTCTTAAAATACTTTGTTAATTAACTTTCGGTTAAATTAAACTACACAATAAATCAATTGGAGTGTCAACCGTAATTTTACTTAGAAAATTATGAATATATAGCTAGTAATTAAAATAAAGGAAGAAGTAAGGGAAAAATGCGAAGCCCATAACCGGGCGCGCCTGCACTATCGCGGGTTTTGTTATGCTGAATTATCCAAGTAAAGAGCAATTAGTCAAATGGAGCAACTAAATCGCCTGCTGTTGATGGCAGAAGACGAATTAACTGAATACAGCACTACTGCCCGGAAAATTGAGAAACTACGCCGAAAAATTGGTTTATCCGTATCCGCCGCCGAACAGAAACAGACAATAGCCGCCTTAAAAGACTCGATGCAGTCGGATTGGATTAGGCGGATTGTAGAACAACAACGCCAAACGGTAGCCTTACCCTTTTGGGGAATTGCCGGATTAGGCTTATTAGTAGGAATTTCGTTTTCTCAGCCTTTAGGGTTAGTAGCTTCAATGGGCGGTGCGATCGCAGCTTATAGAGTGCAAAAATGGGGCTGGCAATTGCAAGCAAAGCGGTTGCTAATGCAAACTTTTACTGAAATTGAAGCTCGTCAATAGCCTCTAAGGTAGCCAGCGAGGATGAAAACCTGGTAGAGGTAATTGCTCTGCTTGGATCGAGGGGGAGGTTGTGGATACAGAGGGAGCAAATAAAGGCGCTAACCATAGACGACTGGTAGCAATCGCCTCACCATCATTAGTGCGGGGAATATTGATTTGAGGCGAACTATCATTTGGGTTAGTCTCAATTTGGTCTAGTAGTATAGCCAAACCATCAGGAGATAAACTAATTTGTACGTCTCTTTGTTCGGGCATAACTATTAAGGGCGTTTGCTTGCCAGAATTAAGGTCAATGGCTGCTAAATAAGGCTGCTCTTGATAAACTTCTGCTTCAATTAACTGCGTCAACATACAGTAGAGATTTGGGAGTACAGGATGAAATAAACAGCTATTAATAGAGCCAGTAGTACGCAGCAGTTCTTTTTGCCCGCCTTTGTTGTCTACTAAAAAGAGCGATCGCGTGTAATCAGAATTGAAGCGCACCATTGCCGCTTTAGTGCCATCGGCGGCAAAGTTTAACACCATGCCAAATTTGGGCAAAAAGTCTAAAGGTTTAGTAGCTTCTTGCAAAGCCAAAAGTGCTACTCCTTGCCCTTGAGCAACGGCTACAGCGCTACTATCGGGGGTAATTATAAAATCTCCTCCTGGTTGGCTTTGCAATAATTGCGCTTTGGGGGGTTTATTGCCCGTGCCATTACGTAGTATCCACAGCCCAAAATCCCCAGGATTTTTTTTACTTACGCGCTGCACTAAGATAATTTTGCCATCGGCGGACAAATCAAACTTTAAGTTTTGGTAATCTTTGCTACTTAAAACTAATTCAACTCTGCCCAAAGGAGGATTGTTTTTTGAGGTCGGATCGGGGGCAATCCCTGTAGTAACAGTGTATAACTGAGACGGGGGCAAACCTTGAGAGCGATCGCTAAATCGTTCGGTAGCAGAAAAAAGAATTTTGTTGCCTGTGGGGTAAGGCTGAAAATCACCTACAACTAAATCTTTGGGAGTAAGGATAGTTTTACGTTGCCCGGTAAGATTGTAAACAATTAACCTACCTAATTCTTCTCCTTCTACACCCAAATAAGCAAAGGCGCGATCGCGGCTACTAAAAACGCCTTTAAAGGATTGAATAGACGTGTTATCGTCGGCTAGAGAGAACCTGTCTTTTGCACTATTTAACTGCACTTGGTAAGTAGTCCCGTAAGCAGGTGGGGATAGTAATGTATAAGCCATCTTGCGCCCAGCCCAGCTAATTTTACCTGGTAAAGCCGGATCTATTTGCAGATTTTCTTCTACACTTTTGGTATTCATCGGACGAGTGAAGTTAAGATAAAAAGCCGTATCTTCTGCCCCAACTTGTTTATTTTGCCAGCTAAAATCTCGGACGCGCGGCGCGATCGCATCGCCTTGAAATAGAACTAGCAATGTTAGTAGAGCCAGTAGAGCAATTAAGGAAATCGCCACGCGATCTAGCTGTTGAAAAAATGATTTATTATTTAGGGACATTTATTACCTCAAAATTAACCTATACAGCTTGTTAAGTATCACTGTAGGTAATTAAAAACTATATTTTTATATCTAAACTCACCCCTAGACAGAGGATGCTAACTACCAGGGGATCGCTAATAGAGTCAGGTACGTGGTTCATAGATGTTAGCTATCTAGTAAAAGGGTGATAGTTTTTACCATTGTAAAGACCATACCTAAAATAGTTAGCAAATGCGATCGCTCCTTATGACCGATACAGTTATTTAACACAAGAATCTCGAATTTTTTAGGTAAAACTATGACGATCAAACGCAACTTTGTGATGGCTGCATTTGTAGCAGTAGGATTAATTGCATCTTTGGAGTATGCCTCAATAGCGCAATCTCCCTCACCTACTACAACTCCAACTACACCTACTACAACTCCCTCACCTTTTAGCTCACCTACTCCAACTCCAACTACACCTACTACAACTCCCTCACCTCTTAGCTCACCTACTCCAACTCCAACTACACCTACAAATCCAGGCGTTCGATCTAGTTTAAGTCAGTTTGACAAACAGTTTATGGTTGAAGCGGCTCAAGGGGGAATGGCAGAAGTAGCATTTGGAAAAATAGCTACGCAGAAAGCTTCTAGCAACGTTGTTAAAGAGTATGCGCGCCGCATGGTTGTAGAACATACAAAAGCAAACAACGAACTTAAGGCTTTGGCAAAACAAAAAGGTGTAACTTTGCCAACTACCATAGGTAAAAAAAATGAGGATCTGAAACAAAAACTATCAAAGCTTTCAGGAGCGAAATTTGATCAAGAGTACATGAAAGAAGCCGGATTAAAAAGCCATACAGAACAAGCACAACTGTTTGAGCGTCAAGTAGCACGCGGTCAAGATCCAGACGTAAAAAGTTTTGCGGCTAAAACTCTCCCCGTAGTGCAAAAACATTTGCAGCACGCCCAAGATATAACAGGCGATCGCTCTAATTCATCAAATCGTCGTCCGGGTTCTAATTAACTTAGCTATTACATTTTATCCTATTCTTTGGGGTGGATAAAATGTAATAGGTAATATTTTCTGAGCTTACTTAATCTTTTCTTCAAGCTAATTAAGAAGGGGTTATAAATTTAGGATATACATTATATTTAATCTATGATTTCTACCGATGCTTGGTCTGTAACTGACTTAGGCGCAGACATTTTATTATTTGAGCAATTACTTGATATATCTCTATGCAACCATATTATCCAAGTTGCCGATTGCTGTCAGTTTCAAACGGCTGGAATTGAGCTTACAAAGGTAGAAACTCAAGTGCGTAGTAATGAATTACTGTATTTGGGTGAAACTAATTCTTTATTACAATCAACTAACCAACTATTATTAAATCGTATTTATTTAATTCAGGAAACACTTTACCAAAACTATAGAGTAAAGTTTTCTCAAATAGAAACTTGTTCAATTTTACGCTACCAGCCAGGGCAGTTTTATAAACGCCATATTGATAATTTGCTGTTAGCTAGTCGCCGCGATGAAGCGTCTCAAGGAGTACCAACTAGAGATGTAAGTATTGTTGGCTATCTTAATGATGATTTTACTGGCGGGGAGACATTTTTTGACCGCCAAAACTTGAAATTCAAGCCTCAAAAAGGTAGCGTCTTAGTATTTCCTTCTTATTACACTCACCCGCATCAATCTTTACCAGTAAAGGAAGGCTGCAAGTATGCTTTTACTAGCTGGCTATTTCATTAATTTAGTATTCGTAGGGATTCTGTGGTTCTTGAATTGGTCTAAGATTACTTGCTTGAATAGTTAATTGGCGCTTGTTTTGCAAGTCTTGGGTAATCATTTCTCCTTCTACTTCCAACCAACTATCTTGAGGGTAAGTTTGACGATTTTGGGTAAGTTTTACTGGTAGTCCTACTGGATAAGCATCCGCCGCACAACAAGTAATTACAAACCGCGATAGCAATAAGTATTCTGGGGGGAATTCTGAGGGATGAATAACAAAACCTTGTACCTTGACTTTTTGCCCAGTATAGGCATCAGGTTCGGGATAGACATTAAGAGTCCGTACCCAATCTATCAAACTCCGCTCGTCGGATCTTACGGAGGAGCGAAAAGATTGGGGTTGACTGCGGGTTGCTTGTAAAACATCGGTTACGCCGCGCTGGAGTGCGGTCTGGCTGGCAAAAACGCGGGGGGTAATAACTAAGCCTAAAATCGCTGTCGAGAGCAGTAAGGCGCTACTAAAGCCTGGTGGAAACAAGGTAAGATGCTGGGTGTTCGGGATATTTCTGCGCTTTCGTAATAAATCTAAGGCTTTTAAGCTACTAATAATTGATAAGCCAATGCCGCCAGAAATGACTAGCCAAAAATAATTACGGTGAATCAGCAAGTTAAGTTTGCCTGTATGCCAGTATCGCAGCATGAGAATACCCCAAGCAGCGATCGCAAATACATCTAGCCAAGGTAGTAAATAGTTTCGCAGTTTTTTAATTGCAGTCATTAGCGAAAGGAAAAACTAAACAATATATAAGTTGACGAGTAAAGTAAAGAAAAATGTTAGCTGCGCGGCTAAGGCGAATAAGTAAAACACCGCCCTCGGCTTAAATATTGATAACATTAACCCCAAACTTTTTAAGTCAATCATGGGGCCAAATACTAAAAATGCCAATAAAGAGCCACTGGTAAATACTGAAGCAAAGGAAAGCGCAAAAAATGAGTCTACCGTAGAGCAAATCGATACTACCAAAGCTAGTAGCATCATGGCAAGAATTGACGTAATTGGACTATTACCAAGGGCGAGGATTGCTTCGCGGGGGACAGCTACTTGAACGATCGCGGCGATCGCACTACCAATTACTAATACGGCTCCCAATTCTCGTAATTCCTGCACCGTATTATCTAATAACAACCGCAGTTTATAAGCTAAGGGTTTACTTAGAGCAGTAGCCGCTAATTGCGCCTGCATTACCGTAGCATCCATTCTGATTGGTTGCTCTGCTCCAGCTAATAAATAAGTCCCCGATTGTAGCAAGGGTGAGATAAATTCTTCAGTTTCTACAGGCGGCTTTTGCCAATTATTGGCGATTTCTGGTTGCATAATTGCACTTAGATCGGCTCCAGCGCTAAATACCCAACCGATAATAATAGCGATCGCTAACGAAAATACCACACGCAGCACAACAATTTCGGGCTGATCTCGAAAAGCCGTCCACGTTGCCCAAATTACAATCGGGTTAATAGTCGGTGCGGCGAGTAAAAACCCCACAGCTACAGGGGTGGGTACTCCTTGCAATAGCAACCGTCGAGCTACGGGTACGTTACCGCATTCGCATACCGGAAACAAAAAACCAATTAAACTGCCCGCTATTGCTCCTAATAACGGATTTTTGGGCATTTTTGCGGCTAACTGACCTTCGTTGACAAATAATAGCAGCAGTCCAGAGAATAAAACCCCCAAAAGTAAAAAAGGCATTGCTTCTACGAGCAAACTTAGAAAGAGAGTAAAAGCATTATTCAGTTGTTCTTGATTCATGCGTTTCTCACGTCCGTAGCGCCTGGGCAATTCCAGCTATTTTAGATCCAATAGCCGTAAATATTTATCTTTACAAGTATTGCTATTTCTAACTAGCATACCTTTTACCGGGTCAAGGTTTGACTGTTACGGGCGTACCAACATCTACTTGGGCGTAAAGCGCCAAAATATCTTGATTACGCATTCTCACGCAGCCATGAGACACTGCTTGTCCGAGCAGGTTTTCTTGAGGAGTACCGTGGAAGCCAATAAAATTTTTGCCATCTGTCCAAAACCCGATCCATCTAGCACCTAAAGGGTTTTTTGCTCCAGGAGGAACTAATTTACCTGTCCAGGGATGTTGCCAAATTGGATCTCTTTGCATTTCCATCACTTTATAACTACCTACAGGAGTTTCCCAGCCAGCTTTACCGATGGCTACTGGATAGCTGTTTGTGAGTTTATTTCCTTGATATAAATATACTCGGCGATCGCTCAACTTTAAAACTAAATTTGTTGTCTCTGTATTACTTGCTGGCGATAAAGTAAAGTGCGAATTGCTCGGCTTGTTTGTAACTGATTCAATGGGTTCTGCGGTAATAGGCTGGGGGTTATTTACTACTAATATTGCTGCTCCCAATAGCATTGAGATTGCAGATAATAAATTAAATTTCACTCAAATATTGCCTCATTTTTTTAAACTTCTCAAACTATCTAAATTCATTTTAGACTTATCTCGATCTATGTAATTACACTTACATAATTTTAGGTCTAGATCAAGCTATTTTTTATATCTAAATATAAAGAAAACCTCTATAGAAAAGATTTAATAATATATATACATAGGTAGATTTGATATTTTGCATAAAATCTTAGATTTAGGTGGAGCAGCTAGTTAGCTCAGCTATTAACTAAACCTTAAAGTTGTTACTAGGTGCGATGAAAAAATCATATCAAACTGAGGATATAAAAAGTATGTTACAACTCAAATTGTTGCCTGGAGCAATGCTTTTAATGTTGGCATCAATGTTATCAACGAATCCGGTTAGCGCTCAAACAGACCCAGCAAGTGGTACTGGTGGGATGCAAAATCAGATGGATATGAACACGCCACAAACCCCAAGCAGAACTAATACTCAGCCTGTACCGACTCCAATGCAGATGGAGAATCAATCAACGCCAGATTCCAACCAAATGCAGATGCAGCAGTCAACCCCAAGCTCGACGGAAACTACTACGGGTATGGTAAGTGGGACGATCAGAAGTATTGAAGGGGAAACCGTAACCATAGAAATGGCTGACGGAATGACCAAGCAAATGATGGTGTCAAGAGCAGATTTACAACGTCTGAATTTGCGTGAAGGAATGCAAATTTCCGCTACTCTAGATACTAGCTCAATGGCTTCAAATATTACTGTAGCTCAAGCAAGCACTACTACAACAGGTACAGAAGCTACTAGCAGTCAAGTAGGTAGAACTTCAACCAGCACCGAATCGACTACTTCGACAATTACTACTGAACCAGATGTTAGCAGTGACCCTACAAGAACCACCACTGAAAGCACTAGTACAACGGTTCAATCAACTCCAGCAAACCGCCCTGTAAGAGCGCTGTGGTAATTTAACTAATAAGGCGGCTATTTTTAGCCGCCTTATTAATTGTTGATGGTAATTTGAGCAATAAGTTAGCGCCAAACCTTCTAACTAAGCTCTAATAAACCAGATGGGGGGATAATTTCAATTCGCCCAGTTTCTAAATCGACGACAGGAGCGATCGCCTTTACAAAGGGAATCAAGAGATTTTTTGCTTGAGGTTTGTCTATTTCTGCCACAGGTTGCACTTCTAGTAAATCATTACCCGCCGCAATCACATCTACAACCTTACCGACAACGGCTTGGGTTAGTTGGTTAAATACCTCTAAACCAATTAAATCTAGTACATGATACTCATCTTCGCCTAAAGTTGGGCGATCGCTCTCTTTTACAAGTAACAAGCTACCGCGTAAATCTTCTGCTTGATTGCGGGTAGTTATTCCTGATAGGGCGATCGCATACAAGCCTTTTCCTTCAATATAGCGTCCGTGCATCAACTCAATGCTCTGCGGTTCCTCCTCTTGAAAGCGTAACAACCACCGCGTACCAGGAACTACAAATCGTTCGGGGAAGTCCGAATCGGGATAAACTCTCAATTCCCCTTGTAAGCCTTGCGCGGCAACAATTTTACCTATTTGCAGCCAGCCATCGGGGAGTTTTAAGTAAGAAGTTTTGGCTTTTACATTGGGAAGTTTTAAGTTATCAGGTTTTACTACAATATTTTTTTTACTCATAACTGACAACTAACACCATTACTTACTTTTTGATACACTTGCTCAGTAACTTTAGCTAAACGCTCCATTCCCGTTTTGATGTCTGCATCGCTGGCGGTGAGGCTAATTCGCAGACATTGCTGCTTGTGCGCCCATTCTTCATGTAACCCAGGAAAAAACGTACTTCCAGGGACGACAATTACCCCTACTTGCTTGAGTTGCTGATAAAATTCCCAATCAGTAATTGGCAAATCTTCAAACCACAACCAGGCAAAAATTGCCCCTTCGCCGCGATGGAGTAACCAAGGTAAGTTTTTAGGCATTGCTTGGTTTAATGTTTCTTCTAAAACTAAAAACTTATTTTGATAAAAGGGGCGAATAATAGTTGTGGCAATAGCTGCAAGCGCACCTGAATCTATAGCACGGGCAGCGATCGCTTGTCCATAGCGCGATGGATGAATGCACATATTTGTCTGGAAAGATTCTAGCACCTGAATTATCTGCTCATCAGCGATCGCAATTCCAATTCTTTCTCCTGGTAATCCAGCTTTAGACAAGCTCATACAATGGACAATATTATCGCCAAATATAGGCGTAAATTCGGTAAAGTTCAACGCCGGAAAAGGTGGCCCGTAGGCAGAATCAATGAAAACAGGTACGCTGTAATGTGCAGCTAAGTGGGCAATTTTTTTCACCTCGTCATCTGTCATCACATTACCCGTAGGATTGCAAGGACGCGAGAAAATCACACAACCTGTACTTTCATTAATTTCTAACTGACTAAAATCGGGACGGTACTTAAATTGATGATTAGCTTCATCAATATCGAGCCTTGGTTTGTAGGCTTTGAGAGCTTCAGGCGTTAAACTAACACCGCCGTAGCCTGTATAGTCGGGACTTAAGGGGAAAACAATTTGTTTGAGAGCGCCGCTTGACGTATAGCCACCAAAGACATTAGCCGCGTAAAAGTACAGCGATTGACTACCGGGAGTAATTAAAATATTGCGACTGCTTAAGTTGAGATTGTAGCGGCGATTGAAGTCATTGGCGATCGCCTCAATTAAAGGCGCGTAACCCTGACTTGAGCCATAACGACAAACAACTTCGCCATATTCAGAACTTGCTAATAATTCGGCGGTACAATCGCGCCATAGTTGCTCTACTTGGGGCAAAATTAACGGATTTCCCGCACTCAAATTAATAAATTCTTGCCCGTTACTTGCTTGCAGGGTTTCTACAATGTCTTTCATAATTGCCCTAACACCAGTCAGGGTTGACATTTGAGTACCAATTTTAGTAAGGGCGGGTTTCATAATAATTAAATAGGATTAGTTTTGACAAGTTGCGGCTGTCTGGTAGTAAATTCTGATTTTAACCACAGACAGTTGTAAGTTATATAACAGTAATTTTAAACAGTTATCTTCATTTAGTCGCTTAAATGATAGTTATTTTCGGCGTGCGTAGTAGCCAGATTAAAGCTCCACCTGTAATAGCTCCATAAATAGCTAAAGCTACAACTCCGGTTACAAGGGAACTGTAAATAAGGACTGATGTTGCTTCAGCTAGAGCGCTAAGTCCTCCACCGCTTCCAGTCACAGGTGATTCGATGGCTTTAGATACAACTCTAAATACAATCTCTCCTGTAGCTACGCTCACAGCTACACCCGCACCACTTGCTAGTATCCACGCGCTGGATAGTAAAAAATGCTGTCTTAAAACAAAATACTGAAATATAGCGGCTACAGCACCTATTACCGCCCAACCTAAATTTCTGTCTAAGACTGCGAATACAAATTGTGCAACATATAAACTAGCAATCATGCCAGCAGCAGTTACTAAAACCCAGATACCATTAATCGGAGTATAGTTTTTTAGCAATAGATATTGCGGAGTTACCCAAAGTATTCCAACTATACTTAAACCGACAAATAGACTTAAACTGTTTTGATTGCGGCTAGTAAATATCAGTAAACCTAAAATAAAACACCCAAATCCGCTTCCGAAACAAACTAGCACCCACAATATCCAAAACTTCCATGCGATCGCTACATTAGACATAAATATTTCTTATATCTGAATCACAAACGCACTTCAACAAAAAAATTTCCAAAGCACCAATAAACTTAGCAGAGGATTAAAACTCTCATTAGGTAGATTTAGTCCCTCAAAAGCTGTGTCAAGCTGCTGCTAGTCATAACTACTTACTAGCTACAGGGCGGCTCTACCCGGCACTCTTTACAATTTAAAGTTGCTGTTGAAACATTAATTGCGCGATCGCCACTTACTCAAGCAAAAACAGAGCATGAAATTACATAGTATTGGTTCAATCAGCCTAGCATTGACAGCATTTTCCTTCGTCGGACTAACTACTTCCCTACCTGCCGCCGCAGCCACTTTTTACAATGTCCTTGACCTGGGGACAATTACAGGAAATCCTAACGATTACAGTGCAGCTACAGGCATTAATGATTTAGGTCAAGTTATCGGCGTTTCACCCAATATATTTAGTGGCAGGCAGGCTTTCCGTACCGCTCCTAATAGTCCCATCGATATAACAACAGACAATGTTGGTGGTGTACAGGGAGAGACTACTGCTAATGCTATAAATAATTCAGGTCAAGTCGTTGGCACAGTTGAAGCTTTTACTAGGTTTACACTTTCCTACCGAACATCACCAAATGGTTACGTCGCAGAGCCTGGAAGTGGTATAGGCATTCTTACTGCTAACGACATCAATGAATTGAGTCAAGTTGCTGGCAGAGGCTTAGTCACCGATCCTTCTACCACCTCGCCAATTTATCATGCTGTACTTGTAAATCCTGATGATGCTGGATTTATTGACTTAGGCACTCTTGGCGGTACATTCAGCGCTGGTAACGGTATCAATAATTCAGGACAGGTTGTGGGTAGTTCAGAGACGGCTAGCGGTGAAACTCGTGCCTTTCGTACTGCCCCTAGTAGTGTGATTAATTCGGCAACTGATGACTTAGGAACCCTTGGCGGTGATTTTAGCTCGGCTACAGATATCAACGATTTAGGTCAAGTTATTGGCAGTTCAACTACAGCTAATGGTGAAACTCGCGCTTTTCTTACCGATGCCAACAGTACAATAGATGCCAGCGACGATCTCGGAACCCTTGGTGGTGACTTTAGTATCGCTTATAGCATCAACGAGTCGGGATTAGTAGTTGGTGATTCGGAACTAGCCGACGGGAGAAGTCGCGCTTTTGTATACGATGGAACCGATCTATTTGACCTCAATACCCTAATCAATGGCAATGGCTTTGTACTGACAAGCGCTAGAGGCATTAACGAGAGCGGACAAATTGCTGCTACTGGCTTTTTTACTGCTACTGGAACCTCCCGTGCTTTTCTTTTAACACCAGTTCCCGAACCAACAACGATGTTAGGCGTACTAGCTTTTGGTGCTGGTGCTGGCTTTTTGCGTAAAAGAGCTAAACAAAAGATCAAAGCATAGGGACTGAATACTCCTAGGCGATCGCCCCCAAATAAGCATAATTGAGCCACGGCTATTATTAGCTAGATTTACTGGCTGCAAAGGCATGGTAAATCTAGCTAATAATAATTATTTGACTCGATCGCTTTGAAACCTATCCAGGGTTTTCATCTGCCATAGTGATACCTCCATATCAGTACAACTATGAAATTAATCAGCAATCAACGGAGCCTTGCCCTAACAGCTCTAGCGCTAGGAATAGCCACATCTTTTCCGCACTCTGTATCGGCAGCAACATTATATTCAGTCCTCGACCTTGGCACTGTTTTTGCAGGTGACACTGTTTTTGCCACAGGACTCAATGATTTGGGTCAAGTTGTCGGCGAGTCATTTAGCGCATTTGACGTTGTAACCTTTCGCACTGCGCCCAATAGCCCAATTAACCCAGCAACCGATAGCATTACTGTTGACTTCATAACTCTTTCTAATGACATTAATAACTCAGGTCAGGTTGTTGCTACTGGAATTGGTGGATCGAGGCTCTCGTCTGGTGTCCGCACGGACATTAACGGTCTGCTCACAGATAGTCTTTTCCCTGTATTGGAGATGAATGCAATTAACGATTTAGGTCAAATAGCTGGTAGAGCTTTAGTGGCTGGTTGTAATTTTGGTTGCAGTCAGCGAGAAGTTATTAATGCTGTGCGTGTAGAAAACTCTAATACTGTAATCGATCTAGGTTCTCTTGGCGGTGTAGGCAGTCGTGGCAATGGTATTAATGAGTTAGGTCAAGTCGTTGGCAGTTCATCAACTACTGACAATCAAACTCGTGCTTTTCGTACAGCACCTAATAGTGTCATTAACTCAGCAACTGA
Organism: Chlorogloea sp. CCALA 695; assembly: GCF_003003885.1. GTDB lineage: Bacteria > Cyanobacteriota > Cyanobacteriia > Cyanobacteriales > Chroococcidiopsidaceae > Aliterella. Next base: position 74,229 of record NZ_PVWN01000007.1, on the reverse strand, counting down.
CGATCTGGAAACTCTAGGCGGTTCCTCCAGTGGTGCTATTGATGTCAACAACTTAGGTCAAGTTGTTGGTAATTCTACAACAACGGACGGTGAAACTCATGCTTTTCGTACTGCGGCTAATAGCGACATTAACGCAGAAACCGACGATCTTGGCACTTTAGGCGGGGACTTTAGTACAGCTAATGCTATCAATGAATTAGGTCAAGTTGTTGGCTCCTCGGAACTCGCCGATGGAGATATTCGTGCTTTCCTGTTCGATGAAAACACGATGTTCGATCTCAACGATTTGATTGCTGATGGTGGGAATTTTGTCTTTACTGAGGCTATAAGCATTAACGAACAAGGGCAAATCGCTGTCAATGGTTATTTTGGTGGCAGCGACCCTCAAACCTCCTCCCGTGCTTTCCTTTTAACACCCGTTCCCGAACCCACAACAATGCTAGGCGTACTAGCTTTTAGTGCAGGTGCTGGTTTCTTACGGAAAAGATCCAAACAGAAAGTAAAAGTGTAAATAACTAAATAAATCTTCTAAAGAAGCTGGGGGAGTCCTCTAGCTTTTTTGTCATAAACAAAAAAGTGCGATCGCATCCCACAACACCAAAGGACAAATATAATAAACTAACCAAATGAAGTTATAGAAAAAAGGATATAAAAATGCCCGATAATCTTAAAAGTCAAGTTGTAACTCAAGGTACAGCGCGATCGCCTAATCGAGCCATGTTGCGTGCTGTAGGCTTTACAGACGAAGATTTTACTAAACCAATTGTGGGACTTGCTAACGGCTACAGCACTATCACACCCTGCAATATGGGGATAAATAAGCTTGCTGTTAGAGCAGAAGTTGCGCTGCGAAATGCTGCCGCCATGCCGCAAATGTTTGGCACAATAACTATTAGCGACGGGATCTCGATGGGAACCGAGGGTATGAAATATTCCCTCGTATCGCGCGAAGTAATCGCCGACTCCATAGAAACCGCTTGCACTGGGCAAAGTATGGACGGAGTGTTAGCCATTGGTGGTTGTGATAAAAATATGCCGGGGGCAATGATTGCGATCGCTCGTATGAATATTCCCGCTATTTTTGTTTATGGTGGCACAATTAAACCCGGTCATCACAACGGGCGCGATTTAACCATTGTTAGTTCTTTTGAGGCTGTAGGACAGTATAGTGCCGGGAAAATTGACGAAGGGGAATTACTCGAAATTGAGCGCAAAGCTTGCCCTGGAGCGGGTTCCTGTGGCGGTATGTTTACAGCTAATACCATGTCAAGCGCCATTGAAGCGATGGGAATGAGTTTACCCTATTCGTCCACTATGGCGGCGGAAGATGAGGAAAAAGCGAGTAGTGCCGAAAAGTCAGCTTTTGTATTAGTTGATGCGATTCGTCAGCAAATATTACCCAGACAAATTCTTACCCGTAAAGCTTTTGAAAATGCAATTTCTGTAATTATGGCGGTGGGTGGTTCGACAAATGCCGTTTTGCACATGATGGCGATCGCACATTCGGCGGGAGTAGAGTTATCTTTAGATGATTTTGAAACTATCCGCGCCCGTGTACCCGTAATTTGCGATCTTAAACCTAGCGGTAAATACGTTGCTACCGACTTACACCAATCGGGCGGTATTCCTCAAGTTATGAAAATGCTGTTAGCGCATAACCTATTACACGGAGATGCTTTAACAATTAGCGGACAAACCATTGCTGAAATACTAGCAGATATTCCCGAAACGCCCCGCCCTGACCAAGATGTAATTCGTCCTTGGGATAATCCTATGTACGCCCAAGGTCATTTAGCCATTCTCCGGGGTAATTTAGCCACCGAGGGGGCAGTTGCCAAGATTACTGGAGTAAAAAAACCTATTATTACTGGTCGCGCCCGTGTGTTTGATTCTGAAGAAGCTTGCTTAAAGGCAATTTTAGCCGGGGATATTGTCGCCGGAGATGTAATTGTAATTCGCTACGAAGGTCCCAAAGGCGGCCCCGGAATGCGCGAAATGCTCGCCCCAACTTCGGCAATTATTGGCGCTGGTTTAGGTGATTCTGTAGGTTTAATTACCGACGGGCGCTTTTCTGGCGGTACTTATGGTATGGTTGTCGGTCACGTTGCACCAGAGGCTTTTGTTGGCGGCGCGATCGCTCTTGTGCGTGAAAATGACACAATAACCATTGATGCTCCTGCGCGTTCGTTAAACCTGCACGTAGATGAAGCAGAATTAGCAACTCGTCGCGCCCAGTGGCTACCACCCAAACCCCGCTACAATCGGGGCGTATTGGCAAAATATGCCCAGCTTGTATCTTCTAGCAGTATCGGCGCAGTAACAGACTTAAACCTAGGTTAAACAGTCTTTATTTTCCCCCCTTTTTCAAGGGGGGTTAGGGGGGATCGAATTTCGAGCTATTCACTCCCAAGTCTTGCAAGATTTCCCTCGCCGCTTCTTCACCACTTGCACAACCCCCCTCCATATAACCTTGCGCCTCTAGTGAACAATGTTCGCCAGCAACAAATAAATTCCCTACCCGCTCTTTTTTTGCTCCGGCGATACTCGTCCATTGCCCAACTAAAATAACCCGAATAAGAACCCTGAAAATAGGGTTATCCCAATCAATAAGCGCGAATTACTTGACTTGCAAGGCGGACATCGCTAATTCCTGGAAATATCCTATTTAATTGACTTACTAATTTTTTGGCTTGACTTTCTGGCGGTATTGTGCTTAAAAATGCGCTATATTTACCACCAGTAAAGTTAGTAATTAATCTTCGAGAACGTGAAACATAATGACTAGATTCCCAGGTACTTTGAAACTCCAAATCAGTAAAAATAGCAGCGTTTGATTGATATTTCTCTTGCCATAGGCGCTTACTATAGCTAGTAATTAGTTTCGCACTATTACCATAACCCAATCGCGCGATCGCCCTACGTTTGATTGGTGGCAAATTTACCTTACTTATAGATACTTGGCGTAAAGCCATAAAAGGCAAAGTAAGCAAAATTCGCTCGTAGGTGCGAGTAAAAGTTTTCCAACCACTACGCAAACTAACTCGATAACGTCCATCAGACAAAGTACGAATAGACTCTAGCACCATTTGAGTTTGTATAGAATTATTCAATAACTTAGCTAATCGTTGAATTATTTGCTCGTTACCGCCTGCCATTTGATAGCGTTCGTCACTTTCACCGTAAAGCTGAAATTTATCAGTTTGCGTACCAATCAAAAATAGCAAATTCAAACATGATTGTTCTGATGCTTCTCTACCGTATTTTGTAGTATAAGCAATAACCAACATTTTTTTAAAATTGGTTCAATAGAAACCGTTTCTAAATACTTTGTAATCGATAATCTATCGAACTTTTTTAGCATCTAAACTAGCAACTCGATAATTAATATCCCCATCGCCTATTGCTACTAAATCTCTTTCTAATTTCTCTGCTAGAGATACAAACCAATCAATAATTTCTTTTTGAGTTATTTTGCGATTCTCACAATACCATACCTCTGTTTCTAACCCTTTATCGCTAGTTTGTAAGTCTACAGTTTTTAAACCTAACTCTTTAGCTAAACCTAACAAGTTTTTATGACTGCTATCAAAAAATTCTCCTCCCATTTCCGCCGGAATGTCTGTACCCAAATTATACGTCGTTCTAATTCGTCCACCCAAGCTACTCTAATATCTACGGGTACTCCCGCTTGCTGGAGACGTTAACCCGCCCTTAAACCTGCAATTCCTCCACCGACAATTAACACTTTAGATGTAGTTTTTGCGATCGCTTCCTGTCTATAGTTGAAAATAGCGGTACTCAGCGCACTAGCTACAGCCAATCCCCCATCCAAAAAACGGCGGCGAGTAGTTTTAAAAGCAAAGGTAGCAATTATTTCATCGGTAGGAATACCGCTTTTTATCGAAATGTGGGCAATATTATAAGCTTGTCTTAGCGAACTAAGTAATTTACTTTTAGCCATAGATTTAGTTATCCCTCGCCAAAAATATCAATCTATCAAATATGAACCTTGCACTGCAAATCAATTGCTTACTTGGAGCAACCGTTGTCAGATGGAAACAAACAAAAGATTTTTTCCCTGCTACTACAACCAATTTTCAAGCTGCAACTCAACTATTAACAGATAAATCCTCCGCCGCAATGCAAAAGGCGATTACTTCTTCCCTTAATAATTGGCTACAGGCTCACCCAGTAGTATTTCGGATAATAAATAATATAATATGGGCAATTGACCACCCACTTATTAGCTTTGTAATCATAGTATTGCTAATTGCGATCGCTCTTAGTATATTTAAAGCAGTTAATCGCTTGCTAGAAATAGTTGGTTTATCGCTTCTACAAGCACCATTTAAGCTAATTAGCAATGGATTTAAACTTGGTTGGTTGAGTATTCGGCAGAAATTTACTAATAAAAATGTTTCGGATAAAGAGCCAAATACTATTGTTCCTCAAAATTCACAGCAGAGATTAGCAGAAATTTCTCAGAGATTACAAGTGCTGCAAACAGAGCATAACGAGCTTTTGCAAGAAGCCGCAAAAATCTTAGCTTTAAATAAAAATTGATAGCTTTAGCCTAGACCGTAGCCCTATACAAATAAAAAAATAAAATCTTTAATTTGTCAAGTCGTAAAATGCGAAGCCCGTTACCGGGCGCGCTTGCGCTATCGCAATCTCTTATCAAATAAGCTTAGAAAGGTAAGCATATCTGAGTTTAGCCAATTCTGCAAGCGATAATCGCTATTTTAAACAATTACTACCTGAAATTAATAATATCGAGAGATTTTACCCATTTTAGCTATTAAATGCTTACTTAAAGCTTTATTTAGGCACAAAAGCCCAAATATTTAATTAATTGCCAATTAAAGGTAAAATTACTAAAGTTACTTACTTTAGTTAGCTTGCTATCAATATTATTAGTTCAAAAACCGCAACCTGCTAGAGTAATTACGAGCCAGTTCATTGCAAGCGCCATCGCAGCCGTTTGGGGAATGCCTCGTCGTAGGATTAACAAAATAATCATGTTGCCTTTTAGTTTAGGCTAGTTTCTCTACGACTTTGCTTCAAATAATTATGAGTTTTCAAGATTTTTCTAGTAGCGTTACTGGCGACATCCAATCATTGATTTTAGCAGTAGATGATAACGAAGACAATTTACAATTAATCAGCGAATTATTATTAATTATGAATTGCTGTTTTATTACAGCAATTGATGGTGAGAGTGCTATAATTATGGCGCAAACTTACAAGCCAAAATTAATTTTATTAGACATGATGTTGCCGGATTTGAGCGGAATAGAAGTTGCTAATTATCTCAAGCAAGATCCCCAGACAAAAGAAATTTTAATAATTGCAGTTACTGCTATGGCAAGAAATGAAGATCGAGAGCGGTTTGCGAAAGCAGGTTGTGAAGACTGTATTATTAAGCCTTATATAATTGATGAATTAGAAGCTATGATTCGTAGATATATATCTTAGTTGAACATTTTAGATTAGAGAATTTAGATGTTAGGTATTAGGTGTTATAGTCTAGCTTACTCAATAAAACTATAAGACCAAAAACTTAAGATCCAAAGCTCTATTGTTGATACTATGGGCTGCGAAATTGCGGCGATTCTGCCAAGATAGCAATAGTAGCACTACGCCCAGTCTCTAATTTAGCATTACTGAGTAAGTCAATTACGCTGACTCCAACTATTTCTTCAATTAATGCTTTTAGTTGTGGCTGGAGAGCCTCATCTAGCTCAGAACGTACTTTTTCTGCTAACTCCTGTTGACCATTATTAACTAAGATTTGTTCTGGTTGAGTGATAGAATCTTCAAGAATAATTGCGATTTTTTCATCAAAAATTTGGCATACTACTTTACTTGGTTTGTGTTCTAATTGAGAGCGGTACAAAGATTCAATACGCTGGGATAGCGTTCTTTCTAATTGTCCGCGTGTAGGAGAAGATGGATTCATAAATATTAAAGTTCAACAAAAAATATCTATCGTTAGATAGATGATAAAATTAAACTGCAATCATTTTACGCTCAAGCAAAAAAACCTACCCAAAGATAGATTCTCACAATAATTAATAACTGGGTAGTTAAGGATAGATCAAAATCTTCAAAGTATCGCTTTGTGGAGAAGTTGCTCTAGTAACCGCCGCCGGAAGTTCTTGCAAAGAAAAGCGATCGCTTATGAGTGCATTAACATCAATTCGTTGATTAAAAACAATATCCACAGCCAGACTTTGCAAGCGATAAGAAGAACTATAACTACCCATTAAATCAATTTCTCGGCGGTAGAGAACATTGGGATTAATCGGAATCTCTAATTGATCAGGAAACTCCGCAAAAAACAGAATTTTGCCGCCACGACGAGTACAATCAAGAGCTTGAAAAAAAGCTTTGTCGCTAGGTACAGCAAGCAAAGTAGTATCAACGCCCATACCATCAGTTAAGGCTAATATATTAGCAGTTAAATTAGGATCAAGGGCATCAAAAGCAGCTTCAGCGCCTACACTTAAGGCTTTTTCTAAGCGAGAAGGAATTAAATCTGTAGAAATTGCTCTCCCACCAAAATACTTAATTAACATGATAAACATCAAGCCAATAGGGCCCGCACCAGTCACAAGCACCGTATCGCCGGGAGAAATTTGGGCTTTTTTTACTGCCTTGAGACAGCAATTAGTCGGTTCTACAAAACTTGCTTGTTCAAAGGTAACGCGATCGGGTATCGGTATTAAACCACCATTACGGACAATATGACCGGGAACTTTGACATATTCAGCAAAACCGCCGCCACTAGCATTAAAACCCGCCGTAGTGGAGATATTTTTGTAAACATCGCACATCGAAAAATTGTCATGAAGGCAGTATTGACAACGCATACACGGAATATGGTGCATGACAACTACACGCGCGCCTACCTGCCAATCTGTAACATTATTACCTACTTTAGCAATAACTCCCGCCATTTCATGCCCAAAAATACGCGGTGGTTCAAACAGGGGATAAAGAATCTTTTTGATATCTGACTGACATAATCCCACCACGTGAACTTGAACCAAAACCTCATCATCGGCGAGAGTTGGTACAGGCAATTCTTCATAACTCAGTTGATTAACGCCTCTAAATACCTGTGCTTTCATAATTTCCTCTTACCCAGCAACTTTAGACTTTAGCAAAAGTTAGGGCAACTGTTGCACCGCAAGAAAGATACGTAACCAACACTTAGCAAGTAAAATCAAATAGATTAGTAATAAGGGCGATGCTAGGCAAAGTACTCAGAGGACGCTATCAAATTATCGATACCCTTAGTTCTGGAGGGTTTTGTCAAACTTATCTAGCAAAAGATATCTCTGTTGCTGATAATCCAGCTTGCGTTATCAAACAACTTAAACTTGTACCGAGTTTTACAAACTATCTCCCAACCCTTGACAGGTTGCTAGAACGAGAAGCTGAAGCTTTAAAAAAATTAGGCAGTTATGACAGAGTTCCTCAACTTCTAGCTCATTTTGAAGAAGATAAGGAGTTTTACTTAGTTCAAGAATTAATTGTCGGACATCCCCTCACTGAGGAATTACATCCGGGTGTGCGTTGGAGTGAAAGCCAAGTTACCGAACTACTACAAGAAGTATTAGAAATTTTAGAATATATCCACCGCCAAGGATTAATTCATCGAGACATCAAACCTAGCAATTTAATCAGAAGAGAGCAAGACAATAAGTTAATTTTAATCGACTTCGGAGCCGTTAAGCAGGCTTGGACGCAAGTAATTACGACTGGAGGCAAAACCTCTACCAATTATGCTTTCGGGATCGCTGCTACAATTGCCATCGGGACAGTAGGTTATACTCCCCCAGAACAGGAAAGAGGTTCACCGCGCCCTAATAGTGATATCTATGCGTTAGGTGCGATCGCAATTCAAGCCCTAACGGGATTAGATCCTACCCAAATACTAGAAGATCATGACACTGGAGAGATGTTGTGGCAGCACCACGCTAAAGTTAGCGATCGCCTAGCAACTATTATCAACAACATGGTACGCTACCACTTCAAAGAGCGTTACCAGTCTGCAACGGAGGTAATTCAAGCTTTACAAGTCAAAGCGCCTCCTTCACTTATACAAGTCCTACCACCAGTTAAAACAAAACCCAAAAATCTCCAACTCTTGACAGTTTTAGCCGTTGGTTTGGCGATGAGTTTAACTATCGGTGGCTATTATTTATTCAAATCCCCCCCAGCACCAGCACCAGCACCAAGCAAACAATACAACTTATTTAAAACCACTAGCAAAGTCAAAAATCTTACCTTAGCCAAAATACTAAGTCATTCTCAACCTGTTTGGGCGACGGCGATTAGTGCCAATGGGCAGGTTTTGGCAAGTGGTAGTCAAGACCGCACTATCAAGGTGTGGAATGTTGCTACAGGTCAGTTGCAGCGTACTCTAACAGGACACAAAGACACTATTCGATCTTTGGCAATGAGTGCGGATGGACGGATTTTAGCTAGTGGTAGTGGAGACACAAAAATCAAGCTATGGAACTTACCTGAAGGAAAGCTAATTAGCACATTTTCCGGTCATTCTAGCCCTGTTTGGTCGGTGGCGATCGATCCTGATGGCAAAACCTTAATTAGCGCCAGTGAAGACGGTAGTATCAATATTTGGAATTTACGCACGGGTGCAGCTAAGACCATTGAGTCGGCGCATAGTAGTAGAATTTTCTCTATTGCGCTTAGTCCTGACAAACAAACTTTTGCCACTGGTAGCAGAGATAAAACTATCAAGCTGTGGAATTTGTCAACGGGTAAACTAATTCGGACTATTAACAAACATACTGATGCTGTGAGAACAGTTGCTTATAGCCCTGATGGTACGCAACTTGCTAGTGGTAGTTGGGATAAAACTATTTATATTTGGAATCCCAACACCGGAAAACTATTGCAGACGTTGCCAGGACATAGCGATCGCATTGTTACTGTAGTTTTTAGCAACGACGGACAGCAGTTAGCAAGTTCTGGTATTGAACCTACTATTAAATTATGGGATATAAAAAGCGGTAAATTGCAGCACAAATTATCTGGACATTCAGACTGGGTTTTAGCCTTAACGACAGATTCCAGTAGCAATAATTTAATTAGCAGTAGCAAAGATCACACAATTAAAATTTGGCAGCGATAAAACCCCCTTGCCAAGCAATAGCCGCCCTAAATAAGGCAAACTAGATAAGGACAGCGTTTACTAATTGACAGCAATAACAACGCTTGATACCATAATCCCTTTTAATTTCTGGTTTGACTGCTCATGATTTGGCCCTTTAAGCCTCGTTTTCAAAAACAAATTGCCCGGATTGAAATTACAGGGGCGATCGCATCTAACACCCGCGTTCAAGTATTAAAAGCCCTCAAAACTGTTGAAGAAAGGCGCTTTCCAGCTTTGTTACTCCGCATTGATAGCCCTGGCGGGACGGTGGGAGATTCCCAAGAAATTTATAGCGCCTTGAAAAAACTCCGAGAAAAGGTCAAAATTGTTGCTAGTTTCGGCAATATTTCCGCTTCTGGTGGCGTTTATATCGGCGTGGGCGCAGACTATATTATGGCAAACCCCGGCACAATTACCGGAAGCATCGGCGTAATTCTGCGCGGCAATAATATAGAAAGATTGCTAGAAAAAATTGGCGTATCGTTTAAGGTAATTAAGTCTGGCCCTTATAAAGATATTTTAGCCTTTGACCGCCAATTAACCGAGCCAGAACAGCAGATATTACAAGAATTAATTGACACAAGTTACCTACAATTTGTGGAAACTGTAGCCGAAGGACGCAATTTAAGCGTTGAAAAAGTCAAAACTTTTGCCGACGGGCGAATTTTTACCGGACAACAAGCTGTAGAGTTAGGTGTTGTCGATAGATTAGGTACAGAGGAAGACGCTAGACGTTGGGCGGCCGAATTAGTAGGACTTGACCCTGAGAAAACAAAGTGCTACACCTTGGAAGAGCGCAAGCCATTTTTAAGTCGTTTGCTAAATAATCAAGCGGGTAACGCAACCTTAATCGGTAACTTAGGAATATCTGGTTTATCGCTGGGCAATGATTGGCTAGAGTTTGAACTAGCGACCAGTGGTTTACCACTATGGATGTACCGACCTTAAATTGAAGTAGAAAAATATTAATCCTTCATCTACCCAAAAAACAGCTAATATTACAACAAAAACCCTAAAGGCTATACAGGAGGATTTGTTTGTGGAGTGGCGACTTCGGGCGATTCGTGGAGCAACAACGGCTACAGAAAACACCGTTGAGGCAATTACAGAGGCGGTAGCAGAACTATTGGATGAGACAGAAGCAAGAAATCAACTAGATCCCACAGAAATTGTGAGTGTAACTTTCTCTGTTACCCGCGATTTGGATGCAATTTTTCCCGCCGCGATCGCCCGTCACCGTCCCTACTGGGACAATGTACCCATGTTAGATGTTCAGCAGATGCACGTTGAAGGTAGTTTGCAGCGCTGCATCCGCTTTCTGATTCTGGTCAATATTTCCGCTAATCACAATAAAGTTTGCCATACTTACCTGCGTGAGGCGCAAAACTTACGTCCTGATTGGATGTCTCCTCCTCAACTATTCTCTCCAATCGGGTAATCCCTTATTGTGGTGCAACCTCTTTTTGCTCTAGGGTTACGGCTTTTTTGTGGGGGTGAATACCAATAAAAATATCGTAAATAAAGCTCCAAAAGTCTCTTTGTTGCAGCAACCCAGAAGTTTGGTAGCAACCTTTAGCATCTAAAAGCGGCTTAGTGGCATAATAAGCATTTTGATAGTTGTACCAAGGAATAGAGGGCCATAAATGATGAATTAAGTGGTAGTTCTGCCCCATGATTAAAATATTGAGAACTTTACCGGGGTAAACTCTGGCATTTTTCCAGCGATCGCGTTCTTGATGGGGACGATGAGGCAAATAATCAAAAAAGAACCCCAAAGCCAAACCTACTATAGCCGTAGGAATAAACCAAAAATTGAGAATATAGCCCAAAAAGTGGTATTGAATCGAGATGTAGAAAATAAATGCCACTAGGGCGCGACTAAAAAACCATTCCCATAATTCTTGTTTTTGCCAAAGTTGACGTTTAAAGAAAAATATTTCATGGTACAAAAACCGCACGGGAATTAGCCATAAAGGCCCGGCGGTAGAGACAAAATGATCGGGATCGTTTTCTGGATCGTTGACATTGGCGTGATGCTGCAAATGTACCCGCGTAAATACCGGGAAAGCAAAAGCGAGTAGCAAGGCGCTACCATGACCCAAAATAGAATTAACCAACGGGTTACGGTGGGCAGATTTATGACACGCATCATGAATTACCGTGCCGCAAATATGTAGAGAAATCGTATTAGTTATAAAACAACACCAGTGAGGCCATTCCCAAAGCCAGTAACCAAAATTGGATAGTGCGATCGCGCTAATTGCCGCTACAAACATTGCTAAAGTAGGGTTGCGATCGCCTGGAGGGCTGAGAAACTCCCTAGGAACAGTTGTCAGTGGCTTCTTTGCCTCCGACATTAGCATCGTTGACTCCTTGAATAATTAATTTTCACCTACTAAATAGTAGACCTAATTAAGATGATAAAGTTTTGTTTCGTACAAGTCACCCTTGTTATCTCTATAGACGTAGCCTAATGACGATATAATTGCGGAGCAAAATGGCACAAAACACATTACAGTAAGGCTGCAAGCAAGCTTTGACGGCAGTAAAGAAAAACCAAAGTTAAATAAAATTTGCCTTAGCCCTTTTATCTGCCCTTGTCCCTTTTTACAAAATTAGGCTCCATGCAACCAAGAGATTCTCAACGTCGGACAAAAATTGTCGCTACAATCGGGCCTGCCACCAGTAGCCCAGAAGTGCTAAAAGCAATCATAGAGGCAGGTGCAACTACTCTTAGGCTTAACTTTTCTCACGGTACTCATGCCGATCATCAACGGAGTGTGCGTTTAATTCGGCAAATTGCCTTTGAATTAAATCAGCCTGTAGGCATTCTGCAAGACTTGCAAGGGCCAAAAATTCGTTTAGGTAAGTTTGAAAAGGGTTCTATAGAACTAAATAAAGGCGACCTATTCACCTTAACTAGCAATTATATACTTGGCACTCAAAGTATTAGTTGTGTAACTTATAATCTTTTAGCCGATGAAGTACCTTGTGGCGCGGCAATTTTGCTTGACGATGGGCGCGTAGAGATGCGGGTCGAAGAAATAGATCGCCCGAACAAAAACTTGCACTGTCGGGTTGTCGTTGGTGGAACCTTATCGAACAACAAAGGGGTCAACTTTCCAGGAGTTTATTTATCAATTAAGGCGCTAACTGACAAAGACCGAGAAGATTTGATTTTTGGTTTAGATCAAGGTGTAGATTGGATCGCTTTATCTTTTGTTCGCAATCCCCAAGACGTACTAGAAATCAAAGAACTAATTTCTAACGCCGGGAAGCAAGTCCCCGTAATTGTCAAAATTGAAAAGCATGAAGCAATTGAGCAAATGGAGGCAATTTTAGCCCTCAGTGATGGGGTAATGGTGGCAAGAGGTGACTTAGGAGTAGAATTACCTGCTGAAGATGTACCCATCTTGCAAAAGCGGCTGATTGCTACGGCAAATCGGCTAGGTATTCCGATTATCACTGCAACTCAGATGCTCGATAGCATGGTTAGTAGCCCCCGTCCAACTCGCGCCGAAGTGTCTGATGTAGCCAATGCGATTTTAGATGGAACAGATGCCGTCATGCTCTCAAACGAGACGGCAGTAGGCAAACACCCTGTAGAAGCTGTAGCCACAATGGCACGGATTGCCGTGAGAATTGAGCAAGAACCCGCCTTAGCTGCTATTAATGCCAACCTTAAAGACACTCGCCAATCGATTCCCAATGCTATTAGTCAAGCGGTAGGGCAAATTGCCGAACAACTAGACGCTGCGGCAATCATGACTTTAACTAAAACGGGTTCTACGGCTCGTAATGTTTCTAAATTTCGTCCCCGCAACCCAATTTTGGCTGTAACGCCTCACGTAGATGTAGCCAGACAACTACAGCTAGTTTGGGGAGTAAAACCTTTATTAGTATTAGATTTACCTTCGGCGGGGCAAACTTTTCAAGCGGCGATTAATGTAGCTCAAGAAAAACAATTGCTATTTGAGGGCGATTTGGTCGTTATGAGTGCGGGGGCGCTGCAAGGAGTAGCAGGCTCAACAGATTTAATTAAGGTAGAAATAGTAACCTCTGTACTTGGTCAAGGTGTTGGACTTGGTTTAGGTTTGGTAAACGGTCGCGCTAGAGTAGCTCATACTGCTATGGATGTAGGTAACTTCAATCATGGCGAAATATTAGTAGTACCGCGCACCAGTGCAGATTTTATTGAGGCGATTCGCAAAGCGGCGGCGATCGTCACTGAAGATGAGAGTATGACAAGTCATGCGGCAATTATTGGTTTGCGTCTTGGTGTTCCGGTAATTGTGGGCGTAAAACAAGCAACTCAAGTAATTCGAGATGGCACAATTTTAACTTTAGATATGCAGAGAGGTTTAATTTACTCTGGCACAGTAAAAAATAGTTAATGGAGCGCGTAATTAAAACTGGAAATGGTTGGCGGATTGGTTGGGATCCTCAAGAAGCTGTCGAGTTTAAAGGGTTAGTAGGTACAGATGATTGGGCAATTGAACTTACAGAATCAGAGTTGCACGATTTTTGCCGCTTGTCAGTGCAATTAGCCGAAACTATGAGCCAGCTAAGTAGCGAACTCATGGATGAAGAAAAAATTACTTGTGAAGCTGAGAGTAATTTAATTTGGCTAGAAGTCTCTGGTTATGCTCATAGCTACAGTTTGCGCTTTATTCTTTTAACTGGACGTTGCGCCGAAGGTTGCTGGCACGAAGGCGCAGTTATGGGCTTATTGCAAGCGGCGCAAATGCAAGTATAGATTTTAGTAGAGACGATGCAATGCAACGTCTCTAGCATTGGTTTGTAGATCGCGCCTTGATCATGTTTATCCCAAATTGGTCAACATCACTGGGCAATTTTTTTAGTAGATTTGTTTTTAATCTCTATTTGTGTTAGTATTATTTTTCTGAGACGGGGCGTAGCGCAGCTTGGTAGCGCGCCACTTTGGGGTAGTGGAGGTCTTGGGTTCAAATCCCAACGTTCCGATTTTAAGTAAGACGTTGCATTGCAGCGTCTCTACAAAAACAAAATTAATAAATCTGATTAGTTGGATAAATTCGATGCTCTCCCGGATTACGTTTAGCCGTCGCTATCTTCGACCAATCGCCGCCAACTTTTGCTAAATATTCTTCAATGGGATGCTCTAATGGGATCTTATCATGCGTACCATTTCAATCCCTGCAAGGACTCTTAGCACCCCGTCATAATGACCAGTAACAGGAACAGTATCAATGTGAGATCCCGTTGCTAACGCCCCCACACCTGCTATTTTTCCGGTATAAGTATCGATAAGGAAAATTGTCGAGTAGAGCAACTTTTAGCTTTATTAAATTTCCTGATGACTGATAATGTTGCAAGTCTTTTGTTACAATAGATACAGAAATAAAAATAAGTGTTCATCACTGCTCTACCCACGAAAATTAGTCGAACAATACTAACTTGAACTAGGTTGGATATTTCCGATTACGGTGGTTGGGTTGCTTCTAAGCAAGCAACGGGTGTGGAGAGCAAAGTTTAAGAAACAGTACAATATTTCTAGCTCTAAAACTGTAATATCCGTAGTACGGATATTGCGACAAAATCTAGTCATGCCATAGTTTTTTACTAAGTGTTGGGCAATAATTCGCGTCCGACTTAAAGTAGTGACAATTGAAAAACCTGTAGAAATGAGACTAGAGAATTATCTTCTCAATACTTGAAAAATAGTGTATATAGAGACGATTGCGATAATTTTAGCGGCTCAAACGCGCGATCGGTTATTTAAAGGATTTTTTCACAACCATTAGTTGAGAACCTCAACGCCAGTATATGTACTGACTTATTCTCTAAACTTGGTCTTATTTTTTGCATTAGATCCTAATTTATTTAGATAAGGCAACCAACTTAGCGTTGTAGACTCGAAAATCAAACTAGGGATTTATATTAGGTAATCTGGCACTCAAACTTGGCTAGAAACGTATTATTTAAGCTTTTAACCTTGATTGCCTAGCAACTTTTTTATAAACACCGTAATTTCACTTCTAGTATATATGCGGCTATCTAGCTAAAACTCAATTTTTAATCTGAAATAAATCAGTAAAATCTCGCTTTGTTAGTATCAATAATTGCATTATCTTTATGAAGTAGGTCGGTTTTGTAAAGCTTTCATGCAGCTAATATCTGGTCAGCTACTTACATTTTAATAGTATTTAATCGTTCCCCTCACAGGAATTATTAATGCCTTTATGCCGTTACACATTATTAGTTTAATTTTACTAACACTAAGTTAAATCAATAAAAAACCTCTTAAACTTTTTCAGCAACTTTTACTTAGTCCGCAATACTAACAAAGCTGTTTACTTAATCGGTTAAGAGGCTTAAACTCAAGAATTTAATTTTCCTACTGGATGCAATACATCTGCAACCGTAGCGTACAGTCTGCTGTTTTTATTTAGACCAATACATTTATTTCATACATACAGGTACAAGCAAATGCAATCCCAGAATAAACTCAACAAATTAATCAAATTAGCCTTAGTCGCAACTACGCTAACTGCTTCTAATATACTACCAATTATTGCCGGAGCAATACCCTCCGCTCAAGCTGTTTCAGTAACAGCAAAACGTGCTGACTCTTTTACCGATAGCGTCTGTGTTAATACACATTTTGGTTATGGTGATACTCCTTATGGCAGCCAATATAATACTGTCAAACAAAAATTAGTAGAGCTAGGGGTCGGTCATATTCGTGATGGTGGGACACAAAGCTATGTGATTGACAGGTTCAAAGATTTAGCCGCCGCAGGAATTAAAACTACTTATATTATGAGTCCTACGGCAGGAGTCGCACCAGATTCTTCTTACTGGGTTAATGGAACGTACTACCAAATTAATGACCTAATCAAAAATAAAATTGGGACAAATGTAGTTGATGCCGTAGAAATAGCAAACGAAATCGATTTTAATTACGGCCAGTATTACTGGCATAAAGGCGATACTGCCAAATTAAACAATAACTCCGCATCTCCTCTATACTGGGTTTCCTACATTCGTAGCCTTACAAAAGATACATGGAATGCTCTAAAAAGCGATCCAGCCACCGCAGGTATTACAGTGATTGCTCCTTCCTTGGGGCGCACTTATAATTATGGCAACAAATCACCTTTAGGAGACTTGAGTAGCGTTGTCGATTGGGGCAATGTCCACTCTTATCCTTTTGGTGGCAACCCTTTTAATAATCCTTTTGCCTACAATACTCTTGCCAAATATTATTATGATGGCAACTTTCCATCCGTCAATATCGACGAAAACCCTTATATTTTCGATGTATATGGTGGGCCCTTTGGTTCTAAACCAATAGCAGCTACAGAAACAGGCTACTACACGACTAGCACTGCCAGAGGAGTTTCCGAAACTGTCCACGGTAAATATATGCCACGTCTATTTTTAGAGTACTTCCGCAAAGGTATTGTTCGCACTTGCTCCTATGAGTTTCTCAATGAGTGGAACCAGCCTAGCAATTCTGAAGCTAATTTTGGTTTGTTGCGTAACGATCTGACTCCAAAGCCAGCTTATACTGCTTTGAAAAACTTGCTCGGCAGCTTGAAAGATCCTGCTACTAACGCGAAAACTTTTACTCCTACAGCTTTAGACTATACGCTAACTGTGACTCCACCTACAGGATACAACCGGACTCAGTACGTACATAGCACATTGCTACAAAAAGCGACGGGTACATTTTACTTAGTACTTTGGCACGAAATTTCTAATAATGATATCACCGTCACGCCAGCCCGGACTATCACTCCTCCAGCCATGCCCACCAAAGTAACTTTAACTACTCCCATTCGTAGTGCTACGCTTTCTACCTGGGATGATGCTGGTAATAGAACAGAATCATCTGTTGCCATTAGCAATAAAACTGTCAGTGTTAATGTCACTGACAAAGTTACTATCCTCAAACTTACACCCTAAAAGTACTCACCTTATACTGCTGGCAAGTTTTGACTAAAGGCTAATTGATATATTCCCGTCGAGCTATTCATAAATTTGCTCGGCGGGAATTATTGTAAATAATGAACGTAGGATTTTTAACTCTATTTTGAGGTTAAAAGAGAGTTGCCTTAGTAAGCTTTATATTTTCTTCATGAAATTGCGGAAACCAAAATAAACTGTAAAAGCATTACACGTAGGTTGTAAAAGCAACTGTTGTTAAATTCATCGCTATTTAACTATAAAGATTCAGCAAACCTACGTATAAATACTGAAAAAACATTATTTGTGTGTCACATTATTTATGAACCCGTTTAATTTTAAAAGGGGGAAAATATTAGCTTGTTTGATTTAGCACTAAACCAACAAGAGTTAGTTTTTTGGACAAATCGATAAAAGTTGTGTTTCTAAATATTAGAAATACAACTTACTAAGCCCTATTTGCATCTGTCTTTTTGCGGCAGTAAATATTTTTATTTATTGCTTTTCGGCAAGCGGTTTACTAGCGATCCAAAATAAAGCGACAAAATGAAAATACAGCAAAGACTACGTAAACATATCAAACGGCTAACATTATTTACTAGCACTTTACTGGTGAGCGCCGGAACGCCATTTGTACAAGGTATGACTGGCTCGGCTTTCGCGCTTACAGTCCCAGCAAAAAGTGCTGATGACTTTGTAGAAAGTATGTGTGTAAATACTCACTGGGATCATGAAAATACTCCTTATAAGAATAATTACGATGAAGTGAAGCAAAAACTGCTACAACTGGGGATACGTCATGTCCGAGATGGCGGCAGTAGCGGTAATGCGATCGCGCGGATGAAAGATTTGGCATCAGTAGGAATTAAAACCACCTATATAATGAACCCCAATAGTGGAGTTGCACCTAATAACTCTTACTGGGTATCAAGTCCGGCTTACTATATCAATGACTTTGTAAAAAATAAAGTCGGGACAAATGCCATTGACGCGGTAGAAATAAGTAACGAAATCGATCTTACCTACAATAATTTTTACTGGCATCCCGGCGACACAGAAAAAGTAAATAACAATCCAAGTTCGCCCTTGTACTGGATACCTTACGTGCGTAGTCTTACCAAAGATACTTATTCCGCCTTAAAAAGCGACCCAGTTACCGTCGGGACTAAAATTATTGGCCCTTCTTTAGGGCGTACTTATAGTTACGGCAATAAGTCACCGTTGGGCGACTTGAGTACGGTGGTCGATTGGGGTAATATGCACTCTTATCCCTTTGGTGGTAATCCCTTCAATAACCCCTACAGCTACGCGACGATCGCTAAATACTACTGGCAAGGTAATTTTCCTTCGTTAAATATTGACGAAAATCCGTATATTTTTGATGTATACGGGCAACCCTTTGGTTCAAAACCAATGGTATCTACGGAAACCGGGTATTCTACGACTAACCTTTATAGAGGTATTTCCGAAAAGGCACATGGTCAATATATGCCTCGGTTATTCCTAGAATATTTTCGCAAAGGTATTCCCCGCACTTGCTCTTACGAGTTTGTCAATCAGTGGAATAATCCTAACAACGCAGAGGCTAACTTTGGGTTACTACGTAACGATCTAAGTGCAAAACCTGCTTACAAAGCATTGCAAAATTTAATTAGCGTCCTCAAAGAACCCGGCGCTAATTTTGTACCAGGGGTATTAGACTATTCAATTACCGTTACTCCACCAGCAGGATACAACAGAACAAAGTTTGTACATAGTTTATTACTACAAAAGAGTCACGGTAAGTTCTTTTTAGTAATCTGGCATGAAATTTCTAATGGCGATATTAGCACTACTCCCACTAGAGAAATAAATTCGCCAGCTATGCCTACGACAATTACCCTAAACACGCCTATAAGTACAGCTTTAACTTACACAATTAATGATGCTGGGGATATGGACTTAGTGGGGACGACAATTACTGACAATAAAATCAGTCTCGACGTGCGGGAAACAGTGAAAATTATTGAACTTACACCCCAGTAGAAATGCACCGCACTTGGGCAAAAAGCTGATCGGCTTTTTGCCCAAGTTATTTTTAGGACTGATTGAGAAATTCTAAGTAGCTGTTGCTAAGTTCTTTTACAGCTAAGTCATAAAATTGCTTGCCATGTTCGGGTTTAGCCAAAGCGGGATTAGATCCCATCCGTCCATCGGGGTAACGATGACGAAAATCGACGGCGCTATAGATTTTGTGTCCTTTGGCAACTTCGGGCGACAAGAGGACATTTTTGATGGACTCAGGGTAGATGTACTGAGTTAAAGCAACTTCGCTCGGCGTTGCGTGACCGCCTTCTTGGTTGCCGTATAGTTGTTTTGCTAAGTTATAAACTGAACCACACATAAACCAGTTGCCTACTTGACATTGAACTTGGGCATTAGGAATATTAAGTTCGGCTAAATGGGCATAAGTTTCGGCAAAGGCGGCTTTGAGAGTGGCAATATTACCCCCATGACCGTTGATAAAGAAAAATTTATTAAATCCAGCTCTAGCTAAACAGGTAATATAATCTCGAATTACCAAAATCATCGTGCTAGGTTTGAGGCTAATTGTACCGGGAAATGCTGTATGGTGCAGTGCCATACCAACATTAATAGTGGGCGCAACTAAAGCTTGAGTAGCTTCCCCTACGCCATAGGCGATTTCTTCAGCACAAATGGCATCAGTACCAATTAAGCCTGTGGGTCCGTGTTGCTCTGTAGAACCAATCGGGAGAATGATACCTTGCGATCGCTCTAAATAAGCCTCAACTTCACACCAAGTAGTTAAATGCAGTTGCATAGTTAATTTTGGGTAATTGGTAATGGGTAATTGGTAATTGGTACTTTTCAGCGATACCTAGTTTTGATGGCAAAGGGGTTTATTAAATCATTGCAGCTTCAGGAATTGCCCCTCGCATTTTACTTAGGGCATCAATTAAGTTATCTAGCTGCTGGTTAGGTTTAAGCAAATTGAGACTGCGGACAATTACTTTACCAGGGGCGTAGACATAGCGCGACTGCAAATGGTCGGGTAAGTTCTCAACCATCAATTTCCAAGCGGGTTCTGCCATTGCTGTTTCTAAAGCTATATGCTGTTTAGCCTCTGGTTTAATGCGACTAAAGCCGAGAGATTTGGCTAATTGCTTCAGTTCCATCACTCGCAATAGCTGTTTAGCGGCGGGTGGGACAGTGCCAAAGCGATCGCTCCACTCAGCAGCAATGGCATCTAACTCAGCTTGAGAACTAGCTGTAGCAACTGCCCTGTACGCACTCATTTTTTGATCTAAGTCGGCGATATAATCGGCGGGAATAAAGGCGGTAAGATTAAGGTCAATTTGGGTATCTTCAACTTGGGGAATTTCCGCCCCTTGAATTTCTCTAATCGATTCTTGCAATATTTCCATATACAAATCAAAGCCAATTACTTCCATTTGCCCTGATTGTTCCGCCCCTAGCAAGTTGCCCACGCCTCTAATTTCCATGTCGCGCATAGACAACTGATAGCCAGAACCCAAAGTAGCAAATTCTTGAATTGCTCTTAACCTTTGCCTTGCCGCCTCCGATAATATTTGTTGCTTGGGGTAAAATAGCCACGCCTGAGCTTGAATGCCTGCCCTACCAACTCTACCGCGCAATTGGTATAGCTGAGATAAACCAAATTTGTGAGCATCTTCAATCAAAATTGTATTGACTCTAGGAATATCTAAGCCAGACTCAATGATTGTGGTGCAAACAAGAATATCCGCGTCACCGTTACTAAAGGTGAGCATAGTTGATTCTAGTTCTGATTCATCCATTTGCCCATGAGCGATCGCAAGTCTCACACCAGGGAGCGAATCTCGCAACACCGCCGAGGTTTCCTCAATGCCATCAACGCGCGGTACTACATAAAATACCTGTCCGCCGCGATCAATTTCTTGGCGGATGGCGCTGCGGATAGTTTCTAAATCGTAAGGAGATAAATGAGTTTTAATTGGTCGCCTTGAGGGGGGCGGAGTTGTAATCAAGCTCATTTCCCGAATACCAGACAAAGACATATACAAAGTACGGGGAATTGGTGTAGCGCTTAAAGTTAAGACATCTACTTTATTTCGCAAAGATTTGATTTTTTCTTTTTGATTAACTCCAAAGCGTTGTTCTTCATCGATGACCAATAAACCTAAATCGCGGATAATTACACCTTTACCTAATAATTGGTGCGTACCCACAACTATATCTAGTTCCCCCGTTGCCAACCTTTCTTGAATGTTGCGGCGTTCTTGAGCGCTGCGGAAGCGGTTGAGTAAACCAACTTGAATTGGATAGGGTGCAAAACGTTCTTTGAGAGTATGGTAATGCTGCTGGGTCAAAATAGTTGTGGGAGCAAGCAAAGCAACTTGTTTACCAGCAGTTACGGCTTTAAATATGGCGCGAATTGCTACTTCTGTTTTACCAAAACCCACATCACCGCAGACCAAACGATCCATTGGGCGATCGCTTTCCATATCTCTTTTTACATCCGCCGTAGCTTTCAATTGGTCGGGTGTGGGAGTGTAAGGAAAGGAGTCTTCCATTTCTTCTTGCCAAGGCATATCAGGGGGATAAGCAAAGCCTGTTTGCTGGGATCTGGCAGCGTAGAGTTTTAGTAAGTCTACTGCTAACTTTTTAATTGCTTTGCGGACTTTGCTTTTAGAAGCTGCCCAAGACTTGCTCGACATTCGATTAAGTACGGGTAGCCCATCACCCGTAGCCCGAAACCTACTTAAAGAACCTACTTGATCGGCGGCTACTCGCAATAAACCATCGGCGTATTGAATAACTAAATATTCGCGGGTTTCTCTGTTTATAGTTAGGCTTTCGAGCTTGAGAAATTGACCTAAACCATGACTTCTATGAACTACATAGTCTCCTTGAGCGAGTTTATTGGGGTCTACTTGTTTAGAGGCGGCGCGGCGGCGTTTGCGGACGTAACCAGGAGAAGCTAAGGAATGCTGCCCATAAAATTCGCGGTCAGTTACAACTACTAAGCGAAAGGTAGGCAAGATAAAGCCTTCTAACTCCGCTAGTCCTGAATATTTAAGCGCTACGGGGGTGTGTTGAATTTGCAAACGGTCAATTGCCAGGTAGTCGCGGGGATTGGGGATAAATTGCGCCGGACAATCGTGTTCTTGAAGCAAGGAAACTGAGCGACTAGGCTGGGCAGAAATTAGCCAAGTAGAAAAACGGCGATCGCGTTCGTTGCGTAAGGTTTCGGCAAGTTTGGCGTATTGATGCGGGGTAGAAGGTACAGGGCGACTAGCTAAATTTAGCCCAATTTCTTCGACAAGTTCAGCTAAGTAAAGTTTGTTAAATTCGGCGGCGGTGGCAATGGAATCAGCAAAAGAGCGGTGAATCTTGGGGAGATTTTTATTATTTCCTTGCTGCCATTGCTCTTGGACGTTTTCGATCTTGCGCTCGCTATGAGCAATACATTGATCGTTTTCGTCAATCACAATTAAGGTATTTTTGGGCAAATAATCTAACAAAGAGGCGGGTTGCTCGAAAGCTATGCCTAAAAATCTCCTACTACCTTCAGGAGATTTACCATGATCAAACTGTTCTTGTTCAAGTTCAGATAAATAAGATTTAACAGTGTTTGCGCCTTCGGTCGTCAAAGCGGCGGTAATAATCCCCCCAAAATCAGTTGGAGTTAGGATAATCTGCTCAATTTTATCTAAAGCCGCGCCATTATTAGTATTGCGGGGGGTACTGCGTTGAGTAGCGGGATCGAACTCGCGAATATTTTGCAACTCGTCGCCAAACCAATCTAAACGCACAGGCAACTCTGAAGCGACTGGAAACACATCAATAATATCGCCGCGCCGACTCCATTGCCCTTCTGTTTCTACAAGGGGAACTCGCTCATAGCCTAAATTAGCTAGTTGAGTGCTAAAAGTTTTTAAGTCTAATTCCATCTTTCGTTTGAGGGTTAGACAAAAGGGTAAAAACTCTCCTTGGGGTGGTAAGTGCGGCTGCAAGGCGGCGTGGGTAGCAACGATCGCCATTTTTTTCGGCTTATCGGTGTTATCCTTGACAATTAAATCGGCTAAAACTTGCATCTGTCCCCAAATCATTTCTGTTTCGGGGTCAAAAGGTTCGTAGGGCGAGGTTTCGGAAGTAGGATATAAATGTACTGTTTGCCAGCCCATAGCTTCTAGTTGAGCCGCCCAGCGTCCAGCTTCTTCTAAGGTGGCGCAGATGACAAATAAGTTCTGCTCTTTATTTTGGGCTAAAGCTGAGGCAACTAAACCTTTAGGGAGACGAGGCGCGCCGCTTAGATAACATTCTTTTTGTCGATCTAGTTTAGATAATAATTCTGTAGAAAGAGGCGATCGCCCCAAAGCCCGAACAATTGCGGAAAAAGGCATAGATTCTATAAGGAGTAAATATTACTAACAGCGCTTTTGCGTGTTTGACAAGCCACTATTTACTATTGTAAAAGTCTATTTCTGCACTTGTAACTTCTTAAGTATTGGTCTAGTAGCCGATGAACTACTAACGATTTTTAGAGTAGTATGAATGGTTTAATTGTAATTAAGCGCGATAGAGCCACAAGCTCGCAGAGCTTCGCACTTCATATAATCCCCTATCGCCATTACTTTAGTGTCTATCGTCTCCCAAAACTTTCTGTGACCCAAATCGATCCCCAACTTCAACCTCTCACACGCACTCAGTTACTTATAGCTATGGGTGTGACTGCCGTTTTACTGGGGTTACTTGCCAAGCTTTGGTTACAATTGGGCGATGTTGCCTTATTGCCTTTGCGCTGGAATGCAGCCACCCTACCCTTTGCCATTGCTATAGCTGCGATCGTCACGACTATTAGCTCTTTAATGTACCAATTTTGGGCAGCTTATCGCAACAGTGCCGATTTTTACTTAGAGTTTGTCCTTAAACCCTTGGTATTACCCGACTTAATTTGGGTAGGATTATTACCAGGACTCAGCGAAGAACTATTATTTAGGGGTGTAATGCTGCCAGCTTTTGGCACTGATACAACCGGAATTGCTGTATCTAGTCTTTGTTTTGGGATTTTGCACCTGAGCAGTTGCAAGCAGTGGCAGTATGTTGTATGGGCTACTATTGTCGGCTTTATCTTGGGCTACAGTGCGGTAGTAACAAATAATTTGCTCATCCCAATTATTGCTCACGTCCTGATAAATCTAATTTCTAGTTCTATTTGGAAGCTAAAACACCCAGAATCCTAGACTAAGTAAGGGGTTTTTAGTCAGGTATTTTAATATCTTTGATATCTGCTTCAGCTTGGGGATATTGAGGATTCATTGCTGCTAATGTATCAGCGATCGCCCACAATAATTATTGATGAATTTGACCATTAGGCATAATTGTTCCCCGCAAATTTGCCCCTGTTAGTTTGACCATAATGCGATCGCCTGCTCCCACTTTAGCACCGCTCAAATCGGCTCCACTCAGGTCTGCACCGCTAAAATCGGCTCCAATTAAGTTACTTTCGCGCAAGTTAGCATTACTAAGATTTGCTTGCAGTAAGTTGGCTCTAAATAGATTTGCTCTAGATAGATCCGCTTCTTGCAAATTGACTTTATGAAGAAAGGCATCGCTCAAGTTAGCCTCGCTGAGATTAGCTTTGCTTAAGTTTCGGTAAGAGAAATCTTTTTCTTGGAGATTTGCGCCTCTTAAATCTACTCCGCTTAAGTCGCCATGGGTCTTTTTAGGCTGACTGTAAGACGCATAATGAGATTGATGCCGGGAGGATTGAGAGTAACTAGAGGGCGGCGGTGGCGGTGGCGGCGACTGGGGCGGCTTTTTTGGTGGTGAAGATTGATAGTAGCTTGGTGGCGACGATTGGGGCGGCTTTCTTTGTTGAGAAGTGTAAGCTGTGGGAGTGCGATCGCGCGTTTTTACTTCCCGCAGGCGATCGCGCGCGTGATTAATTTCTTTAAGTTTGTCTTGTGCTTTTTGATGTAGCCGTAGATTATCTTGAGGAATGCGATCGGGATGCCAAATAAAAGCTAAGTCTTTGTAAGCTTGATTGACTTCTTCGAGGGATGCTCCTGGCTCAAGCCCAAGTAATCTGTAACATCGGTCTAGATCGTTCATCTACACCAAACCCTAATACCATTCTTTTTATTGTGCCTTGCACAGAGCAAAATAGGCAGCAAGTATCAAAAACAATTGAAAATTGTCCTATAACTGACTCTTTCCTGCGCTCCTGATTCTTAAGGCAATAGGGAGAAATGATCGCCTAAATTACCCAACTATGCTCTATTTCGACGTAATTATTACCATTAGTCAGATAACTTTCTTATATAGCAATCTCAAATCAGCCCTTGAACAGCGCTCTGGTTTCGCCCCCTAACCGACGGCAATAAAGCGGTCAGGTTAAGCTCCACCGCTTTTTGCCTCCCCAAGTTTGGGGGGACAAGACTCTTAGCCCCCAATTCTCGGGGCTAGTGGCTATCCATATTTCATAACTCAAAATGCGATCGCTATATAAAACCTCTGGCGCAAAGTTTTAGTAATTTGAGCTAGAAAATCAGGCTGTACCTCTCAATCGACTACGCAGCCTAACTTAAAATCTGGCAGTCATGCAAGTTCCAACGGTTTTTGTAGAATTGATCAAAGTATAAGATGTAAAATAAAATCTCGGTAGTCCTAGTCCTATTGCAGATGGCATCTTACAGTTCCAGTATCGTAACGGTGGATGTCGATAAGCTGGCATGGACAATAGAATGTTTTAGGGATGAAATATAATGGCTCGTTACACTTGTTGTTTTGCTGTAAATTCTGGAAATAATCTCTATTTAAGACAGTCAATTAAGGAAATTCTGCTTAATTGTAGCTTAGACATTATTTATGATCAGAACGAGTATATTATGGCGCGGGAAATTCCAGGTAACGTATCTTTAGCCAAACTGGTATCCGTAGAAGTACTGATTGATGGCACAACAGCTACAGAAGCAAAAACGCGAGTGAGCTTAGTTGTAAAAAATGAGGAATTACCTTTACAAGTTGCTAATCACTGTTATCAAGTGTTTGAGCGAGTAAATAGCACAATTGCTCTTAATCAAAATTGGCAAAGTGTAGAAAGCCTAGCTAGTTGAGCAAAAAAATTAACCGTAGTTCACTCATCAAAATCTGGCATCATATTAGGGCCAATTAGCGTTACATCAAACTCGTCCGTTGGCAACGATGGCATAGTCTCGCGGTTGAGTAAATAATATATAGCCCGCACTTGAGGCCCAAAAATAATCTCATCTCGATTTTTTAAATCGTGGGCTAAGATTTTTTGCCCGTTAATTAGCATTCCATTCGCACTAGGCTTACCCTTAGAATCGCCGTCAACAATGCGATAATAACAACTACCATCTTCTTTCGGTAGTTGAACCAATGTTGCATGGCGGCGCGAAACAAACTGTGAAAACAAACGAATGTCGCACCGGGTGTCTCTACCGATAGAATAAACAGAACCGTCAAGTAAAAATTGCTTACGTCCTTGATCGTCTTCAATAATTAGTAAATGCCTCGGACTGTTTTGAGAAGCCATTGAAGAAATGGTAAGAAAATAGTTAAGGTTTAAGGACTGATAATTCTTTTGTCGCGTAGCAGTACAAGTTTAACTACCGTCTCAAATTTTATCATGACTTAGTTTAACCTCAATTAAGCAAAAAATTAGATCCTAGCCTTTGCTGGGAAGCTAGTTATAAAGCTCAAGGAAAAAAAGTCATACACTTAAAAACTAGTAATGGGTAATGGGTAATGGGGAGGATACAGGATTGCAAAACGGTTGACAGGGCGATAGCGCAAGCGCGCCCGGTAACGGGCTTCGCATTTTTAACCAAACGTACTAGGCATTAACTAATTTATGGAGCAAAATTTACCCACAGAGATTATATTGACGCACCCACGTCAATGTTTAGGAAATGTTCAACTAGATTGGACACCCCAACCAGGTAACTATGTTGATGTTGGAGAGCGAACCTATGCAGTTTTAGAACGCCGTCACCGCTACCATTTAAAGGCAGGGCGCTATAAATTGCATAAAATAGCCCTATTTGTTCAATTGGCGCAAAGACCGACCGAGAGCAGCCTTGTAGATGGGCGCTGGGTAGTTGGCGATGCTAGTTGCCGCTTTAATGCTCGTTCCGAAATCTTCCGTTGCGCCGTCAACCCCAAAGGACTTTGCAACGGGTGTCGTTTTTATGAAAAAGAAGAATTTGCTACGACGGCAACATTTCCCCCACTGTCAAATGATTCCCATTAACAAAATCTCCGCCTGACTGGGGCTTTTTGCCAGCTAACTGCACTTTTTTTAATAACAATATTCCTTCGCCTGTTTGAATCACCGCCCCCATGCCTTTGATCATACCGACCAGTGTACCGGGAGGGCTGGAATTAGGGAATTGAATTACATCCGCCGTTTCTAGGGGGACAGCAGCAAGAATTTTGAGTAGTTGAGTGCGAAAAGTTGTCGTACAGTTAGGGAAAAAACCTCTGATTTGATTGTGGAGTGCGCTCGCGCTTTTATGCCAATCTAGAACATAGTCAGACTTTTGAATTAAAGGGGCGTAAGTTGCCTCAGTATCATCTTGAAGGATGGGGGTAATTTCTTGCTGTTCCCATTTAATCAGCGTCTCCACCAATAAATCGGCTCCAAGCTTTGTTAACTTAGTAGCTAAATCTTGCGCATTATCTGATAATTCAATGGGAATTGTAGCTTTAAGCAACATTGCCCCAGTATCCATCCCTGCATCCATCAACATTGTGGTGATGCCTGTTTGAGTCTCTCCATGATAAAGACACCAGTTAATTGGGGCTGCGCCGCGATACTTGGGCAAAATAGAACCATGAACGTTAATACACCCCAAACGCGGCATATCAAGAATTTCCTGAGACAAAATTTGTCCGTAGGCAATAACTACAAATATATCTGCGTCTAAATCGTTGAGCTTACTAAGAGTTTCGGGATCTTTTTTAAGGCGCTGGGGTGAAAAAACAGGAATTTGTCGCGCTAAAGCTATACTTTTAACAGGTGAAGCCGTAGTTAGACTGCCACGTTCGCGACGTTTATCAGGTTGAGTGACAACGGCTAAAACGTCAAAATTTCGATGTTCTAGCAGATGCTCTAAAGTTGGAATGGCGAAGTCGGGAGTGCCAAAAAATACGACTTTCATATTTGCTGAGGCTAAATAGGTACAGATATTTTACCCACTCCTCAATTTTCTTTACTTGCCAAAGTGATGACTAGCCAACTGCATCGCGTCAGCAATCGGCATCCAAAAAAGCATTTAAAACTTGACTTGTGCCACCTTGGGGATTTTGGAGGATAAAATCGCCCTTTAGTTACTGCCATCTCTAAGAAAGACTAGAATCTAGTTAGTTAATTGTTGCCGCCGCGCTCTCAACTATGCCCCTATCGCGCCTATTGACGCTGATTATTGGTTTAACCCTCATTTTGGGGTTAATGCTGTGGCTAGTTAATTCTTTGTCCTGGCTGTATAGCTCTACTGCTTTTACATCGCCTTTTTTAGCTAATTTATTGCTGCTATTGCTAATTGCTTTACTGGCATCGCTAATTGGCGTATTTGTCTACTATATTTTGCTATTTAGAAAAGGTGAAAAATCTTCACTACAACGCCGTCAACCCCTATCTTGGAAAGCTTTGGGCAGGAAAAGTCCGCCAAATCTGCAAATTCCTGTTGTTAAAACTGAAGCAGCCCAAGAAACTCTCCGCGCCATTAGGCAACAAGTAGCCCAAATTGAAGATGAAGTCGCAAAACAGGCTTTATTAGGTCGTTCCCAAGAGATTGAAGCAACTTTATCGGGGGGAGAATTACAAGTAGTAGTATTTGGTACAGGTTCGGCGGGTAAAACTTCCTTGGTAAATGCTTTAATTGGGCGCATTGCCGAAAGTTTGGGCAACCTTGAACCAAAACTTGCTCAAACAATTGGTAAAGTCGATGCGCCTATGGGAACAACAGAAGTTGGGGAAACCTACCGACTTAAATTAAAAGGCATGAGTCGGCAAATATTGATTACCGATACCCCAGGTATTTTAGAGGCGGGGATAGCAGGAACCGAGCGCGAAAAAAAAGCACGTTTGTTAGCAACGGGGTCAGACTTACTATTATTTGTCGTAGATAATGACCTCAGAAGCTCAGAATACCAACCTTTACAGACTTTAGCCCAAATTGGTAAGCGATCGCTCATTGTCCTCAATAAAATCGATTTATACACGCAAATCGATACTGAAACAATTATTACTCATTTGCGCGATCGCACAAGTGATTTTCTCAAGCCCACAGACATTGTAGCTATTGCTGCCAATCCCCAAAGTATCGAAGGCGAAAATGGCGAAATTTTTTACCCCGAACCAGAAATTCTGCCCTTACTCCGGCGCATGGCGGCGGTACTAAGAGCAGAAGGAGAGGACTTAGTTGCAGACAACATTTTGCTACAATCCCAACAAATTGGTGATGAAGCCCGCAAACTGATTGATTCTCAACGTCGCCGTCAAGCCGAGAAGGTTGTAGACCGTTTTGCCTGGATTGGGGCGGGGGTAATTTCAGTAACTCCCATACCTGTCATCGATTTATTGGCAACGGCGGCAGTAAATGCCCAAATGGTAGTAGAAATCGGCAAAATTTACGGTTGCGAGTTAAATCTAGAGCAGGGGCGAGAATTAGCACTATCTTTAGCGAAAACTCTGGCAAGTTTGGGCATTGTCACAGGAGCAATTAAACTATTGTCCACAGCCTTGCAATTTAATGTCGCCACAATTGTTGTTGGGAAGGCAATTCAAGGAGTAACGGCGGCTTATTTAACGCGGATTGCGGGGAGAAGTTTTATTGAGTATTTTCGCCACAATCAAGACTGGGGAGATGGTGGCATTACTGAAGTTGTGCAAAGACAGTTTGAGCTTAATCGCCGTGATGAATTTATGCAAGAATTTATCCAGCAAGCAATCTCTAAGGTAATTAAGCCTTTAACAGCTAAATCAAAAGCTGGAGTAGATTCCCAAAACCGCAAAATTTAATTTTTGCTCAAAGCTTAGTAAGATTAACCCCCTTAGCCTTTTTCCTATATCTTGTTGCTTTTTTGGACTAAGTTTCATCACCTAGAATCTTGCTATTGCCCCAAAAATGTTTTGATAGTAAGCTAAAATTTCTTCTACTTGTTCTCTACTCTGTTTATTAGCGGCAGGCAGTTGAATTTGTAAGCTTTCAACTTGGCTGTCATTGTAATTAAACTCAGGGGTAGAAGCTTGTAACAACTTTGTTTCTACTTCCTCTACTTGGCAGAGATGAGCGGCAATTTCCCGATACACTGCCAAAGGTAAATTGGAAAACTGCACTGTTAAATTTGCTCGGTTATTTTGATTGTCCATCATTACTTAGCTGCTACCGGGGGATTAGATGACAGTGTTGATAGCAAATTATTTAATCGGCTATTAATATTTGGTGGCGGTGCTGGAAGTTCGGTAGTAGTTGTGCTACTTTTTCTTGATGGTAACGGTACAGCCGCCGTAGGCGAAGTTGCTTGCTGTCCTTGGCTTGGAGGTTGTTCGCCTACAGCCTTAGAAACTTCAACGCCGTATTGCTCTAAAATAACTAAGGGCTCTGCACCTGCATTTAATTCAATTCTTTTTACCAACACTTGCCCATTTGACAATCTTTGTCCTACTTGAACGTATCGGCTTGTAGCTTCATTAGGTACTTGGACAATCGCTTGAGTTTGTTCGCCAATTTGAATTACACCCATAACCGTTACACCGTTTGCTAATGTTGTATCTGCTGGTGCTGGTGGTAAAGCTGGTTCTAAATTGTTATTTGGCAGGGTTGCATTTGGTGGGAAGGGAGTATTTTGAATCGATGTAGCTCCTGTATTACCTGATGTGTCCTGATTTGCCGCCGTCCGAGAATTTGCTGCCGTCCGAGAATTTGCTGCTGTCCGAGAATTTGCCGCCGTTCTAGAATTTGCTGCCGTCCGAGGATTTGCTGCCGTCCGGGAATTATTAATAGTTACAGACTTAGGGCTTGACGACCTATTAGCTACGCTTCTAGAGGAAGTTTGCGTTCTATTAGTTCCATTGGAGGCTGTAGGCGTTGCCATTTGTGGAGCTTGGGAGGGAGCATTGGGGCTATTCCCCACGCTTACAGGGGCAACAGGAACAGGTAAAAACAATGCGGCAAAAGGATCTCGATTGCCTTTTGCTACTTGTTTGGTGCGCTGATTAGCATTAGTTGGTTGAATTAATCCGGGAGCTAAGAAGGTAGCACTGCTGGGGTTTATAGCTACTAAGGGCGGTTTTGCTGGGGGCGGTGTTTGAACGACAACAGAGGGCGATGGCGTAGGATTAATACTTTGTTGGGTATCAGATGAAGGACACCCGGTTATTGTTATAGCGAGCATTCCTAAAAATGCTGTGGTTCTGATTCGGCGCATAACTTCACTAAAGAGTTTTAATAAATAACCAGATAAACAACTGTTTTTAGGTTAAAATAGGTACTTTTTCATTTCTTATACAAGCAATATGAGTATTGCATCTAGCACAATTATTGTAAACTAAAACTTAATTTTGTCCTTGGCTCTGTAATTTAATTGCAAGTGTCTAAACTTTAATTAATAAAGCTGATTTTGCTAGTTTTAGCAAAGTTATAAATACAAAAAATTCTGCTACGTAAAATTACGGAGCAAAAGTCAAGAACTATTTATTTATCTGAATACTTTAAAATTTATCAAAGCTAGTTTTGCTGATATTATTTGCATTGCTAGCAAGTAAAACTAGAATATCAAGCTTAGTCGATAGTAATGCCTTTTTGGGGAAGACTTTTAAAGCGCTAGTCTTCCGGTGCAAGCATCACCTTTTTCAAAGAGGCTAATCCTTGCTTGACTCGACGAGATACAGTAATAACACTAATACCCAACTTTTCAGCTACTTCTTTTTGCGTTAAGTCATACAAAAACACAAATTTTAAAATTTCGTGAGTTTTTTGTTCTAATTGAACCAAAGCTTCTTGCAAACGAATTTGGTCTTCTTGTGCTAGTTGAAAACTGTTGTAATGTGCGTCGGGAACCGTATCCCCTAACAAGGCGGATTCTTCATCGCCATCTTGGGCTGGGGTATCTAAGCTTAGAGGCGAGCGGTTAACCCAAGCAAGTTTGACTTCTTGCCATTCGGCAATAGTAATGTCTAAAGCGGTAGCAACTTCAATATCTGTCGGTTGGCGGTTGTGCTTTTGTTGCAGTTGACGGGTAATTCCTACAGCTTGCTGTTGTAATGCTAACCAGCGTCGCGGAATTCTGACCATAACGCCTTTGTCGCGCAGATAATGTTGAATCTCACCGCGAATATAGGGTATGGCAAAAGAACTAAAAGCCATTCCTTTTGACAATTCAAATTTTTCGATGGCACGAATTAAACCTAAACAGCCGACTTGCAGCAAGTCCTCATAACTTTCTGTACACTGATTAGTCCAGTAATAGGCTTCTTTTCTTACTAGCCCATAGTTAAGAGTGACAATTTCATTGCGGATACTAGCCGATGGCGACTGCTGATATTCTCTTAGCAGAGTTGCGCTCTCTTGCTTGACTTTACTATTGCTTCCGGTGAAGGCTAACACCATGTTTTTTCTCTGCTACGTAAGTTTTGAGATTATTAATATTGAAAGCGGACAGGAAATCTACGGGAGTATGTATAAAAATTAAATTAAAAGGCAGTAGCGGTAAGAATAAGAGCATTTCTAATTAACTGAAGTATCAGGAATGCATCTCTAACACTAAGAATATTAATTTTATGGCAAGTTTTGCTACCGAAATTACACTGAAGTTTGGCTAAAGTTGTGCTAATTTCAGGAGAATTGCTAAGTTAAACTACGCGATCGCAATTTTTAGCTAAATCTAAAATAAAATATCCCCAAAAAAAAAGAGCATTTAGCCCTTTTTGGTAGATTATTGATTTTAACTCATCTCCCCTGTAAACAATCGTGCGATCGCAGTGGAGGCTTGAGTTTTAGAGCGCGGAAGAATCAATCCGAGCGAAAAATAAACCGCGAATTTTGACTTCTTTAGCTTCGGCGGCTCCCAAATCGGTATCTGAAGGCTGTTCGCTTTCAAAAGTTCCAGCAATCTCTCCAGTATTGTTGTCTACTTTAGCAACTCGCAAAGAAATAGTACCTTCACCAACTTCAGCTTGCTTCATATTGGCACGGGTAAGATCTTCGTCATCGGCACTAGAAGGTAAAGCTACGGCATTGTCGTAACCTGCGGTGACACCGCGACCTTTAGGGTCGAGAAACGCCGAACCTCGGTAGGAAGGAACCTTAAACTTGCCTTCAAAATCTGTGGATGTGTTGATGCTAGTTAAACCGGGCTGAGACTGAGCAACTAAGTCTTTAATGGTAAACAAAAACGGTACTCGTTCGCCACCAGGTAGTTGAACGGTGATTGCTTGGAAGTCAAGCCCATCTTCTTCTACAAAAGTCAAACTGCGATCATCATTTAATTTTAGTTTGCCCTCTACTTGGTCAAGGGTCGAAGTATAACGGGTCAACAATTTTCCGGCAATAAATTCGGCTTTTTGACGTTTGTTAACAGGTTCTTCTTTAACAAAGAAAGTTGTGGGTTCTAAGCACAGTTCAGTAAGTTTATAAGACTGATTTGAATCCAGGGCAATCGAACCGCGAGTTGTTTCTGCCATTTGCGGGCATTTATTAGCAAGACCTGTACCTCTAATTTGGTCGTAGGTAAGTACATCTCGACTTTCTGATGCCATAGTAGCATCACTACAAGCAGTTATTAACCCTAAGAAGACTGCTAAGAAGGAAATAATTAAAGCGCGATACCTCATGGTTGACCTCAATGTTTTATGTAACTCCATATTTAACCGGATAGCCTAATAATACGAATGAAATTGGGCTAATATCGGATGCGTCGTTAGCAAGGTGCGTTTTCTACTTTAGTAGTAATAGGACGCTCCTTTAGCTATAGTCACCCTTAAAGTGCGATCGCACTCTAAGCAACCTACTAAACAGTGGTTTAGACTACATCTCCTGCAACTACCGTTTTTATAAGCTCTTGAACTGCATTAATTTAGCTCAAGAGTGATAGTTTGCAGCATGATTTATTTCAGACCCCAATACAGAATTTTACACGGGGATGTTACGTTTACTTTGGGGAGCATTCGGATAATCTGTGGCTTTGAGACTCAAAGTAATAAATTTTATTGGAATGCAAAAATATTTGATGGGGGAGCGAGCTAGGAATTTTGATGAATACAAGTATGGACATTGACGCAAAATTAGCAGCCATTACTACAGAGGTGCAAACTTTAGCCCAAAGCTGTCAAAATGATAGTTTAGCGCTCTTAGCGTTGCTACGATGCCTAGAAGCTTTACATAGAGAGATCCGAGAAGGATTTTTTCAAGAGTCTTTACCTGATAGCCGTCATGGATTCCATACTTTGCTCAAAGATATTGAATCCCAAGGAGGCTGGCCCTACATTGAAAGGATGAAGCTGCAATCTTTATTAAATGATTGGTTTGTAGAGGATAGGCCGGAAATAGTTTCTACCTCAGTAAAAGCTCAAAATACTGATACATCAACTTCTGAGTGATTGCACCCAACTCCTTAGCGTTCGCTTCAGTTGTAAGTCTGTACCTTGGAGCAAAGACAGGCTAAAAATTTCTATCTACAGTTTTCCTTATCGCCAATTAGCTCATGAATTTTTTTGATAAGTTAAATGCTGCGATCGCCCTAAATCAAAGTTTGCTATTTGTGGGACTCGATCCTAACTTAGAAATGATGCCTGAAAGCGGCGATCGCGATCTTATTGCCAATTTGTCTGATTCTTTGCAATTAATTATCGCCCAAACTGCCGATTTGGTTTGTGCTTACAAGCCCACCTTGGGCTTTTACGAGGCTTTGGGTGCAGGCGGGATAGAATTACTCGAAAGCACTTTAAAGGCTATCCCCAGTCACATTCCAGTGATTCTAGATGCCAAACATAGCGATCTCAATACCAGCAGTGTTTTTGCTCGGACGGTATTTAATCAGTGGGGAGTAGATGCCATTACCCTTAGTCCTTACGTAGGACAAGACCATGTTGCGCCGTTTTTAGTTTATCCAGGTAAAGCAGTATTTATTTTAGCCTGTACTTCTAACTTGGGTGCTAGAGCTTTGCAGCAGTATCCTAACAACGATGCTCCTTTGTACTTGCAGGTAGTTAAAGCCGCTCAAACTTGGGGAACTTTAGAACAAGTTTGTTTAGAGGTGGGGACAACTTCACCAGAGGTTTTAGCTAGAATTCGAGACTTAGCACCAGAACGAGTTATACTGGCGCGGAGTATTTGGGCTATTGGTGGCAATTTAAACAATATTTTAACGGCGGGTTTAAATAATAATGGTGATGGTTTACTAATTCCCGTACCTCAAGATAGCTTGGCAAATAACCAATTTACGGAGATTAATTCTTTACGTTTAGAAGTTAACCAAATTAGAGAACAAGTTATTTCTAAAGGTTCTAGTTGTGCTATTTGGTTGCCCGATGTTTGTTTATTAAATCAACACCGTTATTTTGATTTAATTTTACAGCTTTACGATCTTGGTTGTATTATGTTTGGTGATTTTGTCCAAGCATCCGGGGCAACTTTTCCTTACTATGTAGATTTGCGAAAAATTATTTCTAATCCGCAAGTTTTCTCGCTAATTTTGACAGCTTACGCTGATATATTAAAAACTTTGCAGTTTGATCGCATTGCCGGAATCCCTTACGGATCATTGCCTACAGCTACAGGATTATCGATGCGTCTAAGTTACCCAATGATTTTTCCGCGCAAAGAAGTCAAAGCTCACGGAACTCGAAAAATTATTGAAGGCAATTTTTGTGTTGGTGAAACAGTGGTAGTTGTTGATGATATTTTAATTAGTGGCAAAAGTGCAATTGAAGGCGCTCAAAAACTAGAATCTGCGGGACTAAAAGTTAAAGATATTGTAGTGTTTATGGATCACGAGCAAGGCGTTAAAGATAAATTAAAAACTAGTGGTTATTGCGCTCATTCTGTGTTAACTATTTCAGAAATTACAAAAACACTTTACGAAGCTGGGAGAATTGACGAGGAGCAATTTAAGGTTTTTAAAGAAGATTAGTTTGGGCGTTGCAGAAAATAAAAATTTAATCAAAACCTTTGAGTCATGGCTGGTAAATTAATTGTGTTTGAGGGAGTTGAAGGTTCTGGCAAAACTACCCAATTGGAAAAGTCTTATTTATGGCTACAAGCAAACGGAAGCGATCGCAAAATAGTTAAAACCCGCGAACCAGGCGATACAGAACTAGGATTAGGCTTGCGTCAATTATTGCTGCAAGTAAAAAACACTCAGCCAATTTACCCCACCGCCGAATTATTATTATACGCCGCCGATCGCGCCCAGCACGTCCAAGAAGTGCTGCTGCCATCTCTAGCAACAGACACAATCATTTTATGCGATCGCTACACCGATTCAACTATTGCCTATCAAGGCTACGGTAGGGGTTTACCACGCTCTATGATCGACGGGCTTAATTTTTTTGCCACCAATGGGTTAGAAAGTCACTTAACTATTTGGCTTGATGTTGCGGTAGAAGTAAGTTTAATCAGAACCAGACTTAGAGGAAAGTGCGATCGCATTGAGCAAGCAGATTTAGGCTTCCATCAAAGAGTCCAGGAGGGCTACAATCAGTTGGCGCAAGCTTTTCCGCACCGGATCAAGCGAGTGGATGCTAGTTTAGATGAGCAAGCCGTACAAGAGCAAATTAGAGCAATTTTGCAGCAACACCTTAGCCAATGAATTTTTTTGCATCCTTAATCGGACAAACCCAGGCTGTTGAATTACTCAACCAAGCTGTTATCCAAAATCGAATTGCCCCCGCTTACTTATTTGCTGGAGTAGATGGAATTGGGCGGAGTTTAGCAGCGCGATGTTTTATTGAACAATTATTTTGCCAGCACTTGCCCACCGTCGAACAACCCCCCATTCAAACCCGCTTGCGCCAAGGCACTCACCCCGATGTACTTTGGGTTCAACCGACCTATCTTTACCAAGGACAGCGTTACAGCGCCGCCGAAGCCGCCGAAAAAAAGCTAAAACGCAAAGCCCCGCCAATCATTCGTACTGAGCAAATTCGGGAAATTGCTCAATTTCTCAGCCGTCGCAGTGCGATCGCGCCTCGTTCGGTGGTAGTTATTGAAAAAGCCGAAACTATGGCCGAATCTGCCGCCAATGCTTTACTAAAAACCCTCGAAGAACCAGGACAAGCCACCCTAATTTTAATTGCCCCTAATGCCGAATCTTTATTGCCTACTTTAGTATCGCGCTGTCAAAAAATTCCTTTTTATCGCCTCAACCTTGAAGCCCTATCCCAAGTATTGCGCCAGAGCGGACAGGAAGCAATTTTGTCAGCACATCCCGCCATTTTAGCAACCTGTCAAGGTAGCCCTGGAAATGCAATAGCTGCGGTGGAAATTTGCCAAGCAATTCCTCCAGAGCTAATCCAATCTTTAGAGCAATTGCCCAAATCGTCGCTCCGTAATGCCTTAGAACTTGCTCGTCAAGTAGGTTTATTAGAGCTAGAAGTGCAATTGTGGCTGCTAGATTATCTCCAACAGCAATATTGGCAGCAATTTTTGTCGGGCAAAATTTCCGCTCCTCCTTTAGAGAAATTAGAACTCGCCCGCAAGTATTTACTTAGTTTTGTGCAGCCGCGTTTAGTCTGGGAAGTTTCATTAATGGAGTTTTCAGCCATTATGTAATTTTTTGGCAAAAACAAGTTTTGCCAAAAAATTAGCAAAAGATGCCAATATAAGCAAAAATTAAATTGATTTGCCAGCAAGTCAATTTGCACAAACAGGCATGGCTGAACAAGCAATAGATGACAATAATGAGAGTGGATTTCTGATAATCCTCTTGCCGATCGCAATTTTAATTATTTTCCTTTTTGCCACTTGGCCAATTATCCTATTTCTACTTTTGCTTAGTGTAGGGTTAAATATTTGGCAGCGATACCAGTGGGAAAAATGGAGCAAACAAGTTGACCCACTTTTTTACAATCTGATTCAACTCAATCAAGGGGCGATTACTCCGCTTGATTTAGCGATGAAAGCTAACTTTAGCGCGGTAACAGCTAAACGCTATCTAGATACAAAAGCTCAAGAATTCGGCGCTCAGTGCCGCAATTATGAGCGCCAAGACGCGGTGTATTATTTTATTACTGCAAGTATTATTGGCAATATTTTAGATGAAAGCGAACCTTTACCCCAGTTAGTAGAAGTAGAAGAAACGGCAAATATTGCCCCTGTAACTCCGGTAGTTTCTGCACTGTCTCCTAAAGAAGTTGAAGAATATTCCCCAGTAGAATCGCCCCTAGGTTTAATTCAATCAGAGCTTGCTAAACGGCTTGATGTTCATTCCAGCACCATTTACAAGCGTAGAGACGATCCCGATTTCTCCACCTGGACGCAAACCCGCGATCCTGAAGGAGTTTCTTGGATTTACTCATCAGATACTAGGCTATTTTCTCCCTTGAGCGCAGAATAGAAAGAATTAAGGCGATCGCCAATTCCCCCAGAATATGCGCGATCGCTTTTATTGTTACTTAGCCGCTAAAGTTATATTCTGTACCATTTGTACTTGGGGCGCGGGGAGCATTTCACCGCGAAAATCTAAAAATTGGACAATAACTAAATATACAATTCCCAGCAACAGTGCGATCGCGCCTGTAACTACCGCAACAATTTTTGAACGATCCATCTATTTCCTGCCGATTCGAGCCTATATTAGATATTTTAGAAGACGTTTTACCTAAGTTAAATGAAGTCAATTATCGACTCCGCCGAGCCAACTAATATGCGATCGCGCCCAACCGTAGTACAAACTTTTGACTTAAGTAAAGTCTATCGCACTGGTTTTTGGCTAAATCAAAAAATTGCTTCCCTCAAAGGCTGCTCTATTAGTGTTTTTCAAGGCGAAACCTTTGGACTCTTAGGACCCAATGGAGCCGGAAAAACTACTTTATTAAAGCTGCTCTTAGGCATTGTTCGCCCAACTTCGGGGCGCGGTTTGCTATTGAATCATCCTTTGGGAAGTCGCCCTGTCAAGCAGCGCTTGGGCTATTTGCCAGAAAATGCCTATTTTTATGACTATTTGACCGGATGGGAATGTTTGCAAATGACGGCGGGATTGTTTCAAATTCCGGCTCAAGTTCAAAAATCGCGGATTCCTCAACTTCTAGAATTAGTTGGATTACCCCAAACCGCCGCTCGTAAAAAACAGATGCGTCAATACTCTAAAGGTATGCTTCAGCGTGTAGGTATGGCGCAAGCGTTGATTAACGACCCTGAATTGGTATTTCTTGACGAGCCAATGTCAGGACTCGACCCCCTCGGACGCTACCAAATGCGGAGTATTATTTTGTCTCTCAAACAGCAAGGCAAAACAATTTTTTTTAACAGTCATATTTTATCGGAAGTAGAGCAAATATGCGATCGCGTGGCTATTCTCGACCGAGGACAATTGATTTGTAGTGGCTCTATTGACGAACTGTTAGGCACAGCTAATGTGTATCATATTAAGGCTCAAGGCGGTAATGAGGATTTACTTAATCAATGGGTAATCGATCTTACTTGGGAAAAAGATAGATACTGGCACGGTCAAATTTTGACTAAAAATATTGATGAATTTCTCGCTCGTTTATCCGCCCTTCATATCCGTATTATTACCTTAAATTTGTCGCGCCCTTCTTTAGAGGAGTTCTTTTTGCAACAACTTAAAATGCCAGAACTGAGCGATCGCCAAAATTTTTAGCACTATAGTAATAAAAAACACATAAGTACAATACACAAACAAATGTACTTAAGCCGCGATAAATAATTAAAACTCTTACTTACTAATTTATATTTTAAGTATTTTCCCTGATTATCTAATTTAATTAATCAGTAGATTTCCAAAAAAATACTATAGTAATTTCCCGGATATTAAACTTTTATCAGCTAAGTTATCCGTATAATCTCGGTTACAAACCTAGCGTCCTTAGCGGTAATTTTAAAAGTAGCTTAATTTATATAGCGCCTGTAGATGACTTTTAAAGTTATTATCTGACCGCAAATATTGAGTTCTATATTTTTATTTAACATAGCCTTGTTATTATGTATCCTGCTATAGGAGTTCTCCAATGGCTGAAACCGTTGAACCGCAATCTAAGCCAACTACAACTGCGACTAGAAGTATCTCTGTAGCTAAAGCTTTGCAAGATATTGGACAAAAAAAGCTTTCTGGGCAACTGACAATCCGCGACCCTAATTCTGATTCGTTATTTTGGCGAGTTTATGTAGGTAGCGGGCATATTCACTTTGCAACTAGCGCCATAGGACAACAAGAACGCCTTGCCTATTTATTACAGCACTATCCTCGATTAGAATCTTTTGACTCGAATAAGTTTTCTTCAGATTATCAATATCTCTGTCATTGTTGGCAATCGGGTCAACTATCTTTAAAAGAAGTTCGTCAATTGCTTTTTTTATGCTCTCAAGAAGCACTTTTACAGTCTCTTAGTTTGCCCAATGTCCAACTAGGATTTAATAAAAAAATTGGGTTAGATCCCTTATTATTATCTGTTTCCTTACCCCAAATTATTGCACCTTTACAAAACCCACTTAATCAATGGAAACAAATTCAAGCAGAAATTAATTCTCCCTATTCTAGACCTTATATAAAAGACCTTGAACAATTTGCTCAAGCTGTTTATCAAATAAAAACTGGCAAACCTCAGCAACTCGATTTATTAACTCAAACCCTAGGTAAAAATCTTTGTTTTTACGAAGTAGCACAGCAGTTAAAAATGGATGTATTAAAATTAGCTAATTTTGTACATTCATTCATGCGGACAGATATTATGGGCGTTAACCCTTACCGTAGCGTTCAAAATGATACTCGCCCTGTAGTTGCTTGCATTGATGACAGTAAAACCGTTCAGCGTAACGTAAAACTAATTTTGGAGTCGGCCGGCTATCGAGTTTTGGAACTAATGGAACCCGCACGAGTTCTTACGATGTTAGTACGCGACAAACCCAATTTGGTATTAATGGATATTTCGATGCCCGACATTGATGGCTATGAACTTTGCCGAATGTTGCGCTTATCGAGCGCCCTAAAAGAAGTTCCCATTGTAATGTTGACAGGAAGGGATGGACTAGTAGATAGAATTCGCGCTCGGATGGTAGGGGCAACAAATTATATTACTAAACCATTTCAGCCAGAACAATTACTAAATACTGTCAGCGAATTAATTAATTCATCTTCAATAGGAATAAATCAATGAAAACTGTATTAGTAGTTGAAGATTCTCGCGCTGAACAACGTTTAATAGTATTGTTGCTGCA
This sequence comes from Chlorogloea sp. CCALA 695, assembly GCF_003003885.1. Lineage (GTDB taxonomy): Bacteria > Cyanobacteriota > Cyanobacteriia > Cyanobacteriales > Chroococcidiopsidaceae > Aliterella. The sequence goes on along the minus strand of NZ_PVWN01000007.1, from coordinate 32,664 downwards.
ACAATCTGGCTTAAAAGTTGCCTTAGCAGATTCGGCGGAATCTGCTATAGTTTGGCTGACAGAAAATGGTCAGCCCGATTTAATTGTTTTAGATATTGTGATGCCTGGAATTAGTGGCTTAGACTTTTGTAGGCAAATTAGAACTGATGCTCAGTTTAAAGACATACCGATTGTTTTTTGTTCTTCAAAAGATCAAGAATTTGATCGGTTTTGGGCTTTGCGTCAAGGAGGAAATGACTATATTACTAAGCCTTTTGCTCCTAACAACTTAGTTCAAATAGTTTGCAAGCATCTTAATTAAATATTGCTATGATAACTGATTATTTTTGCTGTCAATTGCGCCAATCAGTAAAGGTTTTATTTCCTTTGGAAAGTACCGAAGAAGTAATTTCTTTGGCCTACGAAGAAATTTGCCCAGTCCCCGGAGTGTCTGCTTCTTTAATTGGGGTAGTAAATCAGCGTGGTAAATTGCTATGGGTTTTAGAACTAAGCGATTTATTGCAAATAGAACCCGACAAAAAAAATAGGCGATCGCCAGATACTTTGACTTTATTAGTATTAAGCGGTAATCATAATTCGGAGCAGCAGGTAGGCTGTGTAATATCCCATTTAGAAGGGATTATTTCTGTAGATTTAACAGTTCAATCTTTAATTTCTGATTCTACCTTAGCCTGGAAAGAATTAAAGACAAATAGTATTGTACTTGATAACGAAAAACACACACTTATTGATGTTCAAGCCGTTTTGCAGAATATTTTTAACCTGGAGCCTAGTAACGTATGACAACTACAAATAATAATATGTACCAGACAAATACTCAAAATATTGAATCGTTAATTGCATCCCTTGAAGCAGAAATTGCACTAGACCCCAGTGATTTAGTAAATAAAATTAGTTTAGCAACAGTTTTACAGCAATCAGACAGAATCAGTGAAGCAAAAGCCGTTTATCAAGAAATAGTGGATGCTGACCCCGTAGGCTCGATGGGAGCTATTGCCCGTAAAGCTTTGGAAGCATTAGAATTTCCTGAAAGTAGCTTTTTAGAACCCGAACCTAATTTACATTCCACCCACGTTAGTAACTTTCAGCTACCTCAAAACAAAGGGCAAAAAGCGCCCCTCCCAGTTATATCCAGTGTCAAAAAATCGCCTTTGCAATGGTTTTATAACCTGCCTATTAGCCGAAAGCAGGTTATCGCCTTACTCGCCTCAGAATTAGTATCTGTAATCGCTCTAGGATTAGGAGTAAGATACATTATTGAAACTGGACTGCGAAGCCAGCTACTTAATCAAGCAAAATCTGAAGTAGCCGTTACAGAAATTAATTACAACATTAAAGTTAACCAAATGGGGTTTGGGTTTCGCGGTCAATCTGACAACATTGCAATTATTAATGCTGCAAAAGCTCAGGCAGAAAACAAGCCTATATCGGCGGAATTACAAAGCCAGGTCAAAAAGATTCTTGTTAATGAAGTAAAAGCAAGAAAAATTGAATACGCTACTTTAGTTGGCAAAGATTTACGCATTATTATTAATGCAAATACCAATCGACAGGGAGAAGTTTTTAATCCTAACAACTTAGTTAAAGAAGTTTTTAACGACCAGAGGCAAATTAAAGCTAGTGCGATTGTCAATTGGAATGAATTAAAAAAAGAAGGGGCAATTTTACCTAAAGGTTTTACAAATCAAGATGCTCTAATTCGTTATACAGTAACGGCGGTGAAAGATCCTGTAAGCAAACAGATTATTGGGGCTTTGGTTTCGGGAGATATTGTAAATGGAAAATTGCCGATAGTTAAAGGCACATTAAAAGCTATTGGCGGTGGCTATAGTGCTATTTACTCCCATAAACCTACGGGAGAATTTGCTATGGCAACCTCAATAGATCGAGGAATTGGCAAGAATTTAGAACAAGCTCAATCACAGGTATTATTGCCAGATACAGAACTACTAGAAGATGCGATCGCTGCCAAAGGAGAATCAGTCACAAAGCGATCGCAAGTGGGCAACCAAACCTATACGTTAGCAGCTAGAACCTTACCAAACCTCACAAGAGAGACAGCAGAAGGGGCGGTGGCGGTTCCTAACGCTCCAGGGGAGGCGGTGACAATTTTAGTTAGAGGCACACCCGAAAACGCCCTTAACGACTTACTAAATCAAAGTTTATGGCAAGAATTAGCTGTACTCCTGTTGGCAATAGTTTTAATCACAGCCTGGGCAATAATTTTAAGGCGAGCTATTCCTAAACCAATCGAAAGATTGCAGCAGACGGCGCAAGAATTTTCTTTAGGAAATCGCACAGTAAGAGCGGAGGTTTTTGCCACTGATGAAGTAGGAAAACTAGCTTTGACCTTTAACCAAATGGCTGATAGCATCAACGCTGCCGCCGCCGCTTTACAAGACCAATCTGATATCCGCCAAGCCGAAGCAGACTTTCAACGACAAGAAAAAGAACGTTTGCAACAAGGAGTAATTGCCTTTTTGCTAGATATTGAAGATGCTCAACAAGGAGATTTAACTATTAAGGCAAAAGTAGACGAAGGGGCAATGGGATCTATTGCCGATGCTTTTAACGCCACAATTCGCAGTTTGAGAGAAATTGTTACCCAAGTAAAAGCTGCCAGCAGCCAAGTACAACAATCAACCTTTAGTAGCGAAGCCTCAGTAGGCAAACTCTCTACAGAAGCCACAACTCAGGCACAAGCAGTTAATCAAGCCCTCAACTCGGTAGAAGAAATTGGGCAATCAATTCAATCGGTAGCCGATTCTGCTCAAAAAGCCGCCGCGATCGCTCGTGAGGCTGTAGAAGCTGCTAAAGAGGGTGGTGAGACTATGGATTTAACTGTAGGTAGTATCCAAAATATTCGTTCTAGCGTCGCCGAAACTTCAAAAAAAGTCAAACGCCTAGCGGAGTCATCTCAAGAGATTTCTAAAGTTGTAAGCATTATTTCGGGAATTTCGGAAAAAACAAACCTATTAGCTTTTAATGCCTCTATTGAAGCCGCTCGCGCCGGAGAACACGGGCAAGGTTTCCGCGTAGTAGCCGACGAAGTTAGACGCTTGGCGGAACGAGTTACCGATTCAACCAAAGAAATTGAGCAATTAGTTGGCACAATTCAACAAGAAACCGCCGAAGTATTGCAAACAATGGAAAATAGTACAACTCAAGTTGTCACCGGGACTCAATTGGTGGGCAAAACTAAGCAAACCTTGGCGGGACTAGCCAACATTAGCAACACTATTGACCAACTATTACAGTCAATTTCTGCAAGTACCGTTTCTCAGACGATCGCTTCTCAAAGTGTTAATAAAACTATGCACGAAGTCGCCGCGATTGCCCTAAATAATTCCCAGGAATCCGAAGCCGTTTCGGTATCCTTGAAGCAATTAGTCGGCGTTGCTGAAGAACTGCAAAACTCTGTAGCTCGCTTTCAGGTAGAAAAATAGGTAATGGGTAATGGGTAATTGGTAATTCCCAATGCGGTAGGAAGGAGGAGAGTTGCAAAAAGGAAAAATTATCACACTTTAAGCAAGGTAGAAAAATAAATGGTACTAGATACTGCTAGTTTAAAAGCAATTTTACTTGAAGCTCGTTCTTGCTTTTTGTACGAGGATGCGCCCGATTATTTGGTAATGCTAGAACAAGGAATGCAAAAGTTAGTGGCTTTTGCCCGTAGTCCAGCTAGTGTAAAGCCTCAAGAAATTGAGCAAGAATATACGGTACTGATGCGGGCGGCGCACTCAATTAAAGGAGGCGCGGGGATTGCCGAAATTCCAGTTTTACACAAACTCGCTCACAAGTTAGAAGACTTGCTAGAAGCGCTAAACGATGGTCGGGCAAAATCTCAAATAGATACAGCTTACGAACTGTTATTTATTGGTATAGAGCAAGTTAAAGAGTTAGTCGCCCAAGCTGTTAGCAATCCCGACGCGGTAATAGGGTCAGAATCTACTTTACCCATTGCGATCGCTCTGGAAGGGTTTTTGCAAGAATTAGCTCCCCGTCAAGAGGATACAGCTTTTGAATCAGTGGCGATTAATCCTTTTATCCTCAAAACGGTTTTAGAGATTGATTTAGAGGAATGTCTGCAAAGAATCGAGAAATTGCTGATCGCACCTATCCAAATAGTATTGCTCAAACAAGGGTTGACGGGTTTTGTAGAAGAATGTACTTTATTAGGGCAAACTTTAAATCTAGAATGGCTAATCGCCTCAGCCTCGAACGTTGAACAAGTACAAAGCGCCAAAGTAGAGATACTTTTAGCGACAGTCATCAAAGAAATTACTCAATTGCGGGAAAAGCGCAGTCAAGTTCTTAATCCTGCTCCGCAAACTTCGACTCCTGAACCCGTTGGGGCGACAGAAAGTCAACTTGTCGCCCAAGTTGCTCCGGCTTTAAACTTACGGATTCCTGTTACTAAACTCGACCGGATGAGTAATGCTTTAGGGGAATTACTGATCGGTCACGAGCGTTTGTCTTTGTATAATTCCCAACTTTATCAGTCAAATTTGACTCTCAATAAAGAGTCGCATAAGCTCAATCCTATCAACGAACAAGTCAGGGTTTTTTACGACCAATTAGCCAGCCCTTTAGCGTCTATGGGGATAAGTAATTTAGATGGCGGCGAATTTGATGCTCTGCAATTTGACCAGTACACGGGCTTTCACACAACGTTGCAAGATTTGCAGGAAGTCATGGTACGAGTGCAGGAAACCAAGTCTGATATTGAACTAATTAGTCGTGACTTTCAGACTGGATTAGATCGATTGCGCCAACAACTTGACTCTTTACGGGGCGACTTGACCGAATCTCGCTTAGTACCGTTTAACTTTTTGGCTCAAAGGTTTGTTAGCCCATTGCAAACAATGTGCGATCGCTATCATAAATCTGTAAAACTTGAGATTACAAACAAAGAAACTTTAATTGACCAAGTAATTCTCGAACAACTGCAAACTCCCCTAACTCATTTAGTCCGCAATTCTTTCGATCATGGCATCGAAACCCCCGAAGAACGGCTAAGTTCAGGTAAGTCAAAAGTCGCGCAAATTACTCTAACGTCTCATGTTCAAGCCAATCAAGTAGTAGTTACAATTTCTGATGATGGACGCGGTATAGATACTCAAAAAGTCCTAGACAGAGCCATAGAGACGGGTTTATATAGCTCAACTGCGGAGCTTACGCCAGAGCAAATTTTGCAATTTCTATTTATGCCGGGGTTTTCTACAGCGAAGACTGTTACCGATCTTTCTGGTCGGGGTGTGGGGTTGGATGTAGTTCGCACCCAAATAGAGCGACTGCGCGGCACAGTTCAAGTAGTAACTAAAGTTGGACAAGGAACTAAGTTTACAATTACGATTCCCATAATATTTAGTATTTTACCTCTGCTACTTTGTCGTTGTCAGCAGCGCACATTGGCAATTCCATCAGTAAATATTTTAGAAATTATTGCCTTAGCTGAATTTGGCGGTTATTCTGCCCAAACGGAGACAATAACATGGCATGATCGCCCTGTACCAATATTTTGTTTGACAAAAATCCTTCCCTACACTCGCGCTGATAGCGTCCCGGCGGCGGAGCAATTTAACCAACACTTAGGCATTGTTTTAGATGTAGGCGGTGAGCCTGTAGTTGTTGCGGTCAATTCTTTACTAGGAGAAAAAGAACTTGTCCTTAAGCCTTTTGATGCTACGGTCAAAGTGCCACCTTATATTGCTGGCTGTACGGTGCTAGGTACGGGTGAAGTAGTTACAGTTCTATCGCCTAACTACTGGGGCGACTTAATCAATCGAAAACAGCCCTTATTAGCCTCGCCTGGGGCGTTTAAGTCATCTTCCCAAGCTAAGACCACAATTTTAATTGTTGATGACTCAGTGACGGTAAGACGGTTACTAGACCAAGTTTTGAGCAAGTCGGGCTATCAAGTTGTGCAATGTCGAGATGGGAAAGAAGCTGTAGAGGCATTGAACCAGCCAGGGGATTTATACAACGCCGTAATTTCAGATATTGAAATGCCTCGGATGGATGGATTTAGCCTACTTAGAGAGATTCGCAGTTCTAAAAATTGGCAAAATTTACCTGTGGCGATGCTGACTTCAAGGGAAAACGATCAACACCGTAAAAAAGCTAAAGATTTGGGGGCAAATGCTTACTTTACTAAGCCTTTTGTCCCAGAAAAATTGTTAGGGGCGATCGCATCAATGTTAAATCAATCCCCGTAGGGCGATTTTTTAAGGGCGGCGGTAGGAGCCGAGCCGCCCTGCTTTTAAGTCAACAATTAATTCCCAAACAATCTGAAAAAATTAAACAGGCTAAATATAGGATTACCCACTGCGCCTATAGTATCTCCGACTCTACCTAAGAAAGAACGATTGATAACTATAGTATCGTTATTGCGGAGGATGGGATTAACTTCTTCGCTAATACCTTGTCCTAAGTTAACTCTAACTTGGCGTTTTGTCACCGAACCATTGGGATTTAAACGAATTAAATCGACGGTAGTTCTCCTAGCTCTAGAATCGTTGAATCCTCCGGCTGCCAATATCGCCTGATTGAGCGGTGTATTGGCTGGTAGTTGCAAGGTTGTACCCCCAGTACCGCCAGTTCCTCGCTTAACTTCACCAATGACGCTAACTTGGATAGTCGCTGGTGAAAAATTTGCTGTAGCTAATACTGTGCTTTCGGCGGGGTTTTGCTCCGAAACCGTAGGAATTACAATTGTATCTCCATCTTGAATTATGGTGTCTTGATAGGAATCGCCTGTTAATAGTTGCCAAAAATTCAAATTAAGAGTTTGTTCGGTTCCAGACTTGGTTGGCCTGCGTAATTGAATACCTCGCACATCGGCTAAAGAATTTATCCCTCCAGCTAACTGTATTGCCCGCGATACCGTTGGCAGTCCGCCACCCGCGCCGCCTCCACCTTGCTCTGTCGCAATCCCCGTCGTAGAGCCTCCAATTACCGTGTAGGAGCCAGGACGGTTTACTTCGCCCACTACGGTTACTGTGCGGGGTCTATTGATTGCTCCAGCAAAACTGGCGGTGGAAAATTGCCGGATCTCCGCTAAGTTCACCTGGGACGACACCGGAACAAAAATTGTATCTCCATCACGCAGGGTAATATCTTGCGGGGCAATTCCTGATTGGATTAGTTGGGTTAAGTCAAGATTGGTCACTACTTCTGGCCCTAATCCCTGTCGTCGCCGCAACTGCACTTGACGAATATCGGCAGCTAAGGTTACACCCTCGGCTAAGGTCAGCGCGCCTACAATCGTCGGATACTGCACCCCAGGATTATCGCCAGCGCCGCCTTGCAAACCTACTGTATAAGAGCCAGGACGATAGACTTCTCCAGCAACTACCACGTTAATCGGACGGGGAGAAACTAAACTTACTGTTACTAAAGGTCGTCGCAGGTAACGAGAGTACCTAGCCGCGATCGCTTCGGCGGCTTGTTCTTGGGTTAGTCCTAGCACTGTTATGCCACCTATTAAAGGTAAATATAGCGATCCTCCGGGGGGAATTTGGTAGTCACCACTGTATTCTGGTACTTCAAAGACATTAAGACGAATGCGATCGCCTCCTCCCAAGGTATAGTCAAGCGCTGGCTGTACTGATCGCCTCGCTGGACTTGGTAAACTAGGGGCGGCGGGTTGCTGTTGATTTAACTGGGCAATGCTGGGAAACGGATAAGCGATCGCAACCGTTGCTAAAATGGTTGTTAAACCCGCAACTGTTCGTGTAACTACCGACGATACAATAAATACCATAATAGCGATGTAATAGTTTCTCTAAGTTTTTAGTCTTCACTATTTTATGTTTTGTTTCCCTTATTTGCTTATTTAAGTAGTCCAGTATTTTTTGTTACCTTAGTTTTTGCTAGTTTAAACGCTCTGAGCTATGGTTTTCCAAGCTGCTTTGCACGAGCAAGCAGGTTTAAAACTGAGTAATTAATTATTAATGTCCCTATTTTGGCTGAACACTGTCAAAACCAGAGGCGTACATAATAGAACGAAATGGGTAATAAAATTTTGTGATTAATAAAAATACACTACTGTCTAACGTTCAAAAATTTAGTAGCGGTAGGATTGAAAAGGTAGTTAGAGAAAAATGGTGGTATTTAGCGATTACTTTTACTATGCAACTTGCCGCAACTCCAGTAATTGCAGCCGAAAAAGTAACGCTAAAATTGGGAGGATTTGAAAGTGCGATCGCAATTTCGCAATTAGAACAATTTGCCAAAACTGGGACTTTACCCCCACAATTGCAGCTTTACTCGGCTTTTTTAACTCCTCAAGTCCGAAAAGTTTTAAATAATCGCCTCCAAATAGATCCAAAACGTGCTGATGGATATATTAAGGAACTATCTAGTTCGCCTTATGGAAAGCAATTACTCAAGTATTTGGGGGTAGCGATTCCTGAACTAACTTTACCGCAACTCCAAGCTGCCGTCAGTTTAGCCGCCCAGCAAGCTAACGGAGTGAGCGTAGTTAATTTAATTAAAGCTTATCCTCAAGAAAATATTGTTATAGATGCAACGGCGGCGATCGCTTTAGCTGTAAAATTTAATCCCTCTTATTTGCAAAGTCAGGCAGTAGGTTCATCTTTAGCAGATAAGTTAGCAGTAACCAGTAGTACAGAGTTTAAACCTAGTTTTGACCCTACTATTTTAGGGAAAGCCAAGGTAATAGAGCAAACAGTAGTTTTCCAAGATCGAAAACGCGATCGCAATCTTCCTGTAGATATCTACTATCCTCAGCAAAACTCTTTATTATCCGCTTTGCGCCCAACTCCTTTAGTTGTAATTTCTCCAGGTTTGAGGGCGGATCGCAAGTTTTTTAGCTACTTAGCGCGTCATTTAGCGAGTCATGGGTTAACGGTAGCGGCTTTAGAACATCCCGATCGCACTGTTAGTCCAAATTCGTTGCTACCAGCTACAGAGTTTGTTAATCGTCCTAAAGATATTAGCTTTTTGCTTGACCAGTTGAGCAAGCTAAACCAGCAACCAGGAGCATTACATGGCAAACTATATACAGAAAAGGTGAGTATTATTGGTCATTCTTTGGGCGGATATACAGCTTTGGCGGTGGCTGGAGGAGAATTAAACTTACAGCAATTGCGTCAAGCGTGTAAAGGTGTAAACCCTTTGGCGCAAGCACCCGCCGATTGGTTGCAATGTGGAGCAGCGACTTTGATTGATAGTAAAGTGGAATTGCAAGATAAACGCATAAAAAATGCGATCGCGCTTAATCCAGTAGTTGGGCAATTATTTGGGGAAAATGGTTTAAGTAAAATTAATATTCCCGTCTTAGTTTTAGCGAGTACCGATGATGCAATAACGCCCGTACTCAATCATCAATTGCGACCTTTTACTCAGCTTGGCGCTCAAAAGTATTTAGTTACAGCCATCGGGGGGACGCATTTAAGTGTAGGGAATCCTAATAGCCAAGCACTTACCGATACAGGGGTAATTAAAGAACGTCGAGGGGCAGAGGCGCAACCACTGCGTCAGCTAATTTCTGGGGTAAGTCTGGCATTTATCAACCAATTGACACCAAACGCGCAGATTTATCAGACTTTTCTCACTCCTGCTTACGCTCAATCGCTGTCTACTCCTAATTTACCATTACGATTGAGTACCGAGCTACCACCATCAGTTATCACTCAACCATGAAATATCGACGATTTGGGCGTACAGAGTTGCAAATGCCGCTATTTTCTTGCGGTGGGATGAGGTATCAGTATAAATGGCAAGATGTTCCAGAAGAGCAAATTCCGGCGGATAATCAGCAGAATTTAGAAGCAACAATAAAACGAGCCTTAGAAGTTGGCATAAACCATATAGAGACAGCGCGGGGTTATGGTACGTCAGAGTTGCAGTTGGGGAAAATTTTATCTAAGTTAGAGCGCGATCGCCTAATTGTGCAAACTAAAGTTTTGCCTAAAGCCGATTCTAAAGAATTTCTCCGCAATTTTGAGCAATCTTTAGCCAATTTGCAGCTAGATTATGTGGATTTGCTAGGAATACACGGGATTAATAATCAAGAAACTTTCAACCAAAGTATGCGTCCTGGGGGTTGCTTAGAAGTTGCTCAATCATTGCAAGCTAGAGGAAAAGTTAGATTTATTGGCTTTTCGACGCACGGAGCGACTGAAATTATTTTACAGGCGATCGCCACTAATCAATTTGACTATATAAATCTTCATTGGTACTACATCAATCAAATCAACTGGGAGGCGATTCTAGCTGCTAATCGTCATGATATGGGTGTATTTATCATTAGCCCGTCTGATAAAGGCGGAATGCTGTACAAACCGCCCCAAAAGTTAGTAGATTTATGTGCGCCTCTTAGCCCAATGGTATTTAATGACTTATTTTGTCTAAGTCATGAGCAAGTACATACTTTAAGCATTGGTGCAGCAAAGCCGCAAGACTTTGACGAACACCTAAAAACCCTAGAATTATTAGATCGGGCTGAAGAAATTTTGCCGCCAATTTTGCACAGATTAGAACAACAAAAAGTCGCATTATTAGGGAAAGATTGGGTAAATTCTGGGCATATCGGCTTACCAAAGTTCAACGAAACACCAGGAGAGGTGAATATTCCGGTGATTTTGGCGCTGAGAGATTTGGCAATTTCTTATGACATGATTGAGTACGCCAAGATGCGCTACAACTTACTAGGTTCTGGCGGCGATTGGTTTCCCGGTGCTAAGGCTGATAAGTTAGACAAGGTAGATTTGAGTCAATGTTTGGCGGCGAGTCCACATAGCGATCGCATTCCCTCTTTACTTATTGAAGCCGATCAACTATTAGGGGGCGAAGAAGTAAAACGGTTGTCTCAAAATTAAGTAGCCGTTAAAAAAGCTGTTCGTGTCAGTGTGGGGGTAGAGGGGAAAAGGCGATCGCTTTTCACTACAATTGACCTTTCATTTGTTTAATTAACAGATATTTATTAGCTATGAATCTAAACTACTAGGTAAAAGCGGTTTAAGAGTATTGGCGATCTTATTGCTTCAGATAGAGAAAGATTTGTTAAAGAAGCGTTTTTAGGTGTTGCGGCGAATAGATAGCTTTTTTGTGAGTGACTTTAGGCGATCGCGCCATTTTTCATCAACTTCTGCGGTTAAGTCACATAGTTCTTCAGCTTTTTGTTCAGTTTCTTGAGCTAGAGATAGTAGTTCAAGTAAAATTTTCTCATCTGGAAGTTGTTTCATGAGAGTTTTAATAGAGCGATCGCATAATCATTTGAGTTTAAAACTTTAGCAAGCGGTTTAAAGAAGCATTTTCAAAATTGCTACCAAAATCGTAAGATGATGAGATGAAAAATCACCTCTTACCCCAAATTCCCCCTTGTACTTGGAATCGTCCCATTGGCTTAGGATGGGACAAACCCTACACTGTTCGCAATCCTAGTAACCTTGATGATGGTGCTTGGCATGGTATGCCTTTAGGTGGCTTTGGCGCGGGTTGTATTGGGCGTTCTTCTAAAGGCGATTTTAATTTGTGGCATATTGACGGGGGAGAGCATACTTTTAAAAGCATTCCCGCTTGTCAATTTAGCGTTTTTGAACAGCAAAGCAATTTAGCTTATGCTTTATGTACAGAAGCTCCAGAAGACGGCACTTTACAAGCTTGGCAATGGTATCCAAAAGATGGCGGTACATACCATGCTCTTTATCCTCGTAGCTGGTTTGTCTACGAAAATGTATTTCAGTCTCAGCTAATATGCGAACAATTTTCACCTATATTGCCGGATAATTACCAAGAAACTAGCTATCCTGTGGCAGTATTTGTCTGGAAAGCTGCTAATCCTACCGATAAACCGCTAACGCTCAGTATTATGCTGACATGGCAAAATATGGTGGGCTGGTTTACAAATTCGATTAAATCTCCACAAGTGCGAGTTAGAGATGATGGTAGTCCAGTTTATGATTATGAACCGCGTTTAGGACAAAGTGCGGGAAATTACAACGTTTTAGTAAAAGACGCTAATAGTCTAGGTTGTATTTTAGATAAAGTTGGCAGCGACGTTGTAGAAGAAGGGATAGGACAATGGGCGATCGCAACTTCGACTAATCCTAAATACCAAATATTCCATCATACTCGCTGGAATCCTACAGGTACAGGCGCAGATGTGTGGCAAAGCTTTTCTAATGATGGTACTTTACCTAACTATATAGATGAAACACCAGTTGCTGATGGCGAACAATTAGCAAGTGCGATCGCCATTAAATTTACTCTAGAACCGGGAGAAAGTCTAGAGATACCTTTCGTTTTAGCTTGGGATTTCCCGATAACTGAATTTGCGCCAGGAGTAAATTATTATCGTCGCTATACAGACTTTTTTGGACGTAACGGTCACAATGTTTGGGCGATCGTAACTAATGCTTTACAACAATACCATTCTTGGCAAAAGCAAGTCCAAGCATGGCAGCAACCAATTATTGATCGCGTTGATTTGCCTGATTGGTTCAAAATGGCTCTATTTAACGAGCTTTACGATTTAACTAGCGGTGGTACGTTGTGGAGTGCGGCGGATGAACGCGATCCAGTCGGACAATTTGCCGTCTTAGAATGCTTAGATTACCGTTGGTACGAAAGCTTAGATGTCCGGCTTTATGGCTCTTTTGGTTTATTAATGCTGTGGGCAAAATTAGATAAATCTATTTTACGAGCTTACGCTAGAGCAATTTCAACAAGCGATCGCACTCTTAGAGAAATTGGCTACAACCAAGCTACAGGAATGCGAAAAGTTGCCAATGCAACTCCCCACGATTTAGGAGCGCCAAACGAACATCCCTGGGAAAAAACTAACTATACAAGCTACCAAGATTGCAATTTATGGAAAGATTTACCTAGCGATTTTGTCTTGCAAGTCCACCGAGATTTTGTCCTCACAGGGTCAACAGATTGGGAATTGCTGTGGGATTGTTGGGATGCAATTGTCCAAACTTTAAATTACCTCAAAACCTTCGATTTAGATGGCGACGGCATCCCAGAGAACTCAGGAGCGCCCGATCAGACCTTTGACGATTGGCGTTTGCAAGGAGTTAGCGCCTACTGTGGCGGCTTGTGGTTAGCAGGACTTGAAAGTGCGATCGCTATTGGCAAAATTTTAACCAGTTATCCCCCGGAGCATCCATTAGGAGAAATTCTCACGTCTCCTTTAAATCAACCGCCCATTAATGAAACTATTGCTATTTATCAAACTTGGCTAGAACAATCGCGCCCAATTTATCAAGAAAAACTCTGGAATGGGCAGTATTATCGCCTTGATAGTGAAAGTGGCTCTGATGTAGTTATGGCAGATCAGTTGTGCGGACAATTTTATGCGCGATTACTAGGCGTGCCTGATATTGTAGAAAGTACTCGCACTCTTTCTAGCTTAAAAACTGTCTACAATGCTTGCTTTCTCAAATTCCACAATGGAGCTTTTGGCGCTGCTAATGGCTTAAAAATTGATGGTTCCCCAGAAAACCCCGATGCTACTCATCCCCTAGAAGTCTGGACGGGAATTAACTTCGGACTAGCGGCTTTTCTGATTCAAATGGATATGAAAGAAGAAGCATTAAAGCTAACCCAAACCGTAGTAGAGCAAATTTACAACAATGGGCTGCAATTTCGTACCCCTGAAGCGATTACAGCCGTCAGTACATTCCGGGCTTGCCACTACCTGCGCCCAATGGCGATTTGGGCAGTTTACGGAATGCTAAGTAACTTTAAATAAGAAAAGAATTGGGAATTTGAATCTTTCCCAATTCCCAATTCCCCATTTCCAATTACCTAGACTTTGGTAACAAAGCAATAGGATTAACTGCACCTTTGCCACTAGGACGTATTTCAAAGTGGAGGTGAGGCCCTGTACTGCGCCCCGTGCTACCCATTAGGGAAATTTGCTGCCCCTGGTCTACAAATTGACCAGGCTGCACCAAAAGTCGATAGTTGTGAGCATAGCGGGTCAAAGTACCGTCAGCGTGCTGAATGTCAACTAAGTTGCCGTAGCCTCCCTTATTCCAGCCTGACTTAATTACTACACCCGGTGCGGCGGCAAATATGGGCGTACCTACAGGGGCAGCAATATCAATTCCTCGGTGCATTCGTCCCCAGCGCCAGCCGTAGTTAGATGTTAATGCACCGCGTGCTGGCCAGATATAACCGTTTAAAGGAGCTCCCCCATTAGGCTGAGGCAGGTAGTTCATAGCCGGATCTAAGGGGGGCAACTCTGGAATAACTTGCCGTGCAGGAAAAGATTCGTTGGAATTATCTCCACTTACAGGAGCGGTAGCTACCCTACCTCTAACGCTAGCTGGAGCCGAGTAATTAACTCTATTTATTAATTGCTTTTGAGTTACAGGTTTTAAGTCTTGATAGGTTTGAGCAACTTGAAAGTCTGGATTGATCGGTTCGTTATCTAACTTCGCGCTAGGTCTAACTACTTGTTGTGATTCGCCTTTTACCGCCCGTACTAGCACTATAGGGTTGCTGCTATTTTGAGCATGGTATTTTTGCTTTAGCTTCTGTACGTCGTTTTGTAGTTTCTGGGCGTACTGCACTTGCAGGTCATTTAGGGCTGTTGGCTCTAGTGGCTTTGCTTCTACTTCACCAGGAGTATTCCCGCCTACACCAGTGTAAGCTGGTGCGGGTGGGTTTGTAAGTACAACCTCTTGTGCCGTAGCTACAAGCGGCACCTTAGCGACGGATGGCAGCGCCACCACAGGTAAACTGTTTGTCTGTGCGGTTGGCTCTACTTTTTCAATTGGTGGTAAAACGGCAACGTTTGCTTGAGGTGTCATGCTAGTTAAGCTAGGGATCTTGATCTTTTGATCTACTAGCAGCAAGTCAGGATCGGACAAATGGTTAAATTTAGCCACTTCCGGCAAAGATAGGCGATGGGCTGAAGCAATAGTTATCAGCGTATCTCCTGGTTTTACTTGATACTCTGATGTTGTGGCACTTACTATAATTGGTTCGTTGACGCTAGTTACTATTTCTTTAACGGGAGAAGAATTTTCTACTGCTTCCGGTAGCGCCTGGGTGGCTATTTGTTGCTCGTCAACGGCTTTTACTTCTGTAGAGGTAGTATTTGCGGATGGGGCTACCGACGCTGGCGGGACAAATCCTGGCGATCGCGATATTGCTAACTGCTCTGTTGCAGTGCGATCGCCTGGTGCTGCTGCGGCAACCTCTGTTGGCGTAGTAGCTAAGTCGTGATTGCTTTGTGTCTGCGGTAATACAATTACTTCTGCTTGTAGCGGCGCTGCAAATTCCCGGCTTTGGTCGCTAGTTGCTGCTACTAAGGCTTGACTCCCAATGTTTTTTGGTAACGTCCCTTCGAGGTTCGGGGCTGCAACTACTGCTGGTTGGCTAAGGGTAGTTACTGGTGGCGCTAAATCAGTATTATTAGGTACTTGTACTACAGGATTGTTTAAAGGTCTAGAATTTTCTTTACTTTTTAAGCCATCTATTAGCAGCCTTTGCTTTGCTGTCCAACCACTATTTGCTTCTACATTAAGGGGTGATCGCACTTCTGAGGGGCTAGAAGCGACAACTATTTGATTGGGGACAATCTCTATTGCTCGATTTTGAACAACTTCTGCTTCTCTAGTAGCCTTAATTGGCGCGAAGTTTTGTTGTGCATTGCTTGCAGTTATGGACGATAAGGCTTGGGTGCGCTCTAAAGTGCTTTCCTGCTGATGTTGCCGAAGTCTTAGAGCAAGACTTCTATTAGCCACGGGAGGTTGGGATACTAACTCCTCAGAGGGCTGTAGCACTGTAAACTTTGTTTTTGGGGCGCTGGATTCAACCACAGGAGCCGGATGATTGTAAATCGGTGCAATAGCTTTTTTGGCTGTACTGTAAGGCGTGGATGGCACTACTTGAGGTCTTTCTATAGGCAATGCGCTTACTAACGGTACTACTTGTACTATTTCTGGGGCGCTGACTTCGCCCTGCGTTGATGAGCTACTTACCTGTGGCAATTGTGCCGCTTGTGTCAGTAAAAGGTTTGGCGTTCCTACCGATACTGTTAAACCAATGATGGCTGCCGATGTCCGAAATACCCGCACCTTTGGCTGTAATTGTTTTTCCAGTGCATTCTTACTCATCTTGCAACTGGGCAAACCTTTAATTTTTTTAGTCGATGTTCGTTTCAAAAACGACCTCCTAGAAACACGCTTTGCTTGACTGCTGTTGATTTATCTAATCAACAATCGCCTCGCTTTTACAATACTACTATTTTGTTTTCGTCATCATCCAACCGACATAATTTACTTCATATCTTTTGAATAATTAATTAATTTACACAAGTTTACACCAATTTGAAAAAATTTCAACACTTGAAAATTTGGCAAGTAAATATTAATTGCTGGCTATCAAGTAATTATCATCGCTCTTGAGTAACTACTAGGGTGAGATTTCTTTAGGGCGATCGCCCCAGGGAGCAGATTTACCCAAACCCAAAGATTTAGCATAGGCGATCGTTGCAGTCCTGCGCTAAGATTAAGCAAAATTTTGTAACATAACCTCACGTTCAACGTACTTTGATTAATTAAAATACCACTGCAAAGTTAGCTAATAACTTCTCTAAAAAGCAAGGGCGATGAGCAAATTATTTTTTGCCAACACAAATTAACGATTTTGAATATCAAGCTGCTCAAGCCTATACTAGCTATGACATTGGTTAATTATTTATCTTGCCAATTAGTTTAATTAAAATCGCAGAAGTTGACGCTAGATAGTAGCAGACTTGCTCAATTAATATAGGAATTTCTTATCATGCTTTGGGTGGCAAAGTATCTAATCACTGTGTTAAGAGTAAAGGCTTAAATAAATTTCTTAAAAGCAGGTATAATCAGCGCTAATCAACCTTAAAAACCCTGAAGTTAGCCGTAATTTTACGAAGAAAATTAGGGTTATTTTAGCAATCCAACTTGACGACAAGCTTCAAACAAACCTACAGCTACGCTTACCGATAGATTTAAACTTCTTACTCCCGGCTGGCTCATAGGAATGTAGGCTGTTTCTTGACAAGAAGCTAAAAGCGTTGGGGGCAACCCAGCAGTTTCACTACCAAAAAGCAGCCAATCGTCTATTTGAAATTGAATGTTTAAATAACTACCTTTGCCCCTGACGCTAAAGCCAATAGTGCGCCCTCCTTTTTGCTGCTGGTACAACTGAAAAGCATCAATGGAATCGTGATAGTGGAGGTTTACATAGGGCCAGTAGTCTAAGCCAGCACGTTTGAGGTAGCGATCGCTAATTTCAAAGCCTAAAGGGGCAACTAAATGGAGTTGTGTACAAGTTGCGGCGCAGGTACGGGCAATATTGCCCGTATTGGGAGGAATTTGAGGGTTAATTAAGACAACTTGAGGCATTTAAGGCTTGTATTGCACCGGAGATACTAATTATGATGGACATCATACCTATAATTTTTATATAGGTTTAATTAATATTTAGTTTAGTTATTTGATTGATTAGGTATTCCGAAGCTTTAATCTGACTTTTGGCAAGATAAGTTGACATTTTATTAGCCAAAAGCCGATAGGAGAGAAATTAAGCAAGCAAAGACGGACATAACTTATCTTCTAGTTCTAATTCTTGCTCTGCCATCGCTACTTGAGCATAAGTCAGCACTTGCCGAGGATCGAAACCGCAAGAGTTTAATCTTAACCACTGCTGGGCTTCATTACCTTCGCGGAGCAGCTTTGCTAAGGGAGAGAGAAAACAGCTAAAACCTTTTTGCTTAGAGATATCCCATACTTGGGCATAAATTTCTTCAATCCAATCTCTAGCAACAATACTTCTACCATCTTGCCAGTGGGTTAAGGGAGCATCTAGGCTACTTGTCGCCGCCGCAATTTCATTGTTTTTAGTTACTTCTAATAACTCTGAAGGGGAGAAGATGCTGTTAGTAAGTGGATCTAGTCCCGGATTTTCGAGCAATTGCCAGAGACGAGCTTCAATTAAGGCAGTAATTGCTAGTAAGGAAATAGGACTCGTGACTAAATCGCAAATTCGCAATTCTACACGATTGAGATCGTAAGGACGGCGATCGCCATTGGGGCGCACAGAAGTCCACAGGTGACGCACATTTTGCATAGTCCCGGCGGCGATTTGGGCTTCTACCCATTCGATGTGATGGGCGTGGCTGGTAAATAAAGGGACATCTGTAGGAGTTTGTGGAAATAGACCCCAACGAGTAGAGTGATACCCAGTAACTCGGCTGTCTAAAAAGGGCGAAGAAGCGCTCAAGGCAAGATATAAAGGTGCTTCTACCCGCACAAGACGACAAGCTTGCATTAATAACTCTGGGTCGTCAATGCCAATATTTATATGGACGCTGGCGGTAACAACTTTAGTGCCGTAGGTCTGCTCAATATAGGTATGGTAGGGGTTCTGAGGGTCGGATCTATAAAAATTTTCGCTACCACCCAAGGATAAGGTACTACCAGGAATAAGAGTGTAATTACCTAGGCGCTGTAAAAACTTTCGCAACTGTTGCCGAGGTCGCACCAAGTCACATAATAGAGTGTCGTATTGGGTAGAGGGGGGGGTGATATATTCTACATTGCGGCTATCGGGTTCGCGCATATAACCGTCAACGGCGGCTATTATTTGGTCAGAAAGACCAACAATATCGCCTTGGTGCGTTCCCGTATACATTTCAATTTCAAAGCCTTTTGATAGCAGCACAGATTATTCCTCGGCTTTTTTTGTTTTTAAAAATTGTATCTAGCCTAGCAAAATGCTTCATCTGTCTTTAGAACAAAACCTTTGTCTAAAGTAGTAATACACTACTACACTGTTCGACTTACTTTTTGCCTTGGCTGACAAGCTTCAATTTTATCATCTATTTTTATAATCTTTGGCGGGACGTGCGATCGCGCAAGCGCGCACGCAGGGCTTCGCATTTTAGCAATTGGTTAACTCTAAACGCAGCAATTAATCGCAAATACGTAGTTTTAGCTAGATAATTAGGCAAATTTAGCATTAAATTGAGTTGTTGGACGTTTATTTCCCATTCGCTGCTTTGAGCGCCTAATATTTACTTTTTAGAGAACCTAAGAATTACTGTTTAAGGTTAATTAGCAATAAAACATATCAAAAATTTATTCAAGCAAAAATAAGTGGCTTAAATTAAATTCAATAAATTACAACTAAAGAAAGACTAAGAATTGGAGAATGTACATCTTTAGTCTAGTGAAGTTAGAGTTCGGCAATTGTTAGATTACAAAAGAGAAGCAAAAAACCAGCATTCTTGAAGCAAGTATTGAGGCAATAGCAAAGCTTTTCCCCTTCTTAAAATCTGCAATTGTATAGATGCTAAAGTTTGTAGGTTTATGTTTCTCAAACAGAAATCACACAAATGAACAATCTAAGTAGTTTACAACAACGGAGAAATTGTCATGAAACTAGATGAACAAACAGCTATGAACCAGCAAAATAAAAATGATAGCACTGCTACAGATGGTCAATTTTATATTAGAGCCGTAAGTAAAAAAATAAGTACTGAATTACCTAAAAATGAAAGCATTAAAGGTGCTTCCATGCCTAGAGAAAAAAGTTCTGATAATCCGCTTCAATCCAAAGGTCAAAAAGGTAACAACTTAAATAAAGTTTTGCTTGGTGGACTCCTGGGCGCAACTTTAGGAACGTTAGCGGCGGCGTTGTCGAATAAAAAAACCATTCAAGGCGCTAACCTTGCTGCTAAAGGCGTTGGGGATGCGGTAAAAAGCGTAGGTGAAGGTGTTAATGTTGCCGCAAAAGGCGTAGGAGAAGCAGCAAAAACCGTAGCTGAGGGTGTCAATCAAGGCTTAGTAAATCCGGTGGTAGATGCAATTAAAGATACCACAGAAGGGGCTAAAAAATCTTTAGAAAGCGTTACAGATAAGTTAAAGCAAACTGCTGACTATGTTAATCCTGCTGACCAAGAATTTGAACCTCAAACGACCTATGTTTTAATTCCTGTAGAAAAAGAGCGGATTATTGAGCGCACAATAATTGTTGAATCTGCGCCAAATGTAGATTCTGAAGAAAGCGTTATGCCAGAAGAATTGAATCAACCAAGTCAAGATTATGACCAAGCAAATCAATATAACGAGCAAAACTCTGATTTTAATGATTAAGTTTTGATCGCGAATGTTATTGATACTAAACCTAAGCAATAACGATTTTTCCTCAAACTTAAAAACCTATTTTTTGTAGGGTTAAGTGCGTGGAGCAATAAAAAACTACTTTTAAATTGTAAGTAAATCAAACTCCACGCCTTACAAATAGATTGTAATCAACAGTTGCTCAATTGAGAATTTATTTGCTGCCAAGATAGAAAAGGTTAGCAAATAGAACGACAGAAAGTGCAACTTGTTTAGTTAAGAAATGTCTGCTGACAATAATTTGATAGTTTTAGCCTTAAGGAGATAATTAAAATGAGCGATCGCATTTTGCTAGATAAAGATGTAACTACACAAGATCAAGCTACGGCTCAAGATCAGGTTGAACCAAATACAGATAAGGGATATAACTTAGCTACAATCGGCATTGGTGCAGTTTTTGGGGCTTTGATGGGCGCGGCGGCAGCAGCCTTTGCAAGTAAAATTACGATTGAAAGCGTAAACAATACAGTAAAAGGTATGGGCGATGCCGTTAAAGGTGCAACCGAAGGTGTAGGCAAAACAGTAAAAGGTGTGGGCGATGCCGTCAAAAATGTAGCGGAAAATGTAGATTACACTCTTAAAGATGTTGGTACGACTGTTAAAGGTACAGCAGAAGAAGTCAACGAAAATTTGAAAGGCACGGTAAATGTAGTTAAAAATACTGCTCAAAGCGTTAATTACACTGTTAAAGGGACAGCCGATGTAATTAAGGGTGCTAGTGAAAGTGTGAGCCAAAATGTCAGAAGTACGGTAGATGCTGCCAGCCAATCAGTATCAGAGGCAGAAAATCAGCCAGTAGAGGGTACGCAAAAGCCGACCGAAACTCAGACTGCTTACATTTTAGTGCCAGTAGATAAAGATAAATATGTGATGCAGAATCCTGACAGTAGTGGAATACCTACAAATTCTCCTCAAGTAAATATTCCGTAGGGGTAAGTTTCTCAATATCGGGTTAAAGCAAAGGGTATGGTGATTCCATGCCCTTTGCTGTAAGAAATAGTGTTAAAGGCTGTATTGACGATAAACCTGACTAGCGGCGCGGTGTAGCAAAGAGTGACGATACACTAAGCTCTTAAGATCGTCAGCATAACCGCCACCAATGACACAGGCAATGGGGTATCTAGCCGCAATACAGGTAGATAATACTTGCATTTCTCGGCGAAAAATCCCGGTATCAGTCATGGCTAATTTGCCTAAGCGATCGCTTATATGAGTATCTACCCCCGCATCATACAACACCAAATCGGGCTTAACAGCCGTGAGGATATCGGTTAGATAATGAGCCAAAGTTTGTAAATATTCCTCATCTTCCATTGCTACCGGGAGCGCAATATCTAAATCGCTAACTTGTTTAGTACCAGGAAAATTGACTTCGCAGTGCATCGAAAAAGTAAATACGCTGTCGTCATTTTGAAAAATAAACGCCGTACCATCACCTTGATGTACGTCTAAGTCAATAATTAAGATTTTGCAAGCAAGATTGAGATGCTGAATAACGCGAGAGGCGATCGCTAAATCGTTAAAAATACAATAGCCCGATCCGTAACTTGGAAAAGCATGATGAGTACCCCCCGCCGTATTGCAAGCTAAACCATATTTTAGGGCGAGTTTGGCTGTTAAAATTGTGCCACCTACGGCGATATTTGTGCGTTTAACTAAAGCTGGGCTCCAAGGTAAACCAATCCGACGCTGGGCTTTAGCATCTAAAGTTCCTTGTATATAAGCTTGGACGTATTGGGGAGTATGAACTAGCTCAATCAGTTGTTGGGATGGAGTTTCGGGAATAAAAAACTGCTCTATTTGGGCAACTTTATCGTTTAATAATAGTTCGTACAGTTGCCGAAACTTGGGCATGGGGAAACGGTGAGCTTGGGGCAACGGGACAACATAGTCAGGATGATAAATTAACGGTAAATCCATAGAGAGCAAAGAAAAGGCGGAGTCTTTAATTAATTTTCTAGAAGTCGATTAAACTATGCCAATAATATAGACAATTTGCGGAAATTTCCTGCTAAACAACTTCCATGACGAAATTGAGTTATCCGCCTCGCCAAAAGCAGTTAGAAAGCTTGCTGCAAATTTTAGGAGTTCCAAGTATTACTCAAGTAAAGTGGCAATTGTTAGATTTGGCGCTGACTCATCCTAGTGTCTCGGCGGTGGCAAATTACGAACAATTAGAGTTTGTCGGCGATGCGGTAGTGCGCCTAGTGGCGGCAGAGGTGTTGTGGGAAGTTTATCCAGATTGGAAAGTGGGAGAATTTGCGGCAATTCGTTCGGTATTGGTGAGCGATCGCATTTTGGCTTCTTTAGCAATTAGTTATGGGCTTGAACCTTACTTACTGGTAACTAGCAGCGACAAAGAGGGGCAGCAGTCAAGGTTAGCCGATGCTTTTGAGGCTGTATTAGGGGCTTTGTACCTGAGTACCCATACTTTAGAACTAATTAGACCTTGGCTCGATCCGCATTTTGTTCAATTAGCTACAGAAATTCGTAGCGATCCGGCGCGACTAAATTACAAAGCTGCCTTGCAAGAATGGACTCAGGGACATTTCAAAGTATTACCAGAGTATCGGGTAATTGAAACTCCTCAAGGGCATCGTTCTGAAGTGCCAGACGAGCGGTTTAGCGCTCAAGTTTGGCTGCAAGATCGGCAATTGGGGCAGGGTAAAGGACGTTCAATTAAAGCCGCCGAACAAGCCGCCGCTAGAGTTGCTTTTAGGACATTGAGCCAGCAGGGGGAGTAGCAATTAAGGGTGTTTTGATTGCTGGCAATTCTTGGGTTACGACAACCTTAATTAAAGGTAAAGAAATTGCTACCGTTGTTCCTTGGTCAATGCCTGCACTACACAACATAATACTCCCGCCCATGAGTTCAACTAAATTTCTTGAAATGGCAAGGCCTAACCCTGTACCGCCGAATTTTCGAGTTGTTGTGTCATCAGCCATCCCAAAAGGACGAAATAGTTTAGATTGCTGGGATGGCTCAATACCTATCCCTGTATCTTCAACAATGATGCTAATTCGCCAGTCATTGCTACTGGTTTGTGGTTCGATTTGAGTTTTAATGCTGATGCTGCCAATTTCCGTAAACTTAACGGCGTTGCCAATTACATTGATTAAGATTTGCTTTAACTTAGCGCGATCGCTTTTAACTATAATTGGCTCAGAGCTTTTAGAGACGATTAATTGCAAGTTTTTTTGGTGAATGTGGATTTTCTGTAAGCTAATTACTTCCTGCAATATCTGCTCTAGGTTTAGTTCTTCCATTACTAAAGACTGCTTCCCAGATTCAATTTTGGCAATGTCGAGCAAGTCGTTGATGATGCCTAGTAAGTGAATTGCCGCTTCTTCGGCTCGTTCTAAAAACTCCGCTTCTTCTTGCTTATCGTCGCAGTAGTCCTCTCGAACTAAACGAATGCAGTTGATGATGGCGTTGAGGGGGTTTCGCAGTTCGTGAGAAGTTGTGGCTAAAAAATTGCTTTTACTTTCGTTAGCAGCCTTTGCTTCAGTCCAAGCTCTTTCTAGTTCTTCGGCGGACAGTTGCAACCGTTTTACCATCAAATCGAGAGCGGAAGCTAATTGATTGAATTCCCTAATTTTAAAATTATGGGGCATCCGTTTTACTTCATGGTAATTTTGCAGCTTGAGGGCGTAGTTACCTAGTTGTTCTAAAGGTTCTGCCAATTCCCGCGCTAAACGCAGGGCTGTTAATAAGCTCGCACCTAGTAAGCTGAGAGTAAGTAAAAATAAAATTAATTTAATTTCTTTCAAGCCTTGTAGAGCTATGCTTTGGGGTGTTACAGCGAGTATTATCCAGTGTCCCCGTTCGGTAGAAATTGGGCTATCGATAGCTTTGTAGCTGGCTAGGAAGGTGTCGCCATTTTGGGTAAAGGAGAAATTATTTAAGTTACCATCATTTTGCCGCGCGATCGCATTGCTAATTATCTTTTTCCATAGCAGGGAATTTGGCTGTTGACTAATATTTTTTCCTACAAGTTCGACTGTTGGATGGGCGATAATTGTGCCATTTTCGGCAATTATTACCGTAGAGTCTGCCAGCATAAAATTAGCTGGCTGGCGAGTATTACTTTGACTGCTGCTTAAACTTGATTGCATTGTCAAGACATAACGCCGTTGAAGCGCACTGTTGTATACAGGAGCCGATAATATTAGCTGCATTTGTGCAGTAGTGGGCGATGAGGGTGCAAATACCGATTGAACCTGAATATTTTGCGCTTCGTAAAGCAAATCCCCTTGCTGTGACCACAATTCTTGTTTCATGACCCGATAGCGACTTTTGCAGGTACTAGCAATTAGTTTATCGTCTGGCAAGCTTGTAAGTTGAAGGCACTTAATATGAGTTGGGAGTTGAAGCAGGAGTTTTTCTAAAAATTGTCTAACTGAAGTCGGCGAACCCGATTTGAGCGCTGTAATTTGACTTGCTAACAGCATTGTTGTTTGCATAGTGGCAATTTGCGCTCTGATTTGTTTACTTTTTTCCCTGGCGCTGACATTAAGATGCTGAAGCGATGTTTCTAGCAATCTAGAACGGACTTGGCGAAATGCTACTACTTCGCCGATTAACAAAACTGGTAAACTCAGAAGTAATATTCTCGACAGTAGAATGCGACGAAAAGAGGATTGATTGAGCTTAACCATATAACAATGTCCTCAACGAAAAACAAAACCTAAAACTATGCAAGAGAACAGTGCTGACATTGGTTTCTTTCGGCTTACTCACGACGGGGCATTTCTTTAGGTTTTGTATATTTCTGATATCTACAGCTTGAGCGCCTTAATTCTCCAGACCAATTTTAAAAATATCTTGGTTTGAGAGCCGCTACTTACTACTTTAAGGTTGTAAAGGGTATAAATAATATCTGCATTTGTCATCATATACTGCTCTTTGGGAAAAAGCTGTTATCTATGTACAAGTGTCTTTTTGGTTCCAAACTAAGTCTGCGCGATGATACTACCTGACAATCGACCTTATACTACTGTTGTTTTGGCAATGAGCGCCGATGGCAAAATTGCGACAAAAGCGCGATCGCCTGCTCGGTTTTCGTCTCCAGCCGACAAATACCACCTAGAACAGCAAGTTGCCGCCGCCGATGCTGTTTTATTCGGCGCAGGTACGCTTCGAGCTTACGGCACGACTATACGTATCTGTGAGCCACAACTTATACAACAAAGATACCAGCAATTGTTACCCCCGCAACCTGTTCAAATAGTAGTTTCTGGTAGTGGAAATATTGATCGCCAATTATCCTTTTTTCGCCAACCTGTACCCCGATATTTATTAACCACAACTGGGGGTGCAAAACCTTGGCAAAATTCCTCAGAGTTTGAACAAATTGTTATCTGCGAAACTACCAAAAGTAAGATTAATTTGACTAATGCCCTAGAAAAAATCTTAGCAATGGGTTTAAAGCGTTTAGCAGTGTTAGGCGGCGGTGAGATTGTAGCGGCAATGTTGGCGGCAGATTTGATTGATGAATTGTGGTTAACGGTGTGTCCGTTGCTACTGGGGGGAAATAATGCCCCTACTCCTGTAGATGGAGAAGGATTTACAGAATTAATTGCGCCGCGTCTGGAATTATTATCGGCAAAAGTAGTCGCTGCGGAGGTTTTTTTGCACTATCGCCGCCAACGGGGAAGCGATTTAAGTATTCTGTAGAAGTAGCCTTGCCGTCATAGATTTTTTGTATGGTGAATCCCCAGGAAATAGTTTTGCTAGTTCGTCACCGGGAATAATTGTAGTGGTGAAGATGAAAGACGGATCTTGTCTGTAGCGTGAGTCCGTCTTAATCAAATTCATAAATTCTCTATGACCGCCGTGGCTTCTACCAACGAGGCAACCCGCCGAAGCAGTGCTGATATTGTTAAGCGGCAAATCGTAGCCCCAGTGCTGGTTAATGCCGTATAAACCAGTCGTAATGCGATCGCCTGTGCGTTTAAAATCCTTGTTAAAGTCGCGGTGTACCGACACTGGAGCCACTTGGACTAAAGCTTCATGGCGATCCTTTCCGTGAAGTCCAACCCGCCACGAGGTATATTGCCCGAACTTAATTCGCGCCGCGCCCCCGCTATTCATTGGGTTACGGGTATAGTAGTTGCCGGGTTCTGTGGTTGCTTCCCAGTTGCCGATTATTTGTGGCACTCCACCGACAATTTCTAAGAGGATGTTTGAAAAGTCGGTTAAGCAGTAAAAAAAGCTCTCAGGGCGTAAGCTGTAAATACTTAGATACAGCACCATTGAGAGCTATGAGTAAAGAAAACCCTAGTAACTTAACCCCAGAACAATTTGAACTGATTAGTGGGT
Source organism: Chlorogloea sp. CCALA 695 (assembly GCF_003003885.1). Lineage (GTDB taxonomy): Bacteria > Cyanobacteriota > Cyanobacteriia > Cyanobacteriales > Chroococcidiopsidaceae > Aliterella. Next base: position 6,192 of record NZ_PVWN01000007.1, on the reverse strand, counting down.
TAATACCACCCCAAAAACCCGGTGGTCGCAAGCGTGAAGTCGATATTTTGGACATTCTCAACGCTATATTCTATGTGCTTTGTGAGGGCTGTGGATGGCGTGCCTTACCAGGGGACTTCCCAAACTGGCAGACAGTCTACACTTATTTCCGTAACTGGCGCCAAGAGGGAACGTGGGTGAAGATGCATGACGGGCTAAGGGCATGGATGAGAGTATCCTCGGAGCGAGAACCGAGTCCATCAGAAGCGATTATAGACAGTCAAAGGGTGAAAAGTGCGGCGTTGGTAAGTCAAGCGGTAGGATAGGATGCGGGTAAAAAAGTGAGGGGACGCAAACGCTTCCTGACAGTGGATACCCTGGGCTTAGGATTACGGGCAAAGATCGCCGCAGCTAGTGTCGGTGAGCGTGATGGTGGCAAACAAGTACTCAATCAGGTCAAACAAATGGGAACTGCCGTATCGCGCCTGCATAGGATCTGGGTTGATGCTGGTTTTGACGGCAACCCTTTCACTAGGTGGGTGATGGATTCTTGCCGTTGGACTGTGCCGGTAGTCCTGCGACCCCAAGAGTGCAAGAAGTTTGTCTTACTGCCTAGCTGGGTGGTGGAGCGAACCTTCGCAGGGCTGACTTGGTGTCGGCGGTTAAACAAAGACGTGCGAGCTACTCCCTGAAACGGCAGAGACCTTTGTCTACCTTGCCATGCTCCGAATTATGGTGAGACGATTGGCAGAAAATTTTACCCTTTATAACTTTTAAAACATCCTCTAAGGCTAATCCTACCCAAGCGGCTAGTTTTTCGAGCGTATTAATGTTCGAGGGGATATCGGTAGAAACTACTAGAGCAGTCATAACTTTATAGAGCAATAAATTAGTGATTTGCTTTCCAGCTTATTCCTTTATAAAGATGGCGTAAACTTCGGCTTCTATGGAAATCATGAAGATTACTGATGGCGCTCTATCCTAATTACAGGCTGTAGTTGACTTACTTTCAATTAATAGTTATTCTCTGATTTATTCCACTTTTAACCATTAATTAGACAAAAGAATAAGTTAATTATTAGCTAAAAGTAGAAGGTCGGATAGTTGAAAAATAATCGTTACGGTCAAGCTGCTATTATTTCGGAAATTGAATATCAAAAAATCCGCAAATCTTTAAGAAGTAAAAAATATAAGTTGCTGCTCGATATCGCCAGATTTACGGGAGAGCGTTGGGGGGCGATTGTTCAACTAAAAATAGAAGATATTTTTGATGGCGTAGGCAATCCTCTAGGAGAAATTACTTTCCCGGCGGGCATTCGCAAGGCTGATACCAAAGGCAAGCGCCACACGCGCGGCAAGTTCCTGTTCATCCCGCTTTGCACGAACTGTTAAGCGCGAATAAGCCCACGAATAATAATGGATGGTTGTTTGAAAGCCGCATTTGTCCCGGTACTCACATCACGCTTAGAGCGGCGGACTTGCTATTTCGCGGTGCGGTGGAGTCATGCAACCTTGCTCATAAAGGATTTAGCACCCATTGGACGCGGCGCACTTTTATTACTCGCCTCTGGGAAGCTGGGGTAGATTTGCACACAATTCAATTACTCACTGGACACAAAGATCCTAAAGCTCTTGTCCGTTATATCGAGGCTGACCCTAATCGCATTACTAAGGCACTAGCACTATTATGAAAATTTCTGTACCTCTGGCTTATCAAATGGGCTTAGTTGTCGCCCGTTTAGTTTCTGGACAATTTAAAGATATTGCTCAATTTGTAGCTATGACTCCCCAAGACTCTCAAACCTACTTGCAATTGCAGCAGTTAATTAGTGAATCGCTATCTCGAATTGCGATCGCCCTGGAACACATGATTCCTCCCCAGGCGGCTCCTAACTATCAGTTTGCTCTTGATAAATTTGCGACAATGGATTGGGAATCTATCGGCGCTGTGGTGGCTGATTACGACAGCGACGGGGTAAGCACGATTCTTTGGCGCAAACATATCTATCTGCGCCGCAGTTCCTCTAATAAGTTTGGGGCGGCGATTTGGTTTAGTAGGTGTGTTGGCAAGGACGAACGAGGCGAGAACAAGTACGAATGCCTGATCAAATTTAAGGCGATGTCTGACGCGGAGCCACTGCCACAGCAAGTAGCTTTACGCCGTGGATCAAAGTAATGATTTGGGCGGGATACAAGCCCTGTGAGATCGCCCGATCTACTTTTTCTTTTAGCAATAAGGCGCGATCGCTTTTTGTATTCCCACCGGGGATATGCACCCGGACGCACGAACCAATTACGCCGTTTTGCTTCAAGTAGCAGAATCTAAAATACTCATGTTTTGTGCCGCGACGAGAGACCCAGTATGTTTGTACCCATTGCGCGGATTTTGGTTCGTGCGTTGGTTTAATGAAGGGGACGCACGAACCCTTTTTTGGTTTTGTTGGTAAATCGTAGGTTGCTCCATAACAGCTATCTATTACCCAATCGGAGCCATCAGCCTCCTCATAGGCATCTATATTAAATAGCGATTACTGTTCTACTTCGTCTCGGATTAGGTCAGAAAGGGTGCGCTTTTTTGCCATACTTGTAAGCGGTGTACGCTAGATATTTCACCGAAGCCGCTCAAACTGTAGTAAGTTTGGGCGGCTTTTGGTTTGCTTATTCGGTTTGGGCTGGACGACTTGGTGGGCCAAAGTCATCGGGTAAGTTTTCAAACGGAATTCCCAAAGCAGAACACAAAGCCCTCATCTGAGGAATAGTCAGTTCTGGTTCATCCTCTCCACTCTCCCATCTACTAATAACTGACTGGTTAAGCGTTTTCGTTCTGGTCTTGTCAGGTATCTTTCCTGCAAGCTGAGATTGAGTTAAACCAGCAACCTCCCGTAAACGTCGCAGTACTGGCATATCATCTGGGTTTTCGCTTTGCTTCTTTCTAACCATTGTATATTGATATGCGTATACGCATTGATAACTTAATGAAATATGCGTAAGCTCATATTGATAGACGACATAAAAGGACAGGCATTTACTGGATGCCTCCGCCAAGAGAATTAAGTATGATGCCTGTCCTTTTGTCTCAGTTTCTCACTCCAACACTTGCCGCCGTAAGTCGTAGCGATCGCATTTGGCAGTAATAGGTCAAGAGGAAAACATCTGTACTAATAGGAGAACATTTGTGCAAACCAATCAGAAGAGCGATCGCACCGAAAGTTTAGGGGGTGAAGGTGAAACCATATTGATGCTATGTAACCACCGAGGAAAAGAAATCGCATGGCTGCGACAAGAGATTGATGAACTCAGGGCAGATAGAAAAAGCCTGCAATCAAGATGCAATGAACAGGCAGTAACCATCGATCTACTAAAAGCAAAGGTCAAGCAACAAAAACTAATCATCGGTGCAAGTGAGCGAGTAATTAAGGAAATCATCCACTCTTACCACCGCGAGGACTAATGAAACCAACAAGAGCCGAAGCAAACGCCGAAGTTTTACGAGAGCATTACCGCCAACTATTAGAGGAGAACGAACGCTTAAAAGCCGAACTTAGGGAAAAAAAGACAATTATCAATCGTGCCAAGGACATAAGCCCAGTCGTCCGCCCCAGGGCAAACCGAGTCTTCAAGCTAGATGTCGGCATGGCATTATCTCGCGTGACTGGTGGCTGGATACTCGAATGCGGAGAACTTAGACGCAAATTCAAAAGGCTTTCCACCACCTGGGAATTGGTCACTACTAACGGGCTGGAAATAAAGCATATTTTCATCAATGAGCCGATAAAGAAACGGGCGGTGGTTTCGTTGCCCGCGCCCACAATATCGCCCCTCGTTATTGATAAGGATTCATCCACCGATGAAAAAATCAAACTAATTGAGAAGTGCGCGATCGCCGTTCCTACCTCAATCGCTCAATCGCTGAAGGATTTTAGCCTAGAGCAAGTAAGCGCCGCCTTGGGTTACTACAAAGCAACCATCGCTAAAGGCAAAGAAATCAAGAGCGCTACCGGGTGGCTTTTGAAGTGTTTAAAAGAGGAATGGTATAAGAATTTTGTGCCAGAAGCCCCCGCTTACAGCCCTAAGATATTCACCGTTGCCAATTTACCCGATGTTGAAGTTGTACCCATGCCCAAAAACTGGCGGGAGATGGTTTTAGCCGCGCTTCCAGGAGAAACGCGCGATAGCGCCAGCGCGCTCGCAAAGCTTCGCGTCCAACAGCGCCTAGATAACCTCGTTCCTTACTAATAAAAACCCATGATTATTAAATCCATCAGTTACCAGAAAGTCAAAAACCTGGGTAACTACGAATCCGAGCGCCTAGAAGCAACTGCCACAGTTGTTGAAGACGAATGCGTAATCGAGGCGGTTAAGCAGTTACGAGCCTTTGTCGAATTTCAATTAGATGCCCCAGTCAGTCCCTTCCCGGACGAACATAACCCTTTATTTGACAATGTTCCCGCAGATAATTTCTAACCTATGTACCTCTGCAAATTACAAGGCGACCATTGGCTCAATTTGGCTCAAATTCGTTCTGTTGAGGTTGAATATGGCCCAAAAACGCTAGTTAAAGTTACTTGGATAAATGGTGATACCTTTACTTACCGAGACAAAGATGCAACGAAGTTGATGGAAGCCTGGTTTAGGCTATATTCCCGCACCCAAGTTTAGGCACTTGATACGCATGGAAACAATTGAAGTCCACAACATTTACACCCTTTATGAAATTGACGTTGAGGGCATCGACGTAGAAACCCCAATTTTAGGTTTTTCAAGACCTCAAGATTGGGGCGATTCTTCGCGCTGGCACTACGATCAATGTCTCGTGCAATTTTCTTATTGTGGGACGGTTTACATCAATAATTGCCACCTATGGCAAAACTTAGAGCGCAACAGCGTTGAGGCATTCCAGCAAGTCGCCTCTTATCTGTTTATGGTGTCGATGCCTGGAAGCATAGAGCAACTAGCAGGGAAGGAGTTTCTTGACGGGGATGATTTTTGGGATGCTCGTTGGGGCGACTTGCCGCCTTACTACGAGGAAGACGATTATTAGCCGCCTGACGAGCCAGATTGACCCCCTGGCGAAACACCGCAAAGAGATCCGGTGTCGCGGCTTGGGTCCAAACCAAAGCGTACTAGCAAGCATTCCACCACTATGAGACCTCAATGGTGAAGTAGGCGCTCGTTGCCTTTTCGATTTCATAGGCGCTTGTGGTGGAAGGCGCGATAGTCCCTACTATGCCTGGGCGATTCGTCGCTCGGAACCCGCCTTAAAAGTGAATTAGGCGCTCGTGCCTATGGGTGATTCGCAGGCTTGCATAGCTAGGTAAAAAGGCCTCACCGCAAATAAATAGGAGAATACACAATGCGAGTTGTAGGACTCGACGTATGCAAGAACTCTGTAGTTGCTTGTGTGCTTGATGCTGCACCGACAGAACCACGACAGTTATATTACAATTACAAGTTCCCCAGCTTTTTCACTAATATCCCTCTTTTGTCACTCTGAGTAAAGAAAAAACAAACTAAAACTTGAAAAAGCTTGTACTGTATATCTTTTACCCTTTGTTTTCTAATATCGGAGTTGATTTGTAGCCGTTTTGCCCAAAGCCTTATCTAACGCAGGTTCTAAATTTTACTCTCCTGAAAGTGACAAAAGAGGGATATAGCGCTACGGAAACACGTTAGGACAGTGTTTAAAGGCAGCATCAACACAATCACGAAAGCTGTCAAATTCACTCCATTGTTGTCGCATCCAATTCTTCAGGACAAACCACCAAGGCTCAATCTTGTTCAAATCTGGAGAATATGGGGGAAGATACCACAACTCACATCCAGCCTCTGCTACAATCTCATCAATTGTCTGGGAGTGATGAAAACTTGCATTGTCAATGACGATAACATCGCCTGGTCGCAATTGAGGGATAAGACACTGCTCTAACCACATCTCAAATAAGTTACGGTTACAGGAGCAAACATTTGTCATCGGTGCAAACACTTTCCCTTGGCGTAGCGCTGCAATCCAACTGACACGCTCAGTACGGCTGCCAGGTTTGAGAGCGTAAAATCGTTGTCCAACGGAGCTGTAGCCATAGGGATAGTCATCTCGGTTGTCAATGCCTGCAACACCCGTCGTAGACGAGCTGTTCGACCGTTTTCGTTTTCAGCCGTTCTCGGAAAGCCTGACGCTGCTGCTCGTCCCGTTCTTGATATCCGTAGGTCTTTTTT
>NZ_PVWN01000050.1 GCF_003003885.1 Chlorogloea sp. CCALA 695 | reverse complement strand
TGATTCATTACCTCAAGTTTGGAGATGTCCCTATTCCTGATCGTGCTTAGTCATTCATCCCTCGATTCAGCAACGCCGGAAAATAAATCGTTGCGAATCAGAGCTATGTTGTTTGATTGGGATGATGAAAAAGCTGAAAGTAACCTGATCAAACATAATGTTTCTTTTGATGAAGCCACTTCTGTTTTTGACGATCCACTGTTTTTAACCTTTAAAGATCCAGAACACTCGCTTCGAGAACAACGTTTTATAATTATGGGAGAATCAGCGAAAGGGCGATTGTTGGTTGTTGCTTATACTGAACGTGCCAGCACTACACGCCTAATTAGCGCCCGTCCAGTTACTCGCTCTGAACGCAAAGCTTATGAGTCAGACCTTTGAAGATGATGATTTACGCCCCGAATACGACTTTACCAAACTTCCGGTTGTAGCTCGCGGTCAAGGACGCAAAAAATCTACTCTAATCCAGCTAGATCCTGATGTAGCGGCAATTTTTCCAGATTCTGGCGCAGTTAATGAAGGGTTACGCCTATTAATGAGACTGATTCAACAGTCACCCTCTCAGCTAAATGCAAATATAACAGTAACTTCTCCTAAATAAAGAGTGATCGCACATTAATCTAACTATTCTCGCCAAATCGATAGCCTTTACCATACACCGTATGAATTAATTGAATTTCCCCCGACACTTCAATTTTGCGGCGCAGTAAACGAATTAAAGCAGCTAACACATTACTACTGGGTTGTTCACCCTCCTCAGACCATAAATGTTGATAAATCTGAGCGTGAGTGAGCAATTGACCGCTATTTTCAATCAAATATGCTAGTAATTGAGTTTCTTTTTCCGATAGCTCAATGCTGCGCCCAGGGCGATAGCCTAGCTGGTTTTCACAGTCTAACTCCAAATCTGCCACCCTTAGCCGTTGAGAATAGGCGATCGCGCTGTCAGAGGCCGAACGACGCAATAACGCCCGGACTCGTGCTAATAATTCCCTTAGTTCAAAAGGCTTAACTAAATAATCGTCTGCGCCTGCGTCCAATCCTTGCACGCGATCATCTATCGTATCTTTGGCTGTAAGAAACAATACTGGGGTAGCTTGTCCCGCGCGGCGTACTTGTTGGCAAATCTCTAATCCGGTTTTGTGCGGTAGCATCCAATCTAAAATCAGCAAATCGTACCTACTTTTAGCTGCAAGGTCGCTTCCGGCTGCTCCATCATAGGCTACATCAACATTGTAACCTTCACGCTTTAGCACTCGACTAAGAGGATCTGTTAATTCAACTTCATCATCAACTAGCAGTATTTGCATTTCCTAGGCGATCGCATTTGGGCTATTATTATGCCCGAAGCTTCAATATATTACTTCTTAATTATGCTTACTGTCGCATTGCCTAAAGGCTCACTCTTAAAAGATAGCATCCGTTTATTACAATCAGTGGGACTAGATTTTAGTGCTTTTCTCGATTCAAATAATAGACAATTGCAAATTTGCGATCCTACTCTTAGCGCCAAAGCATTACTCGTCAGGGCGCAAGATGTTCCAGTCTATGTAGAATACGGTCAAGCGCAACTTGGTATTGTTGGTTATGATGTATTGCAAGAAAAACAGCCACAAGTTGCTAATTTAATCGATTTACAATTCGGGCTTTGTCGGTTATCGGTGGCGGTGAAACAATCTAGCTTATACCGCTCGGCTCTAGAATTGCCTCCACATGGTAGAGTTGCCTCTAAGTATGTCCACTGCGCTAAAGACTACTTCGATAGTCTAGATTTGCCTATAGAGATTGTAATGCTTTATGGTTCTGTAGAGTTAGGACCAATTACTGGAATGTCGGAAGCGATCATTGACTTAGTTTCTACGGGGCGGACTTTACAAGAAAATGGCTTAATCGAAATTGAAACGTTATTTACCAGCACCGCGCGGCTAATTGCTCATCCTTTAAGCTATCGACTCAATATAGGTAATTTGCATCAGTTGGTAGATCAAATCAGAGAACAGATACTTGCTAAAGTTTAAAAAACACAAAACGTGATCGCCCCAGACTATATTGCTATGGGGCTGCATAATGCTGTTCTTTAGTATAGTTAATTTTAAAAGTTGATTAAATAATTAGCTATTATTCTGTGAAACAGAGGTGGCACTAATCAAATTTAGTTGACGCAGCAGCGCCAGGTCTTCAGGAGTTAGGAATTTTTGCAAATTAGGTTGATTGAGTAAAGCAATTTCCGCTTGGCAAGATTGTTGCAAAATTTCAATGCAGCGATCGCGCCTAGCTCCTGGTTGTATACTCTTGAGGAACCCAATTGCCATCGTAATTTTTGGTACACTATTACGCAGTTCTTGCTGTAGTTGCTGAAGCACCTCCTCTTGATTTTCAACGTATTGCTGAAGTTCAATTACTTTTTTTTGTAAACTTTCCGCGCGATCACGTTCAGTTTGATAATGCTTCATCACAACTCCGTGTTTGTTCAACCTCGAAGCCATAGCTCCTAACAATTCTGCTCTTGTAAAAGGCTTAGTCAAATAATCATCCGCTCCCAAATTCATCCCTTGGCGGATATCTGTTTTGTCTGCCATTGCTGTTAGGAAAATAAACGGAATTGCGGCGGTTTCTGGTACTTGACGTAAAGCGCTCAAAACTTCATAGCCATCAACTTCTGGCATCATTACATCGCAGATAATTAAGTCTGGCAAATTTTCCTGCGCCCACATTGCACCGATAAAGCCGTTTTCAGCCCCTACCGCTTCAAAATCTTCCGCTTCAAGCAATTCTAAAATATTCGCTCTTACTGCGGACTCATCTTCAATTACTAAAATTTTACTCATTTTTTTATATTTACTGGTTTAATGGTAGTGTAACGGTAAATGTTGTGCCAACTTCTAATTGGCTCTCTACAGTAATTGTGCCTTGGTGTAAATCCACAGACTTTTTAACGATCGCAAGACCTAATCCTGTACCAGGAATATTACTAACATTCTTACCGCGATGAAAAGACTCAAACAACAGTTGTTGGTCTTCTATAGAAATACCAATCCCCCCGTCTTGAATCGCAAAAGTTGCCTGATTGCGATCACATTTTAAATTAAAATTTACTTCTTTGCCATGGGGCGAATACTTTACCGCATTTGTCAGCAAATTAGTGATAATGTGTCGGAGTAATTTTTCATCTATCAGCCCGTTAAAGTTGTCTAACTGGTCTTGAGGGCAAAAGTTAATAGTATGAGATTGGGTTGTAACTTGCACTTCTTCTACCAAGTCGCGACAAAACTGGCTAATATCTAGCAGTTTTGGTTGAAATTCTAATTTTCCAGCTTCAGCTTTACCAATTAGTAGCACGTCATCCAGCAGATTAGTCATATGTTTTACGCTAGATTGAATCCGGTACTGGTGCTTAAGTTTCTTCTCCTCAGTCCATTTATGACTGTAATGTTCCAGCAACTCACTAGAAGAAAAAATTGTCGCCAAGGGAGTACGAAACTCATGAGATGCCATAGTTACAAACCGAGATTTGAGTTCGCCCAGTTCTTTTTCCTTTTCTAAAGCGTTGCGAATCTCTGTTTCTACTTGCTTGCGCTCGGTAATGTCACGAATGATAGCCATGACTTCATTTTCTGCACTAACAGCAATTCGCGCTTCGTAGTCTAAGGAATTGTGATCTAATAGCAACTGGTATTCAAAAACCTGCATATTTTTGGTAATTAAAGCCAACTGGATGCAATCCATCATCGGATTAGCCACTTCTTCAGGAAATACCTCGTACAAACTTTTGCCCAAAAATTCTTGAGTAAGTAGAGGTAAAGGATTATTTTTTACCGCTTTGAAATTGACAAAAATCCCCTCAAAACTAATCCGAAACATTGCATCAGGAATAGCGTCAAGCAAAGCTCTATTTGTAGATAAACTTAAATTTAGGGCATTTTCTGCCCGTTTGCGATCGCTAATATTGGTAGAAATACCGCAGACTGCATAAATATGCCCTACCGCATCAAACAGGGGAAACTTGATCGAAAGATAGGTATGCAGTTCACCCTGATGAGGGTAAATTTCTTCCCTATCTAAATAGCTTTTAGTTTCTATTACTTTTAAATCATTTGCCCGATAGGTATCAGCCATTTCTTGAGGAAAAATATCATAGTCAGTTTTACCTGTAATTTCTTCTCTGTGAACGTTAAAAATAATTCCAAACCAAGAATTGATTGAAATGTATCTACCCTGAAGGTCTTTAACGTAAATCAAAGCTATAGAGTTGTCTAATATTGCTTGCAAACGCTGTTCGCTTTCTTGCAAAGCTTGTTGACTGTGCCTAGTTTCTGTAATATTGCGTACCACTTTAGAAAAACCGCGCAGTTGTCCGTTTTGGTCTTTTAGAGCGGTAATCAGGGCATCCGTCCAAATCCGCGAACCATCTTTACATACCCGCCAGCCTTGATCTTCGATTTGACCGTTTACTTGAGCTAAGTGCAAAAAGTATTCTGGCTTGCCGATTGCTCTATCTTCTTCCGTATAAAAACAAGAGTAAGACTTGCCTAAAATTTCTGCGGATTTGTAGCCCTTGATTCGTTCGGCTCCCGTGTTCCAACTAATAACATTTCCCTCTTGATCGAGCATGAAAATAGCATAATCTTTTCCCCCCTCTACTAATAGCCGAAAACGCTCCTCACTATCAAATAAGGCGGCTTCTACTTGCTTGCGTTGAATTAACGCCCCTAATTGACTTGCTACTGTAGAAACCAGCTTGACTAAGTGCTTGTTCTCGTCATCGGCGGTAAACATAAAAAAGACTAAAACTGCCAAAACGCGATCGCTGGCGATAATGGGAATACCTACCCCAGACTTGAAACCAGATTCTAAAGCGCCAGATTTGCGTAAAAAAGCTGTGTCTTTTGCCGTGGACACGTTTTGCATCCACTCTGGTTGCTTGGATGACCAAACTCGCCCCGGTAATCCTACCCCTGGCAAAAAATTTATTTTTTCACTTTCCAGTCTAAATTTATCGAGATTTTGAGTATTTCTGTACCAAGCTGGACTGCATTCAAGAGCGCCGCCAGTGGGTATCCATGCTTCCCCAAAAGCCCACCCTGTAAAGTCACACACTAAGCGCAGTGCTACTCCCAATGCCGAGTGAAAGTTTGTTGATTCCCCGATTGCTTGGGTCATGGTTTGGAGAAAACGTACTTCTTCTTCAACTTTTTCGCGAGAACCGATCTCTCTACGCAATTGGTTGTTGGCGTTTCGCAGTTCTTTGGTACGTTCTTCAACGCGAAATTCTAACTCCTGTTTATTGCGTTTTATTTCAGCTTTGGCAATAATGCGATCGCTAATATCTCGTACTATTGCTAAAACTTCATTTTCGCCATTACCTACAATTCTTGTTTCGTAATGGCGCACAACATCCTTAACTAAAAGTTGAAACTCAAAAACTTGAGTTTCGTTTGTTTGTAAGGCTTTGCTGACGTACTGCATCCTCTGAATTATTACTTCTGGAGGTAAAATTACGCACTCATTGTTACGATCGTTTACGGAGTTATAAATGGTTTTTGCAGGTAGATAATCTAAACAATTGCCATTTTTATCGAGCCGCAGCATCAAATCGGGGATGGCGGTTAATAAAGCTCGATTTTTAGCTTCGCTTTCACGCAGGGCAAGTTCAGTATGCTTACCTTCAGTAATATCAACAATGTAGCTTTTAATTAAACCGCTAGTGGCAATATAATGTACTGATTGGGAAAATATTTTGCTGCCAATTTCTACTTCCCGGACAAAAAATGTTTCTTGACCATTTTTGACAATTGGCACTATTTCTTTTAGCAGTGGGTGTTGCAGCTTAGTCTCTTGTAGGTCTGGAAACTGTGCGATCGCCGAGAGATTAATATAAGTAATATTGCCAGCGAGATCGATTTCAATAATTGGACTAGCTATTGGCTCACGAAAAGATGCTAATTTAAGCAGTGCAGCATCATTATAATTTGCTATTTGTCTTTCTACACCAATCATTGTACTTGCGCTTGCTACTTTTGCAACTTTTTTTTCTGTATCCCCTAAAATTATTTTTAAGTCATCTGCCGTTGCGTAGTACCACGCTTTAACATTATCTGCGAAGATAATTTCATCTTGATGGCTAAGTTCGCGCTCGAAGCAAAGTTGACCGTTAACTATTAAACCGTTTGTACTGCGTACACCTTGTAAATTGCCATCAACGAGCCGAAACAAGGGCGGGTTCTCTGTTACTCTCACCAAACTAGCGTGCTGTCGTGACACCAAGTGAGAGTGCAGCACTATGGAATTAGTCGCACTACGACCAATTGAATAGATAGCAGCTTCTAAGCTAACTGCTCGTTTACCTTCGTTGTCTTCAATTACAAATAAATGTTTGACTTGCTGTATTTCAGTTTTCAACACTATTTTTTAAAAAATTTACGGTATGTAGCTTTAGTTTGCCCAATTTCAACTAAAAATTCACACTTTAAGCGAACAATAAAAATCTTTTTATTAAATTTATTGTGTATGTATTAATATGCCTCTCGCAAAGAGAGAGGTCTAAGCTTTTATACTTAAAAATTCTGTAAAAAAATTAAAGTTGAGGAGAAATATTGCCAACTTGAGGGGGTTTTACTTCTGAAGAATTACGCCATAGTCCTTTGAGTTTGAGGCTAAGTTTTTGGCGTAGAGTTTGCCGCTCGACTCCCAAAGATTTATCGTAGCTGGCATAACATTCGTTATAACGACCCAAATGATTTAATGCTGCACCGCGAAATAACCAAGCTTGTTTATCGCTGTTATCAATTTCCAAAGCGCGATCGCAACTATTGAGTGCATCTAAGTAACGGTTGAGATGGATTAAAACTACGCTTCGCAGTACCCAAGCCGCATTATTTTGGGGTTGAACTGTCACAGCTTCATCAAGGTTGGTAAGAGCTTCTGCGTAATTACCCCGATTCGCAAGGTCGTTACCTCTATCTAACCAAATATTAATATCGATAGACTGACAGTTAGAGGTTTGACCAAAGTTAGCAACTGAAGTGTTCATAATAGTTAGTTAAGTTTAGTTAGGTTTAAGGGAAGCGAGTAAACAATAAAATTATCTTAATTGTCAAGCTACAGCTTAGAGCTTTGGATTAGAGCCAACCCGTCTCTAAAACAATCTTTTATTTGGTAGCCTTATCTAATTAATAGCAGTAGGAATAGGTAAAGCAGTACAGTATCTTTACTGAAAAAAATATAAAGTTATCTCACGAGCATCAATTTAATCAGACAAGTGCAAATCTGAGGACGTTTGCGCTGGAACTACCAAAACTTTATCAACGCGATTGCCATCCATATCCATCACTTCAAATCGCATCCCATCCCATTCAAAATGATCGGCGGCGTTGGGAATGCGCCCCAAATGGGTAATTACAAAGCCACCCAAGGTTTGATAGCTACCGCGATGTTCGCCTTGAAAGTCATTAACTGCAAAAATTTTAAAAAATTCATCTACTGGTAGCATTCCGTCTAGCAGCCAAGAACCATCTTCTCGTTGCACTGCTTGAGGATCGTCTAATTCGTCGGCGGAAGGAACATCGCCAACAATTTCTACTAAAATGTCATTTAAAGTTACTAAACCTTGAATCACGCCGTATTCATCGACTACAAGTGCCATATGAATCCCGGTTTGTTTAAATAATTCCAGCACTTTCAAGCCGCGAGTGCTTTCAGGGACAAATACGGGCTGACGTAAAGAAACTGTTAAGTCTAAGGCTTCCCCCGATAAACTACGGGCTAATAAGTCTGTAACAGGCATAATACCTAAAACATTATCTAAACCCCCTTGACAGACGGGAAAGCGAGAATTGGCGCTATCCATCATCTTTTTACGGTTTTCTTCGGGGGAGTCTTCCAAGTCCAGCCAAACAATATCGGGGCGGGGTGTCATTAAAGCACTAACAGGGCGATCGCCTAATCTAAAAACCCGCTCTACCATGTCTTGCTCTGCTTCTTCAAACATCCCGGCTTCTGTACCTTGCTCGATTAATACTTTGATTTCTTCTTCAGTTACTTGGGGTTCGGTAGATGGGCCAATACCTATGATTCGCAGTACCAAGTCGGTTGAAGCGCTAAGTAAATGTACTACTGGGGAAGCAAAAGCGGCAATCGCCTTCATAGGCATTGCTACGGTAGCGGCAATTACTTCGGGATTATTCAAAGCTAGGCGTTTAGGGACAAGTTCGCCCACAATCAAAGATAGGTAAGTGATAGCCATAACCACTATGCCAAAAGATAACCCTTGACTGTAGGGGGCTAACAAAGGAACTTGATCTAGATTTTGGGCTAGTTTTTCAGAAATAGTAGCGCCCCCAAAAGCACCCGCTAAAATGCCAATTAGGGTAATGCCCACTTGGACTGTAGACAAAAATCTATTTGGAGACTCAGCTAAGTCTAGGGCAACTCGGGCTTTTTTATTGCCTTGGTTTGCCATATTTTGCAGCCTTACCTTCCGCGAGGAAATAATCGCCATTTCCGACATGGAAAATATGCCATTCGCAACGATCAACAGGACAAGGAGCAGAATTTCTAGAGTAATGGAAGACATTTTTTAAATTGCCGCTATTTCTGGCAAAAGGGGGGCTTAATATTTAGTATCTAAGATTGAAATCAGGGAAAGTACAACAAAAAATTAATTTTTTACATTACCGATAGGCAATTTAAAGGTGAAATGGTGGGGTTAAAACTAGCTAAGTCTACCCCGGCTTTATGAGCTACCAGAACACCAATTGCTTCTAAATACGAGTTTACTTCAATTGCTTTAATGCCTAGCGGTGCTGGAGGAACGAGCATTTGCGTAGAATTGCTTACGGTAATTATTTGGGCTTGGCTATTACTCAAACTCAAAATCGCGCTACCACCACAAGCCGTTGTTGGTACTACCACAGCATCAACTTCTTTTGCCCAAATATCGTTACTAAAAGTAGGTTCGGTTGTAAACCCAGGAGCGCGACTTAAGCCTACAAGTACGCTGGGTAAGAAGGTATAACCTAGTTCTTCTGCCGCCGAGCGCGGTGATATATTTGGGTCTATAGGCAATGGTAATAAGGCTGGAGCATGGGCGCAAGGGATTTTAAAGGTTCTAACTACTAAGTGACTAATGACCGCTTCTGCACCTGCTAAGGGGTCTACTCCTTGCCCGTGACGATATTGCTCCAGAGCAACACTATCAATATCATCAGGGAAACGGGCAACAACGGCGATCGCTTCTGCCCCAATATCAATTAATTTTTTGGCGGCGCGTAACAAACTGTCGGGATTTTCAACAGTTCCCCAACTTGCTCCTGATTTTGAAGTGCGTAATTCTACGTTTAATGGTGTATCGGTAATTACGTAATCCGTTAGAGATAGTCCTAAAGTTGCTCTAGCAGCTTCGGCAGCTTGAAGTTGCCTAACTTGTAATTCTGGTTCAATTCCCCGGTCAAGAACTAACCCGATCCGATTTTGACGCACTGGATGCAAGCCCCAGCATAACGAGGCAAATTTGTCAAGCCCATAGCCTTCTACATAAAGAGTGTTAGGCATTGACCAGTATAATTGAGCGCCATTGAGGACATTAGGATGGGTGATCAGGCGATCGCATACTGACGCAATGGCACGAGCAACAGGTAAAGCATCCCCGGCATAGCCGCCAATCGCTGCCCCAATTCCGGTTGGTATAATTAAAACAACGGTGTAAGGATGATTCACGCGCGAGGTGATTCTAAAGTAACAACAGCTTCAATCGTAGCGGTTTGCTTTTGGACATTTACCGATGTAATCGCCCAGCGCAAGGGTTCTCCTTGTTTTGCCAATTCTGACTCAATAGCTTTGTGGAGTTGGGCGGGGGTTTCTTGTAGGTTAATTTCGGCGGTGATGAAGTGGGTAGTCAT
The DNA here is from genome assembly GCF_003003885.1 of Chlorogloea sp. CCALA 695. Taxonomy (GTDB): domain Bacteria; phylum Cyanobacteriota; class Cyanobacteriia; order Cyanobacteriales; family Chroococcidiopsidaceae; genus Aliterella. The sequence goes on along the minus strand of NZ_PVWN01000050.1, from coordinate 22,111 downwards.
AAATTAAGGGCTATTGTTGGAACTGACCAAATTGTAAATGATAAACTTGGTCTTCTTTTTCTGTCTCAATTTTTAAGTTAGACCGAGGATAGGAGACGCAAAGTAGAGCATAACCTTGTTGTTGAAGTTCTAGGCTAATACCCATACCTTCACTTTGTTCTACACTTCCCTCTAAAATTTGAGCGGCGCAAGTAGTACAAACGCCAGCATTGCAAGAATTTGGAAACTCTAAACCAGCAGCAGCAGCAGCTTTGAGAATAATTTGGTCTTCGGGAACTTGGATTGTATGAGTTGTCCCGGCGTGGAGAATTTGAACAGTGTAAGTTTGAGGCATATAGAAATAAGTAGGAGTAGCGCCCTTACAGCTTTAAAAAATAATTGTACCGCGACTTCCTAGGGATTTAGTTTGAGAAGTATCATGACAAACCGTAATCATGTCAGCAGCAGCGCTAATCTGGCAGTAGATATAAAAAAAGAGAGGAGTTACAAGAATGCTTGAAGAATATCGTCAGCATACCGCCGAGAGAGCAGAATTAAATATTCCTCCATTACCTTTAGATGCGCCGCAAACTTCCGAGTTGTGCGAACTACTGAAAGCGTCACCAATAGGGGAAGAAGAAACATTATTGCATTTATTGCGCGATCGCATTTCCCCAGGAGTAGATCCGGCGGCGTATGTAAAAGCTGGATTTTTGACAGGAATTGCCAAGGGTACAATTAGCAGCCCTTTAGTTTCGCCTATCTATGCCATAGAATTATTAGGAACTATGCTCGGCGGCTATAACGTGCGGAGTTTGGTAGATTTGCTGTCATCGAAGGATGAACAAATTGCTAAAGCGGCGGTAAAAGCTCTTAGTCATACAGTTTTAGTGTACGATGCTTTCCACGATGTTTTTGATTTAGCAGAAACTAATACCTATGCTAAACAAGTCATTGATGCTTGGGCAGAAGCGAAGTGGTTTACAAATCGTCCCCCTTTAGCTGAAAAGATTACAGTAACAGTGTTTAAAGTACCGGGAGAGACGAATACAGACGATCTTTCTCCCGCGCCTCACGCCACAAGCCGCCCCGATATTCCGATGCACGCTTTGGTAATGCTGGAATCAAAGATGCCAGGGGCGTTAGAAACTATCGAGCAATTGAAGCAAAAAGGACATCCTGTAGCCTACGTAGGCGATGTAGTGGGTACGGGTTCGTCGCGTAAATCGGCGATAAATTCTGTATTGTGGCACATTGGGCAAGATATACCTTACGTGCCAAATAAGCGTTCTGGTGGGTATATATTAGGAAGTGCGATCGCGCCAATCTTTTTTAATACTGCTGAAGACTCCGGCGCTTTACCAATTCAATGCGACGTTTCTAAGCTAGAAACCGGGATGATTGTTACTATTTATCCCTACAAAGGCGAAATTACGAGCGAGTCTGGGGAAGTAATTTCTACTTTCAACCTCCAACCCGATACAATCGCCGATGAAGTTAGGGCTGGGGGACGTATCCCGCTATTAATTGGGCGTAGTTTGACAGATAAAATTAGAACAGCGTTAGGAATTGAACCTAGTTCTATATTTATTCGTCCTCGTTCGCCCGTAGACACAGGTAAAGGCTACACCCTAGCTCAAAAAATGGTCGGTAAAGCTTGTGGACTTGTAGGAGTACGCCCTGGTACATCCTGCGAACCAATTATGACTACGGTAGGTTCTCAAGATACCACAGGTCCAATGACCCGTGACGAACTCAAAGAGCTTGCTTGTCTTGGTTTTAGCGCTGATTTAGTTATGCAGAGTTTCTGTCACACCGCCGCTTATCCTAAACCTGTAGATATTAAAACCCATCACGAGTTACCCGATTTTATGGCAGAACGGGGCGGCGTTGCGTTGCGCCCTGGAGATGGAATTATTCACTCGTGGCTCAATCGGATGTTGTTACCCGATACTGTAGGTACTGGTGGCGACTCTCATACCCGTTTCCCCTTGGGGATTTCCTTTCCCGCAGGTTCGGGTTTAGTCGCCTTTGCTGGGGCGTTGGGATTAATGCCTTTAGATATGCCGGAGTCAGTTTTAGTCCGGTTCAAGGGACAATTGCAATCAGGAGTGACGCTGCGAGATGTTGTGAATGCAATTCCTTATATAGCCATCCAAAAAGGTTTATTGACGGTATCTAAGGAGAACAAAAAAAATATCTTCTCTGGGCGAATTATGGAGATTGAAGGATTGCCCGATTTGAAGGTAGAGCAAGCTTTTGAACTTACTGATGCCACTGCCGAGCGATCGTGTTCGGGATGTACGATTAAGTTGAGTGTTGAAACTGTATCTGAGTATCTGCGTTCTAATATTGCGCTGATGACAAATATGGTAGCGCGGGGTTATGAAGATGCTCGTACTATCATGCGTCGCGTCGCCAAAATGGAGCAATGGTTAGCAAATCCGGTACTTATGGAAGCTGATAGCGATGCGGAGTACGCAGAGATTATTGAGATTGACTTGAACAATATTACTGAACCCATAGTTGCCGCACCCAATGACCCGGATAATGTCAAACTACTATCAGAAGTAGCCGGGGATGCGGTGCAGGAAGTATTTATTGGTTCTTGCATGACAAATATTGGTCATTACCGCGCTACAGCAAAGGTATTAGAAGGGGAACCACCCGTCAAAACTCGGCTGTGGATTTGTCCCCCAACGCGGATGGACGAACATCAGTTAAAAGAAGAAGGAGTTTACAGCACCTTTGGCGCGGCGGGTGCGAGAACAGAAATGCCTGGATGCAGCTTGTGTATGGGCAATCAGGCGCGGGTAGGAGATGGGACAACAGTATTTTCGACTTCAACACGCAACTTCAATAATCGCATGGGCAAAGGAGCGCAAGTTTATCTTGGTTCGGCGGAATTAGCGGCAGTTTGTGCCATGTTAGGGCGAATTCCCACAGTGCAGGAATATATGGAGGTTGTGGCGAATAAAATTAATCCTTTTGCTGACAATTTGTACCGCTATCTCAACTTTGACCAAATTGCCAGTTTTGAAGACGAAGGGCGAGTAATTCCAATAGAAGAAATGCCGCGCATTGAGGATATTTTAGGAATGCCTGCTAGTGTATTGCGTTAAAGCCGGATTGTAAGTCAAAATCTCTGTTGTACAAAATTAAACGTCACGAAGGTATAATTCGTACCTAGTCTGCACGTATAATTATTGTCTTTCAGTAGTCCTTTCTCCCTACGCAGAAGGGACTACTTGTTTGTAAAAGGTATAAGTTAAGACATTAAAATGTTTCGTCAAATCATTGTTCTAACTCAATTTTGTTCTCCAACAATAAAATATAAGTTGTTTATAGAAATTTTCATACTGGATTTGGGAAAACTAAATATAAGAAAAAGTTTATGGAGTAAATATGAAAGCATCAGAAACCAGTCTACGGAATTTGCTAGAAGGTGGTAAACAATTTCAAATACCTCTCTTTCAAAGACCATACTCTTGGAAAAAAGAAAACTGGGAGACTTTATGGGAAGACTTAGAAAGTGTTTGTAAATAAAAATGAAGCAGTATTGAAACTGAGAAGGAGATCAGAGATAGATAAAGAATTCCTTTACCCGCTTGGAGTGTTGATGAGTAGAGTGTTTTACGATAGTGACTTGACGGATCAAGAATGGCAGATGATTGAACCCCTATTACCTGCTAAAAAGTCAGTAGGTAGAGGACGAGAGGTAGATTTACGCTCGGTGTTCAATGCCATCTTTTATCGAGCCGACAACGGCGTAAAATGGCGCAACTTGCCCAAAGATTTTCCAGCATGGCAAACGGTGTATAGCTACTTCAACTCCTGGAGTCGGTTCGGTGTTTTAGAGCAAATCAATGGCACTATGGTTCAGCAAGTCCGAGTTAGTGAGGGGCGAGAAGCAGAGCCAAGTTTAGTGATTATTGATAGCCAGTCGGTGAAACTGGGTCAAAAAGGGGGGAGGAACAGGGCAATGATTGCAATAAAAAGGTAAAAGGACGAAAACGTCATATTGTGGTGGACGTGCTGGGACTGGTGTTAGGCTGTTACGTCACTTCTGCGAATACTGCCGATGTCAAAGCGGCTCCGGCGGTGTTGGTTCGGGTACTGGATATGTTTAAACGGATTGTTAAAGTGCTAGCCGACCGAGGCTATCAAGGCGCTTTAGGGGGGCTAATTAAAACTTTTTTTGCGCCCCTAAAGCGGCAGGTTGTAATCGAGGTGAGTCAGCGTCTAACCAATGCCAAAGGGTTTCAGGTAGAACGAAAACGATGGATTGTCGAACGGACTTGGACTTGGCTGGACAATGCTCGAAGTTTGACTCGTGACTATGAACGATTGCCTGAAAATCACGAGGGTATGATTTATGTCGTCATAATCCGATTAATGCTCCGTCGGCTCGCAAAAAATCGACGAACTTGGGAGTGTAAAACTACTTAACTAACGTTTACAAACACTTTCTTAAGGTGCGATCACGTATCAACTAGATAATCTCAATAGAAAGATACAAAGTAAATAAAATGAATTGGCAAGACCGCATTATTATCAATCCAGAGATATTGGTAGGAAAGCCAGTAATTAGAGGTACTCGTTTGTCTGTAGAATTTATTATCGATCTTTTAGCTCAAGGATGGTTAAAAGCAGACATACTGAAAAACTATCCAGGAATAACACAAAAAGATATAAAAGCTTGTCTAAGCTACGCGAGTAATGGTTTAAAAACAGAAGATAAAGCCACTAAGTAATTTGTAAAGCGATCGCATCCCAACTCCCAAAAGTGCGATCACACATTCCCTACCTCACACAACCGCAGGTTCTAACATCTTGATAATCCCTGCATTAGCATCAATTTCAACATCTAATCCAATGGGTAATGTAACGATATTTTCCACGTGACCAATCGCCGCGCCGTAATAAGCAGGAATTTTTAAGGGTTGAATATGTCCCCATACTACTTCTTCTAAAGTTAGTGAACCATAATCAGCATCGGGCGTGCAGCCTGGACATTGCCCAAAAATAAAGCCTGCTAGTTTGTCAAATACCCCAGCAATTTTGAGGTGAGTCATCAAGCGATCTAAACGGTAGATATTTTCGCCTGTATCTTCTAAAAATAAAATTGCGCCAGCCATATTAGGCAAGTAAGGAGAACCAACAATTCCCGACAACACAGACAAGTTGCCGCCGATTAATTTGCCTTTAGCAACACCTGGAGTGATAGTTTGAATGCGATTTTTTACCTGCATTAAGCGATCGCTATCATCGCCATCTTTAACATTTGCAATAGTTACAGTTTCTCCAGCAAACAACACGCGGCGGAAATAGTCAGTTTGACTCTTTCGCCACGAAGTCAAACCATGAGGCCCATGAAAAGTTACTAATTGAGTACGGGCATTAATTCCTAAAATTAGGGCGGTAATATCGCTAAAACCGATAATAATTTTAGGGTTTTGGCGGATAACTTCATAATCTAAATAAGGCAGAATCCGGCTGCATCCCCAACCACCGCGAATAGGCAACAAAGCCGCTACTTGCGGATCACTGAAAAATTGATTGATGTCGGCGGCGCGATCGCGGTCTATTCCTGCCAAATAACCATAGCGATCGCCTACATGAACCCCCAGCTTAGGCACAAGTCCCAGACCCTTCACGGCATCTAAAACTATGTCTAGTTCTTCTTTGACAAAAGTGGCACTTGCAGGGCTAATAATCCCTACTATTGCTCCAGGTTTTAAACGAGTGGGTTTTAATAGAGGGCGATCGCTTTTAGCGCTACGCTCTTCGTAATTGCTGGCTTTAGTTGCGTGTAAGGGCAAAGCTATGATTGAAGCAGTAGCAGCAAGTTGAAGAAAGTGACGGCGATTTAGCATTTGATTTAGACAAACTTTTATCTTTGTACACTAAAAATCGTCACGCATCCCATGAGGGCGAAGTCAAACTACTTGCTTTCAAATGATGCAATCCCCGGTTGATGAGATTCCATCAGTTGATTTAGGTTTGCTAGGGCTGTGGGATGAAAACGAACATGAGCATCTATAAATAAACCAATTGCTTCTACTATCAAATTTCGCAGTAGTTCCTCCGGTTGGGTAACTGGAAAATCTAGCCAGGTTGTACCTGTAGTAGGATCGCTAGGATGGGTAATAGAGAAATGGTTGGCTCCTTCTAGTAAAAGCAAATAACTATCATCTCTACCACCAGAAATCGCTTCTTGGAAGGTACGCCTAATTGGAGTTGTAGGTTGCTTCCAAGTCACTCCATAGAGAGCGCCATTATTAGCAATAACTCCATCGCCAGTTCCGCCAATCAACATCAGTGGTAAAGCGTCGGGTAAGGGTAAGATTGTGTCTGCCGCATAACCTAGTTGCATAATTGCGGCTGAATGCGCGCCATAAGAGAAAGCAGCTACAACTTGTGGAAAAAAATGCGGATTAGCACTTTCAATCGCAACTCTACCTCCAGCAGAATGCCCTCCTAAAATAATATGTTGTAAGTCAAGCAATCCCGCTAACACGCCCTCAGATTGCAATCTTTCTAGCGCTGCTAGTAGCGTTGGTAGAGCAGAGGCTGTCGGCTTCGTACCATAGACTTTGGGGGTCAAACTTTTCATTTCCACACCCGGAGTAATAGCTACTATTCCAGGTATGTTTTGGGCAATCCAGGAAAAGGTTACTACTACAAGCCCGCGTTCTGCTAATTTAATAGCAAGCCATTGATATGATTCAATTCCACAGTTGATGCCGTTGAAGAAAATAACAACTTTAAACGGAGATTGTTGAGCATCGGCAGGAAAAACACCCATATTCTGTTCTGGGCTGCTCCCTAGCATCTGGGCTGGATAAAAAACTTTGAGATGAATGGTGTCGTAAGGGGAGCAAGCATCTTCGACTTTAGCAGCTTGAAAAATTGCTTTAACGCTCATATCCTTATTATCTAGATTTATTTTGCTCTCACCTTAACAATATCAGGATTTGTAACTTAAAGACTTATCCGTTCAGATACTGCGTCTAACGGTTCGCAAAAACTATTAATTCCTTGTTGTGCTGCATACATCAGTACAGGAGTAACTAGCAAAGCTGGACAAAATTTTGTTGCAGTTAAGTGTCCGGCAATGAGCGTAAAATCTTCTGCTATCAAACTGCTTCTAAATTCGTCTTTGCAAATAACAGCGCGGCATTTTTTGGCTAAACTATCTAGCCAATCAGAGTTAGCTATCTCTGGTTGCTGTCCGGCTCGAATGGCTAGTACCATTGCTGCATCTTCCAAATTGCCCTCGCAGTCTTCTATTACTTGAAGCGCACTTATGGCATCAGGATAATCTGCTAATTGACTACGAAATTTAGCAACTTCGGCGGGTGTAACTTGAGTCATTGCAACTATTTTAGATAAACAACAATTGAGCTTGTCTAATTTTGACGGACTTAGTGCAATTATTGCCAAATAAAAAAGCAGTGAAGTAAATCCACTGCTTGATGGTTATTAAGTTGTGGGCAAGCAAATTATAGTCCCACTAATTCGCGGGATTCAAAATCTGTTAATTGTTGAGCGATCGCGCGTCTTGTTTCTAACTTGGCGACACTAAACTGATTACGCAAATATTCTAAATGAGCTAAAGCATTGGCTTTTTCGGCAGTCAAACGCATTAAAGTATTTGTGGCGGTTTGATATTCTCTGTCTGTAAGCAGCACTTCAAACCTCCGCGCCTTGCGTTGCAGGTCATTTTTCAAATCTATGTCAAAAGCCGAACGACTATCAGCATTACCTTCTACTCGATCTAGTAGTTGCTGGACTGCCATAATTTCCGAATCTAACTCATTCACCCGTTGCGCTGCTTGAGCGATCGCTCCTGGGTAATGATTCAGTTCCATTGTCATCATCATCTTTTCCTAGCACTGAAATGGATTTTTAGACTTTAAGCCACCAATTCTTGGAATTGATGCACTGTTGTTAAAGGTAGTTGCTCAGTTTGTGGCATTCCTACTTGTTCTAATACTTTGACTTCAATATTCACGGAAACTAAGTAGCTACCAGGTTCTGCGCCAATAGCTTCGGCGATTAATTTTGCAAGTTCTGGGCGCTTGGCGGTGATTGGATCTCTTAAACTGCAACGATCCCAATCATGTTTAGCGGTTGGATTTAAGTTGAGAATATAGTGCTTAGTCATACTGGTTAAAGCCTGAAATAACAACCCTATAGAGCTATTAGCTGAATAACTCCACTCTTTTATTATAGTACGTTTGTACTAAAAATGTGGAGAGAATAGTGGTCGCACTTACATCTATTTATTAAGTATCTTGACGCTCAAATTCAGATTTAGGCGGTGGGATAACCTCATTGACCCATACAGCCTGTTGAGGTAAAGGGATAGCAATACCAGCTTTATCAAAGGCAACTTTGACCCGGCGGCGATACTCTCTAGCGACTTCCCATTGCTTGAGAGGTTGGGTTTTAATCCAGACACGAATTATTAAACCGCGATCGCCAAAATTTTCAACTCCTAGCACTTGCGGCGTTTCGATAATTTGCTCAAGCCATTTGGGGTCTTCATCCATTTGGATGCCAATAGAGTCAATTAATTGCAAAGCATGGTCGATATCAGTGTGATAAGCAACAGGAATGCTAAGATCGGCTCTTGACCAGCGACTCGAAAGATTAGCCACAATTTTGATTTCACTATTGGGAATTGTAATCAAGCGCCCTTCGGAGTCTCTTAGTTGCGTAATGCGGAGATTAAGATTTTCTACTAATCCGCCAAAATTCCCCACATTAATCACATCTCCCAAAGCATACTGATCTTCCAAAATAATAAAAAACCCATTGATAGCATCTTTGATGATGTTTTGAGAAGCCAAAGAAACCGCAACACCAACTAAACCCGCACCCGCAAGTAAAGGTGCAATATTTACCCCAACGGTAGTTAGCGCCACAAGCGTCCCAATCGCTACTCCACTTAAAGTAGTAATGCTTTTAGTGACTCCAGAAATAGTCGAAACCCGCAAATGTAAGCGCAGAGAATCTTCGGGGGTAAGTAAAGAATTAATTGCTAAGGCGGAAGTAAAGCGATCTAGTAAAACATAACTTAGGCGGATAGCTATGTAAGTTCCCAAGGCGACAATAGCAAGGATAAAAGGGATTCTTAAAACCGTCAAAATCCAGGCGGGAATAGTTCGCGTGTAAGGAAATAAACCCAAAATTAACAGCGTACCACTACCCCAAATCAGGCTTTGAGCTAACTGAAATAACCTGCGTCTAACTTCTTTGAGGTTTTTTTGTTGCTGATTGCTAAGTTGGGTTGTAACTGGATCGTTTGTTGGAGCAATAATAGTGGGGCGTTGAGTTAGTCGCCATTGCCAGCAATTGACTAGCCAAATAGTTAAAACTATACCTAGAAACACTCCAGACGCGATCGCCCCTGAACGGGCTAAAAATTTAGGCTGTCGTTCTTGTTTGGCACGTCTTAAGTCTTGCTCTAAAGACAATCTCAGTTTATCTGCTAATGCAAATGGTTTTTCTGCTTGCAGTTCGGCATCAAGACCTGTAATCGTAAATAAGTATTCACTGTTAACGTAGATTACGGGCAAATTATTTTCTTTCCTGATTTGTACCTGAAGTTCGGTAGCGTTACTTTGAAAGTAATCTTGGCTAAGGCTTTTCAATCGTTGTTGAATGTCATCAACCCTTTTAGATAAATTGCTTCTAGTTTCGGCAACTTGAAATAAACGGCGACCATCTAAAACAATCCAGGTAGCTACTACTTCTTGATCTGACCTCGTTTGCTCAGAAGAAGTTGGGACTAAATTGGGTAAAGAAAACTGAGCCATTGCTGGGTAAATGACTATCATAGTTAACGCCATTGACAGCGCGATCGCCCAAAATTTAGACCGCATTTTTTACTTCTCCTAACTATCTCTTAACTAAGGGTAATTGTTCCCAATTAAGAAAAATGCGGTTAAGCTATGTGAGACTACTGAGTGCAAATATTTAAGGAAATTCTTAATGACCGCAACTACTGCTCGTATAAAGTACGAAATCAAAGATATTAATTTAGCCCCTTCAGGCAGACAAAGGATCGAATGGGCTGGGCGAGAAATGCCCGTACTCAAGCAAATACGCGATCGCTTTGCTCAAGAAAAGCCCTTTGCTGGTATTCGTCTAATTGCTTGCTGCCACGTTACTACAGAAACGGCTCATTTAGCGATCGCTCTCAAAGCTGGCGGTGCAGACGCAATATTGATTGCTAGTAATCCTCTTTCTACTCAAGATGACGTAGCAGCTAGTTTAGTTGCCGATCATGAAATTCCGGTTTTTGCCATGAAGGGCGAAGACAATGACACTTATCATCGTCACGTCCAAATTGCTTTAGACCATCGTCCCAATATCATTATCGATGATGGTAGCGATGTAGTTGCAACCCTGATTCAAGAGCGTCAACACCAAGTTGCAGATTTAATTGGTACTACTGAGGAAACTACCACTGGAATTGTTCGCCTCAAAGCCATGTTCAGAGATGGTGTATTGACATTCCCAGCAATGAATGTCAATGATGCTGATACCAAACACTTTTTTGATAATCGTTACGGTACAGGACAATCAACTTTAGATGGAATCATTCGCGCTACTAACGTTTTACTAGCAGGTAAAGCTATTGTAGTAGCTGGTTACGGCTGGTGCGGCAAAGGTACAGCGCAACGGGCGCGGGGACTAGGCGGCAATGTAATTATTACTGAAATCGATCCAATCCGGGCAATTGAGGCGGTTATGGATGGTTTTAGAGTGCTACCTATGGCAGAAGCGGCTACTCAAGGTGATATTTTTATTACTGTTACAGGCAACAAGCACGTAATTCGCGCCGAGCATTTTGAAGTTATGAAAGACGGTGCGATCGTTTGTAATTCCGGTCACTTTGATATTGAAATTGATCTCAAATCTTTAGGTGCTAAAGCTAAAGAAGTCAAGGAAGTACGCAACTTTACCCAAGAGTATCAAATGCCTAATGGTAAAGCTGTAGTAGTTCTAGGTGAAGGTCGATTAATTAACCTCGCCGCCGCCGAAGGACACCCCAGCGCGGTAATGGATATGAGTTTTGCTAACCAGGCGTTGGCTTGCGAATATTTGGTTAAAAACAAAGGCAAACTAGAGCCAGGTTTGCATTCTATCCCTGTTGAGGTTGACGCAAATATTGCTAAATTAAAGTTGCAAGCAATGGGCATTAATATTGATACTCTCACTTCCGAGCAAACTGAGTACATCAATTCCTGGACTGCGGGAACTTAAGACAATATAAATTGATTCTTAAAAGGAGGCGTAGTTATCTATGTCTCCTTTGGCTTATATATTGGTGAGAAATAGGACATAAATTGATGGTTGAATGGATTACAAGCACAATGGATTCCCTTGGCTACTGGGGAATTGGCTTATTAATGTTTTTAGAAAATTTATTTCCCCCTATCCCGTCAGAGTTAATCATGCCTCTAGCGGGATTTACAGTATCTCAAGGAAAGTTAGAGTTTGCTCCGGTAGTATTTGCAGGGGTTTTCGGTACGGTAATCGGGGCATTACCTTGGTATTACGCAGGTAAAATCCTTGGCGAACAAAGGTTAAAAAGTTTAGCCGATCGCTACGGTAAATGGTTGACAGTTTCAAGTAAAGACATTACCAGAGCGACAGGTTGGTTTGATAATCACGGTGGAAAAGCTGTATTTTTGTGTCGCCTTGTACCTGGCGTTCGCACCTTAATCTCTTTACCAGCAGGTATTAGTAATATGCCTTTAATACCATTTTTAATTTACTCAACTATTGGTACTACCTTATGGGTAGGTCTGCTGACTTATGCAGGTTATGCTCTTGGCAATAACTACAAATTGGTAGAAGAATATCTTGGTCCTGTTTCCAAAATTGTTTTAGCCATTATCCTTGTAGCCTTTGCCATTTGGGTAATTAGAAGAATTATGCGCCGCTCTACTTAATAACTGTTTTTGATTTGTGTAGTCCAAAACTGATAGCCTCAACATCGAGGCATTAATACTTTATCAATATTGCAGCTTGAAAAATCGCTCTAATTACTGGCAACTACAACCTTATATTCAATCGCAGTGGAAAACTATTGCTAAAGGATTTATTTGCATCCTCGGCTATGTACTTTCTACTTTATGTCTAATTTATTTAGCAGGAAAATTACCTGCACCCTTTGCAGAAGGCAATGTCAAAGAAATTGCTAAAATATCAGCGATCGCACTTGGTATATTTTTAGTTAGAGGAATCTCCCAATCTGGGCAAGATATCTTCATGGCGCAAGCAGCTTTAAGAGTTGCTTTAAATTTGCGTAAGCAAGTTTACACCCATATGCATAAGCTTAATCTTAGCTACTTTGAAACCACTCAAGCCGGAGACTTATCCTACCGTCTCACTGAAGATATTGACAGAGTAGGAGAAGTAGTCAACAAGTTATTTCATGATTTTGTGCCTTGTGTACTTCAGTTAGTCGCAATTCCTATTTACATGATTTATCTTAATTGGCAACTAACTTTAGCTTTGCTAGTAGTCGCGCCGTTGATGGCAATATTAATTGGTTGGTTTGGTGAAAGATTGCGTAAGTTTTCCCGCAAAAGTCAAAACCGCGTCTCTAATTTATCAGCAATTCTCACCGAAGTTTTTAGCGGAATACGCTTAGTACAAGCTTTTGCAGCAGAAAAGTATGAAATTGCTAGATTTACCGAAGAAGCCGAAGCTAGTCGTCAAGCCAAGTATTCAACAGAGCGATTGAAAGCAATTCAAATCCCGATAATTGGCTTTTTGGAAGCTTTGAGTATATTAATACTGCTATGTATTGGTGGTTGGCAAATTTCTGTAGAAAACCTAAACGTAGCCGAATTTTTCAGCTTTTTAACGGCGGGAGTAACACTACTCGATCCCATTAGCCATGTTACTAGCAACTATAACGAGTTCAAGCAGGGAGAGGCATCGGTTGACAGAGTTTTTGAGATTGTGGCAATTGCACCAACGGTAGTAGAAAAGCCCAATGCGATCGCACTTCCCCAAGTCACAGGTAAAGTAGAATATCGTCGCGTTAGCTTTGCCTACAAGAGCGACCAACCCGTACTAAACAACTTAAACTTACTGGCACTACCAGGAGAAACCATCGCTTTAGTAGGAGCTTCGGGAGCAGGGAAAACAACTCTAGTTAATTTATTACCCCGTTTTTATAGTCCCTTGTCTGGGGATATCTTAATTGATGGCATTAACATTCAAGATGTAACAATTAGCAGCTTGCGGCAGCAAATTGGGATTGTTCCCCAAGAAACTGTATTATTTTCCGGGACAATTGCCCAAAATATCGCCTTCGGACAAACAGATTTTGATTTAGACGTAGTGCAAGCCGCCGCCGAAGTTGCTAACGCTCATCAGTTTATTAGTCAATTACCCGATGGTTACTACACTTGGGTAGGAGAAAGAGGTGTCAATTTATCCGGTGGGCAAAGACAGAGAATTGCGATTGCCCGTGCAGTATTACTTAATCCTCGTATACTAATTTTAGATGAGGCGACATCAGCCTTAGATTCGGAGTCTGAAGCTTTGGTACAAGAAGCTTTAGAGCGAATTATGCACCATCGTACAGTGTTTATTATTGCTCACCGTTTAACAACCGTAAGAAGAAGCGATCGCATTTTAGTCATCGAAAAAGGTCAAGTTGTAGAATCTGGTACTCATGAGGAGTTATTAGCACTCTCTCGCCAATACGCTCATTACTATAGCCAGCAATTTAGTTCGTAGCTTAAACGACCTTCATTAAATTTCTAATCCGCAACAAAGCGCTAAAACTTCAATCAGGGTATGCTAGATGTATTGTTCGCTCGTCAAGTCGTCAAAATTCTTGGCAAAGTGCTGAAATCAAAGAGTTAAATACATAACAATGACAGTATCAGGTTTTGACAAGTCTTCCCCTCGCATGGATATCAAAGTAAATGTAGCGAAGTTACGCAATGATACTTTCTACAAAACCTCTGATGGACGTACCATGATTTTGTCACCAAGCAATTGTGGCGGCATGAAATGGACTCAAGATAAAAGCCATGTATTATCCAAGGATGCAACCGAAGGCTATTACCTAAGAATAACTAATGATGTAGGATTTAACAATATTGGGATGGAATGGAAACAAGCGGCACTTAATTTAGCTCAATCCGGTTACTTATCGCTTTCTCGCAAAGAAATTATTTCTAATATGCCTGTTGAGATGATGAACAATATAACAACTGATTAACTAGCAAACTAAAGTTATATTTAGCTTTATTATTGCTTTAAAGCTAAGGTTGGTTCGTTAAAAAATGTGATCGCAACTCTCAATAATATCTATCTAAGTTCTATAGCTACTTTTTGTAAATAATTGCCTTAGTATTGCAATTCAATAATTTTATTTTTTCTAGTTAAATTTCATTGTTAATAGCTACATTATTAGCTCAGTGATAGCCTCTACTGATTTTTTCTTCAAATCCATTTCTTTTTGTTTTTGTTTTATTTCTTCCAGCAATTTAATTGTTACAGTTTCGAGTCTTCTATTTTTAATTGGGTTGATGAATTTATCAAAAGAATTAAAACTGACAATGTAATTGCCTATTTTTACTCCAAGCGGTTCCAAATGCTTGCCGTTTAATTGCTTAGGAGGAGTTAGAAATGACTTATTATTTGATTGTTTACTCTTAGTAGCTAAATACTCAATGAACCATTTACAAGTTTCTTCAGCAATTTTGTCTTGCTTAAAGTAGATGAGAGTTGTTAGGTTGAATAAATTGCTACTTTTAATCAAGCAAAGAGTTTGTTTTAAGTTAGGAGTTACTCCCAATCCAAAACTATCAATTAGCTTTGCTAAAATATGAACAGGAATAGCACTTTCTGTATTGCTAATATTAGGAGCAATTAATAATGATGGCTGACCTTTAATAAACAAATTGATTATTTCAGGTTTTTCACTAATATACTTCTCTGTGAGAATCTCAGTTTTTCGTTTCTCCAAATCTAGCTCTAAAGAAAGATTTTCAATATTTTCAAGAATATTCCCATAGGAATTTTTTTCAGCTCCGCATATTTTTACACCTTGGAGGACTTGCTCCCATTCGCTGCTCAAAAGTTCTAGTAAAGCAATGTATTTGCATCCTAAGCTATGCCCAATCCAAAAAAAATTTGTATCTTTGAGATATACGCTATGGTCATAACTTAAGTTTTTTGCTTCTTTGACAATTTCTCTTCTAATTACGTACTGTTCTTTTACTAAGCTAATAGCAACTGACCAATGATTAAATGTAAATCTGAATGGTAGGGCAATAATAGTATAACCTGCATCAAATAGTTGATTGAGAAAGTAGTTAAAGAAAATAGTTGGAAAAGTGCCAAAAAAAGCCCCACCTATAAATTGCACAACTCCTTTAGGCTGAGGATGGAGAGCTACCCAACTGTTTGAAACTGGCTTAAATTTAAACTTTGTGTTAGTTACCATAGTTTTAAAAACTCGTATTTATAATGGTTTTTAATGCTATAAATTGTGGGATGAATAGTTTAAACATTTTTTGTAGAAATACATCCCACAATTTTTATTAAGCGATTATTTAGCTTTAAAAAGTTTCTGGAGCGTCTGATAAGTCCTGTGACCCAAACGGAAGATTCCTAAACCTGTACAAAGAGCTACCAGTACCAGTAGGAAGAGGGTAGACAATTTGATCGAGTTGAGGATCGGCAGCTGTTAAGTCTTTAAAGAAAGTTCCTCGATGCTCAGGAGTTAGCAAAAGCGTAGCATTTCTAAAAGGTGAAAGTGAGGCTAAAAAGATTTCTACATAACCGCGAACCTCAAAGTTTGGATCTTGATTATTCAGTAGTGTAGGCTCTGGCTGTAATATAAATAAAGCTGTGTCATTAGCAGGAAGAGTAATCGCAAAGCTTGTTTTTCCGGGGTTTCCTGGAAGTACATCACCTATAATATTCGTTCCTAAAATATCTAGAAAAGTGACAGTTGTAGCAGGCTCTAAAATTGGTGAAAGGGCTGTAAATACAAGAGATACTCTTACATCAGAGTTAGTGACATTAGCTAAAGTTAAGAAGTAGCCTTGAATGACTGTACGGCTAATTTTATCAAAGGGTGGCTGCTGAAGTTGTTTAGGCAATTGTGGCTTGACGAGAAGTTCAAAGGTTGAAACTAGCATAATTTTCCTTCGTATTTGATGTTAAAGTTAACTCGTTAAACAGAATTTAATTTACAGATGTAATTAGCTGTTTAACTGCTCTTTAACTTTCTACAAGTGAAGGAGAGGAGTTTCCGGAAACTTACAAATTTTTATCTTAATGAATAAGTAGCGCAGAAAAATGCGAGCCGCCAAACTTTAGAGAACTAAACTCAGAATAAAAAACGCGAGCGCGTTCATCCTTTTGAGTCTCAGTTAGCAAGCTTTACTCAAGCATAAATGTATAAAAAAACACCCAAAACTTGAAGATTTAAAATTAATGTATAAAATATTCAGCAAATTATAGTAGCGCGAACAATCAGTAATGTACTTGAAGTAATCTCACATTTAGCTGACTACAGCTTGCCTACGAAAGTAGAATTTGTAAGTAGTTAAAGCATTAAACTATAACGAGGACTAACTTCTAATTTCCAAAGTTTAGTTTTTATACTCAGTAGTTGTAGTAATAAAATAATAAGTGTGTCTTGAACTCATACTCAAAATGGAAGTTTTACTCAAATAATTTTAAGTATTTATTCAAATAATTCAAGCCAGCAGTTAATAATAAAATGCTCAAAACCCACTTGCAGAGTCACCTTTCAACGGAGAGGGTGGGATTTGAACCCACGATAACATTGCTGCCATAACGCATTTCGAGTGCGCCGCGTTCAACCACTCTGCCACCTCTCCATAAGACAACAAAACTGTTGCAGTTAATTAATATAGCATTTTTATAATAAAGAAGCATTATTTTCAACAGTTTCTATGGTTGACTCAAATTTATTGTTAGGTGTCCATTGAATAGCACCATCACTCGCAGTTAAAAATATTTTTGTCTTGATTTTTGCCAAATCAGTAGTCTTTGATTCAGTCTTTTGAGCATACGCGATCGCAACTTCTGGCTTGATTGCTGCAACCAATTCTGCATCAAGGTTTTTTGCGAACAGTAAAACTTGAACAGAAGATATATCTTGACTTGCAACTTGAGTTTTTTTGTTACTTAGCTGCACGTTGCCCACCAATAACCATTTTTGATTTTGAATCTGTAACTGCCATAAAGGTATGCGATTGTCTGTCAACTCAATCTGTGTAGAACCTGCTACTACTTTTTCCCCAGTGACTAATACTCTATAGCTTCCACCGTTGAGACTTCGCACTTTCTTATCTTCAGCAATACTATAAAAGCTTTTAACAGGTAGTTGCGCCAAAATTTCCATCCAACCATTCTTATCATCAAGGAGATTTGTAGAAATTGCCCAATCGATAGAATTAATGCCTTGCTGTTGCAAGAAAGGCAAAACTGTAAAACGGGCAGTGGTAGGATTTCCACTATTAACTAGCAAAACCTTACCCCGATCTTGGACTACTATCACTGGTTCTACTTTATCTGCTAGTACCGTTACCCGAAAATCTGTAGAATACTGCCAAATTGGAACTAATACCAAACTAACCACCACTACACCAACAATCCACCAACGTTTGTGCAGCCAAGGTAGAAACCAAACTAGACTCATTAATCCATACACTGCTAGCAGTTGCCAAAGAGCTATTTTGCCTACAGCTAGAGAGTTTCCTGGCAACTGAGAAAAAAATTGTACCAGCCAAATTAAAATATAAGTAGGATAGTACAACAGCAATGCGATCGCACTTCCGGCAGCAGACCAAATCAAAGCAGCGATCGCGCTAAAAATTCCCCCAATACTAATAATCGAGATTAACGGTATTGTTAAAATGTTGACTACTAAGCTATAAGGCGGGATTACCCCAAAAATGTAAAGCTGTAATGGTAAAGTCCACAAAGCCGCCGCCAAGGGAACAGCAATTAGAGTTGCGATCGCCTTTGGCATCCAATCTAACTTTGCAACTAGCGGTGGTACACTAACAACTAATCCAAGTGTTGCCAGAAAGCTTAATTCAAAACCTAAGTCCCAAATCCATAAAGGATTCCACAGTAGCAAGAGTGTTGCGGCTACGAGTAGCGATCCTAAAGGCTTAATTTTTCTGCTGGTAGCTACACCAATTAATGCACCAAAACCCATAATTACAGCTCTTAGTACTGAAGGTTGCAAACCAGTCAAGCCAACAAATCCAACTAACGCTACTGCACCACAGCCAAATTGCCATTTGGGAGCTAAACCTTTACTCAAAGCTAGTACCAAACCAAGAATCAAAGCAGTTTGAAATCCTGAAGCCGCCAAAGCATGAGCCAGTCCAACTCGCACAAATAAGTCTCTGATGTCATAAGGTAGATCGATAGCCTTGCTACCCAAAACCATTGAACTTACAAGTTGTCCTTCAGGACTACCTAACCAGCGAACTTGTGATCGCACAATTCGTTTACTAACTTGCCACAATCCCCATTTTTTTTGTTCATTAGTAGTAAAATTTACTTGCATTCCATTTAAGCCAGCAAAGGTACTTTGTTGCTGCAAAAATCGTTTAAAGTCAAACCCACCTGGATTAGTTGCAGGTTTCGGCTTATACAAAATCCCCTTAATTGCGATCGCCTGTCCTGGATATAAAGCCGTTGATTGCAACAAAGGTATAGTTACATACAAATTACCTGTAACTTTAATTACTTTACCCATTTGATTAAGTTCTTTTGTCTCTAGCCAAAATTGTCCCTTTTGACTCCGAGTTAAACGGGGTAAGTTGCTAACTTCACCTCGAACTGTAACAATTTGCTTTCCATTGCTAATAAACTGACTAATATCATTAACAGCTGGTTGCGGAGTTTTTATTTGAAAATACAGCGTTGCTAAGAATCCGACCATACCTGCTGCTAAAAACAGGCTTGGTTTGAATCGCCATTTACTAAGCAACTCCCTAAAATAATTCTTACTTGCTAAATAGCTTAAAAAAAGTCCTATAGTGATTATTGCATAACTACCCCAGCTAATAGAAGTAGATAGTAAACCTATAATATAAGCAAGACACAAAGTTACAGTGTTTGTCTGACTCATCAAAGTTTGTACATCAATTTTTCAACTTAATATATAAGACTTTAGCGGCTGTATTTTTTTCATGAGGTATAGTTTTAATTTCAAACATATCAATAGCTCTAATTAATTCACCTAATTTTTTATAGCCATAGGTTCTCGAATCAAAAGATGAAGACAGTTTATTGATTTGACCTCCCAATTCTCCTAAACTAGCCCAGCCATCTTCTTCTGCGATCGCTTCATAGGCATTTTTAACTAGCTTAACCAACTTAAAGTTTTCTTTCAATTCTGAACTACTTTTCAAGTTATTGTTCTGAGTGTCTTTTTTGGCTTTAACTACTTCTGAACCTCCTTGATCTTCAGTTTCTTCTAAATTCTCTGTATAAGTAAATTTATCACAGGCTTTTTGGAAAGGTTCGGGAGTTTTTTTCTCACCAAACCCATAAACAATTAATCCAGATTCTCTGATTCTGCACGCCAATCTAGTAAAATCGCTATCGCTGGAAACAATGCAAAAACCATTGAAGTTATTTGTATATAGTAAATCCATCGCGTCAATAATCAACGCGCTATCTGTAGAGTTTTTGCCAGAAGTGTAACTAAACTGTTGAATTGGTTGGATGGCAAATCTATTCAGCTTATCTTTCCAGCTATTTAAATGAGTACTTGTCCAATCTCCGTAAACTCGCTTAACATGAGCAGTCCCATACTTAGCAATCTCTTTAAGTAAGGCTTCAATTATACTAGCAGTTGCATTATCAGCGTCAATTAAAACCGCAAGCCTGTCTGATTTTAATTGAGTATTATTTTGCATACATCTACTGAATTTTTGAGTTTATAATCTTGTAAAAACATCCAGTAACTATGAACTTTTTAAAAGTGGAAATCCTAACTTTTCTCGTTGCTGCAAATATAAATTAGCTATTTTCCTTGCTAAATTACGAATTTTACCTATATAACGAGTCCGTTCAGTTACAGCAATTACACCTCTAGCGTCTAAGAGGTTAAACGTATGGGAACACTTTAAAACATAGTCCAAGCTAGGTAAAACAAGTCCTCTGTGGGTAAGCTGCTCAGCTTCTTGCTCATACAAGCTAAATAAAGCTATTAGCATTTCTGGATTAGCAGCCTCAAAGTTGTATACGCACTGTTCTATCTCACCCTGCAAATAGATATCCCCGTAGGATAGATTATCCGTCCACTGGATTTTAGAAATCGCTTCTACTCCTTGGAGATACATAGTCAATCTCTCTAAGCCATAAGTAATTTCAACAGACACCGGGCGACAATCAATGCCTCCGCACTGCTGAAAGTAGGTAAATTGAGTAACTTCCATGCCATCAAGCCATACCTCCCAGCCTGTACCCCAAGCTCCAACAGTGGCATCTTCCCAATTATCTTCTACAAACCGAATATCATGTTCTTCCGGCATAATCCCTAAAGCCCGTAAGGAGTCAAGATAAATACCTTGAATATTTTGTGGCGAAGGTTTAATTAAAACTTGATACTGATAATAATATTGGAAACGATTTGGATTTTCGCCATAGCGTCCATCAGTGGGACGGCGACAAGGTTCAACGTAGGCAACTGACCAAGGTTCCGGTCCCAACGCTCTTAAAAAAGTCTGAGGGTTTTTAGTACCAGCCCCCTTTTCTATATCGTAAGACTGGGCAATTAAACAACCCCGATCACTCCAAAAATTGTGCAGTGCTGCAATTACCGATTGAAAATTCATAAGTTCCTTTGCTCATCAGGACAATATTATCAATCATTGTTGCCTAAAACCACTACCCAACATAGATTAGAGGCTTTATCTAATTTTCTTTTCAAT
The DNA here is from genome assembly GCF_003003885.1 of Chlorogloea sp. CCALA 695. Classification (GTDB taxonomy): domain Bacteria; phylum Cyanobacteriota; class Cyanobacteriia; order Cyanobacteriales; family Chroococcidiopsidaceae; genus Aliterella. The sequence continues at coordinate 1,145 of NZ_PVWN01000050.1, read as the reverse complement.
AAAGGCTTGACAAAGTTATCTAGAGTTGATAGATTAATAAAGCGCTGGAGAGGGAAGCGAAAGCGGAACGAACCAGAAGGCACGCCGAACCATGAAAAAATTATAATTGAAAAGCCAAAAAAAAGCACTATAGTCTTCGTCAGAGAAACTATAAGAAAGAGATTCACTTCGGGTGAATCAAAATTGAGAGCTAACAAATAGACTCCATTTTTAAACAAAACGGAGAGTTTGATCCTGGCTCAGGATGAACGCTGGCGGTATGCTTAACACATGCAAGTCGAACGGATGTTTTCGGACATTAGTGGCGGACGGGTGAGTAACGCGTGAGAATCTAGCTTCAGGTTGGGGACAACAGTTGGAAACGACTGCTAATACCGAATATGCCGAGAGGTGAAAGATTAATTGCCTGAAGAAGAGCTCGCGTCTGATTAGCTAGTTGGTGGGGTAAGAGCTTACCAAGGCGACGATCGGTAGCTGGTCTGAGAGGACGATCAGCCACACTGGGACTGAGACACGGCCCAGACTCCTACGGGAGGCAGCAGTGGGGAATTTTCCGCAATGGGCGAAAGCCTGACGGAGCAATACCGCGTGAGGGAAGAAGGCTCTTGGGTTGTAAACCTCTTTTCTTAGGGAAGAAAAAAATGACGGTACCTAAGGAATAAGCATCGGCTAACTCCGTGCCAGCAGCCGCGGTAATACGGAGGATGCAAGCGTTATCCGGAATGATTGGGCGTAAAGCGTCCGCAGGTGGTTTATCAAGTTTGCGGTTAAAGGTTCTGGCTCAACCAGAGACAGGCCGTGAAAACTGATAGACTAGAGTATGGTAGGGGCAGAGGGAATTCCCAGTGTAGCGGTGAAATGCGTAGAGATTGGGAAGAACACCGGTGGCGAAAGCGCTCTGCTAGGCCAAAACTGACACTGAGGGACGAAAGCTAGGGGAGCGAATGGGATTAGATACCCCAGTAGTCCTAGCCGTAAACGATGGATACTAGGTGTAGCTTGTATCGACCCAAGCTGTGCCGTAGCTAACGCGTTAAGTATCCCGCCTGGGGAGTACGCGCGCAAGCGTGAAACTCAAAGGAATTGACGGGGGCCCGCACAAGCGGTGGAGTATGTGGTTTAATTCGATGCAACGCGAAGAACCT
>NZ_PVWN01000049.1 GCF_003003885.1 Chlorogloea sp. CCALA 695 | reverse complement strand
CCATTGCTCTGCTTACCTCTTAGCCTTTTATCTCTTGATTCTTTTACTTATTATATCCGGAAAATGACAGAAAAGGGTTATTCTCCAATGTGTTATAATATACATAGTAGAAAGGGTAATCAACCTCTTTAAAAACCCAGTAGTCGAAAGACTAACGCACCTTGAAAACTAAGTTTAGGGGGTTCTTTAGAGGAAGGCTTCTAAAGGTAAAAAACTTAAGCGCCAAGTACCAGAAAACCAAGCAATTAGGTTTGAACGATACTGGCACGGGCCTACCGAAATCGACTTCTGAAATGGAGTGAAAGACTGGGGCTCGAGCTTTTGGGGTGAAGATTCCCCCCAAAACGTCGCTTGAGAGAACCATCTCTTGCATAATTTGGGCAACTAGATTGTGGTAAGTGGACTCGATGAACCAGTAATTCCAAGAGGCGACTCTGGAAGAATCCCTGCGACTTCAGCCCAGGGAGTATGTCAATTATCTTTAGGAAAAATCAAGATATGGGGGGCAGACCCCAAACCTCTTGCAAAAGTGGCTTATCAGTGGGTGTTCAAGTTTTTGGCAAGTAGATTTATATGGGTGTCTTTGTTTCTGTGATTGTTGGTTGCAATATTTTTCTACAAACCATTTCTGTTGCTAACAAAATTGCTGCTTTCATGCTGGTAGAATCGGCAATTCCTAAGCCTGCAATATCAAAAGCTGTACCGTGATCGGGTGAAGTACGCACAAAGGGTAAACCAATAGAAGTATTGACGGCGCGATCAAAGGCTAATTGTTTGACCGGAATTAAACCTTGATCGTGATACAACGCTAAATAAGCATCGTGAGCTTTTGAACTATCAATACTCCTAAACCACGCTTGAGCGGGTTTTACCCACATGGTATCAGGGGGAATTAGCCCATCTAAAACTAACCCCGGACGACGATCGCGTTCTTGTTCTAACCAAGGTATCATCCATTCCTGTTCTTCTGTCCCTAACTGCCCTTGTTCCCCACTATGCGGATTTAAACCCGCGATCGCAATTCTTGGCTTTGTTATCCCAAAATATTTGTCTAAGCACTCTACCAATAAATCAAGTTTAGCTGCCATTAGCTGCGGCGTGAGGGTGTCTGCTACCTGTCTTAAAGGTATATGTGTGGTAGCTAATAGACTTCGCAGCGTCCAGCCTGTATGGGGCGATGTACCTACAAATAACATCCCAAACTTTTCTACTCCTGAGCGTTCGGCTAATAGTTCGGTTTGTCCAGGATAATTGTATCCCGCCGCTTTCCATGCAGATTTAGCAATCGGGGCTGTAACAATCCCGTCAAATTTTCCCGCCAAAGTAAGCGCGATCGCATTTTCTAAGTACCTAAAACTTGCATCTCCACTAGCAGCATTACCTCTACCTACAGTTATTTGATTGCTACTACGAATATCTATAATCGATAATTTACTTGGATGTATATACTTTTGCTTCTCTAAATCTTGGCGATCGTAAAATTCGGTTAATTGAATGTGATCGCCTATAACAGTAACATCACAATTCTTTGTCACTTCTGAATCGTTCAATGTTTGTAAAGTTACTTCTATTCCAATCCCGGCTGGATCGCCTACAGGCAATACTAAGCGCGGACGATAAGTTTTTTTTGTACTAGGTATGTCTGCTATTTCTATAGAATCCATAAAATTGTTTTAAGATACATTACGACTATCTAATTATTTCCCAAATCCAACTGGAGGATTTATCTATGGGCGGCGAGATGTTTACAGCCATTATTTTGTCTTTTTCTTTAATCCTAGTCGGCATAGTCTTAGGCTACGCCCTACTCAAAATCCAAGGTGACGAAGAAGAAGCGCTCTAATTAGCCAAGAGGAGGGATTGAGTAGGCATTTTGTTTTTCTCTCCCTTCTCGTAATATTTGTCAAGCTTATTCTGATAAGATTTTATTAATAAAAATTAACATTCACAAAATCACCCCTCATGACTTTATTAGTTGTCGGTTCCACAGGAACATTAGGAAGGCAAGTAGTTCGCCGCGCTCTGGATGAGGGGTATAAAGTACGCTGTTTAGTCAGAAGCCCAAAAAAAGCAGCCTTTTTGAGAGAATGGGGAGCGGAAATTGTCCAAGGAAACTTGTGTTATCCCGATACTTTACCGCCATCGCTTGAAGGAATTACGCAAATAATTGACGCTGCTACCAGCCGCCCTACAGATTCATTAAGTATTAAACAGGTAGATTGGGACGGTAAAGTTTCCTTAATCCAAGCGGCGAAAGCAGCAGGAATTGAACGCTATATTTTCTTTTCGTTCCTAGACTCCGATAAGTTCCCTGACGTACCGTTAATGGAAATCAAACGGTGTACGGAGTTATTTTTAGCTCAATCTGGCTTAAATTACACCGTGTTGCAGCTAAGTGGCTTTATGCAAGGCTTAATTGGTCAGTACGCTATTCCTATTTTAGAAAAACAAGCAGTCTGGATTACTGGCGAATCGTCTCCAGTTGCTTACATGGATACTCAAGATATTGCTAAGTTTGCCGTCCGCGCTCTGAAAATACCGGAAACTGAAAACAAAACTTTTCCTTTAGTTGGTACTCGTCCTTGGAGTGCAGAGGAAATTATTAGTTTGTGCGAAAGATTATCAGGACAAGATGCGCGAATAACTCGGATGCCTATAAACCTACTGCGGACGGTACGCAATGTATCCCGGTTTTTTCAGTGGGGTTGGAATTTGTCTGACAGATTAGCTTTTGCGGAAGTATTAGCAACGGGTAAACCCATCACAGCACCAATGGAAGAAGTATATCAAGCATTCCAGTTGAATCTTGAGGAAACTACTACGCTAGAAAGCTATATGCAAGAGTATTTCGCCAGGATCATGAAAAAACTTAAAGAATTAGACTATGAAAAGTTAAAAACTAAAAAGAAATCTCAAAAAAAGACTCCTTTTAATAAATCCTAATTCTACCTCTGTTATTTTTAGTTCTACGCCCTTAACAGGCGATCGCCTTAAGAATAATTGACTCCAAAATGTGCAACGATCAAACTAACATTAAGCCTAGCTTTAATTTGGATGCGTGCAAGTGCCGAAAATAGGCATCATATACAATGACGAAAAGCCCGTAGCTCGTCGAGTTGCTCACGAATTACAACACAAACTGATAGCTATTGGTTGTGATGTTTGTATGACTACTGGCATGGGGGGTATTTTGGGCTATGCTACGCCAGAAAGTCCCGTATATCATACCCCTATAGAATGTTTGACTCCTCCAGGCTTCGACTCACAGATGAGCTTTGCCGTAGTTTTAGGCGGCGATGGTACGGTGTTGTCAGCCTTTCGCCAAGTTGCCCCGGTGGGTATTCCGTTACTAGCTGTCAATAGCGGTCATATGGGTTTTTTGACCGAAACCTACGTTAACACGCTGCCCGAAGCCTTAGACAGCGTGATGGAGGGGGAATACGAGATTGAAGAACGGGTAATGCTAACGGTGCAAGTAATTCGCCAAGGTGCTGTAGCTTGGGAAGCTCTTTGTCTCAATGAAATGGTGCTGCATCGAGAACCTTTAACCAGTATGTGCCATTTTGAAATTGCGATCGGTCGTCACGCGCCTGTAGATATTGCCGCCGATGGGATCATTGTCTCTACGCCAACGGGTTCTACAGCTTATTCTTTAAGCGCTGGCGGCCCCGTAGTAACGCCGGGAGTGCCAGTATTGCAATTAGTACCAATTTGTCCTCATTCCCTAGCTTCCAGAGCTTTAGTGTTTGCAGATACAGAGGTGGTTACAGTTTTTCCAGCTAATCCAACTCGTTTAGTTATGGTGGTTGATGGTAATGCTGGCTGCTTTGTATTTCCCGACGATCGCGTACTGATTGAAAAGTCGCCCTACGCTGCCAAATTTATTCGCCTGCAATCTCCAGAGTTTTTCCGCATCTTACGCGAAAAACTTGGCTGGGGTTTAGCTCACATTGCTAAACCTACTTCGGTGGAACTTCCTTAAGTTTAGGAGTACAATAGGTATTAATACTCAAAACGGCTTAAATCGAGTTGGTTTAAATCATTGTTTGAGTTAGATTAAAACCACAATCAAGGATTGGCGGTTAATTAGCCTTAAGCCAATAAAATTATGATTACAACTGTTGAACGCAACACCTGTGTGTTGGTAATTGAGACAGACGAAGTTTTAGCATCGCAAGTCAGTCTCGACTTGCAAGCGTCGGGCTATGAAGCAATAGTAGCCAATGATGCAGCTAGAGGAATCCACGAAGCGCGCGATCGCCATCCAGCTTTAATTGTCGTTGATCGAATGCTGGCAGGAGAATCAGGGCTAAATTTGTGTGAAAGATTAAGAAAAACTGGCGCAAGAGAGCCAATGCTAGTATTGATGGCAAGAGATACTGTTGATGATCGCGTAGCTTGTCTAGAATCGGGCGCGGATGATTACTTTCTCAAACCCTACCGCTCCGAAGAATTTTTAAAATTAGTGCGTCTGTACTTGCAAGAACCCGCCGTTACAGAACAATTACGGTTTGGCGACTTGGGTATCGATTTAGCTACTCGTCGTGCTATTCGTCACGGACGCGCGATCGATCTGACTATGAAAGAATTTGAATTGCTAAAGTATTTAATGGAACATCCCCGCGAAGTATTAACCCGCGAACAAATCTTAGAAAATGTTTGGGGCTACGACTTTAGGGGCGAATCAAATGTCATTGAAGTTTATATTCGTTACCTGCGCTTGAAAATAGAAGATGAAGGTCAAAAACGCCTGATTCAAACGGTACGCGGCGTAGGCTACGTTTTAAGAGAAGCTTATTAAATTGGGGGCAAATCGGTGAGTCGTTGGTTGGCGGTAATGGGAATAATACTAAGTATGACGTTGATGGGTTGCGATTCTACTTCTACCGCTATGCCAGAAACAACAGCTTTGGGGCAAAGCTTGCCGATTTCGGCTCAATTTGCGATCAGAAGTAACATTGTGGGACTAGAAGTTGCTAAAACCGCCGCACAGCAAGCTACAGGGCTAATGTACCGTACTACGTTAGCGGGTGATCGCGGAATGCTATTTGAATTTAATCCGCCCCAAAGCGTCCGGTTTTGGATGAAAGATGTTGTCATCCCTCTAGATATGATTTTTGTTAAAGATGGCAAGGTAAAAGCAATTTTGGCTGCCGTACCTCCTTGTAAGACTACTCCCTGTCCTACTTATGGACCAGGAATACCGATTGATCGCGTCATTGAACTTCGCGGCGGTAGAGCAAAAGAATTAGGCTTAAACGTAGGCGCACCCCTTGAAATTAAATTTTTGCCCGTAAAAAAGTAGCTAATTATATTTATTTGTAGTCGCTAGTAATTAATAGTCCTGTAAAAAATACTCCTTATTATAGATAAGGGGTATGTCGTTCTGCGGTACAAAAGAATCTAATCACTTTTAGTCAAATTAAAGCAAGGTAAGTTAGAATCTTATTTTGCGCTTAAACTTGTACGAAAATTGACACCGTAAGCAATCAATCGTAACTACAGGTGACTAACACTTACTAAAACAAGAAATAGTTGGTTTCCTAGCTCAAGCTAAGAAATACTTATTAAGTCTAAGTATAAAATTAAAAGTCTTTTCAAGAGGTGAAAAGTTAATGGCTCCTTTAAAGTACACACGGTTTATCAATTTTTTGCAGGAGGATCTGGCAATTTCAACCGCCGAAGTTGCTGTTGCTTTAAGGCATCGAGAGCAAGATCCAGGCCCGTTACCAATGATTCTTTGGCAATATGGGTTAGTTACGCTAGAGCAATTGGATAGAATTTACGACTGGTTAGAGGCGGCTTAAATCGTACTAATTGGTTAGGGGTAAAAAGGTAAGTCAAAATCGATGGTGCTTAATTTATGATGCTGACTAGGCAAAAATCGAGAAAATTTCTATCTATTGCTACAAAAAATAAAAAGCGGGTTGAATTATCAACCCGCTTTTTTAATGCAATCAAAGCCTTACTGGGCAAAAACTCTAGCGGCGGCGGCTATTCCCCCACCGGGAGTAAACCCTTCATAACCAAGTTCGCACAAAGCAACTTCAAGAGCAGCTATAGCAGTTAATATATCGCGATCGCTCACAAAACCTAAGTGACCAATCCGAAATATCTTGTTTTTTAAATGATCTTGTCCCCCAGCTACGGCAATATCAAACCGCTTGCTCAAAATTGAACGAATTTGATCGGCTTCTACTCCCTGGGGTGCAACGGCGGTAATAGCGGGACTTGCAAATTCATCAGCGCCAAATAAGGGCATATTTAAGCCTTTAATTCCAGCGCGGGTAGCTTTCATTAACCTGTGGTGACGACTAAAAATCGATTCTAAGCCTTCGGCTTTCATCATCCCTAAAGTAGTATGTAGCGCCATGATTAAATTTACTGGCGGCGTGAAAGGAGTAGTATTTTTAGCCGCAGATTTGCGGTACTTCCCTAAGTCTAAATAATAACGAGGTAATTTTGCGGTTTTGTAAGCTTCCCAAGCTTTGGGACTAACAGAGACAAAACCCAACCCAGGAGGGATCATGTAGCCTTTTTGCGAACCGGAAGCTACTATATCTAAACCCCACTCATCCACAGGCAAATTAACCGCGCCTAAGCTTGTCACCGCGTCTACAATCATCAACGCCGAATCATGATTTTTGACGTGACGATTGATAGTTTCTAAGTCATTTAATACGCCTGTAGAAGTTTCGCTATGAGTAACAATTACAGCTTTAATTTGCTTGTCAGTATCGTTACTCAGCTTGTCAGCAAACAGTTGCGGATCTAAAGGTTGTCCCCATTCGGCAGTAATTTGTTCGACATTTAAACCGTAAGCTTCCCCAACTTCGGCCCAACGTTCACCAAATTTACCATTGCAACCAACAATAATGCGATCGCCTGGACTCAAAAAGTTAATCATTCCCGCTTCTACCGCCCCTGTACCGCTAGTTGTCAGCATTAAAACATCGTTTTGGGTTTGGTGCAGCCATTTGAGGTTTTGAGTTACTTCCCCTAGCACATTACTAAACTGGCTAGTACGATGACCAATGGGGTGTTTGGCTAAAGCAAGTAGTGCTGATTCTGGTACGGGAGTAGGCCCAGGAATCATTAGCATTAATTTATCGTCCATTGATTTCACCTTTGCTTTAAATAAGAGTCCAGACTATTTAGGATTACATAATTGCGTTAACTATCGGATAATTCCCGATAAGTTTGTCGCAAAGCTCAAAAGATAAGCAGGCGCGATGTTATATTTTTTTAGAAAAGAAGCGATCGCGGTACACTAAGTAGAGTAAAAGTCTCAGGTCTTTTGCGCTATTGCCATCCATTCCCCCGATCGAATGACGACTTTAAGCTTGCCCCTAACATCTTCTCAACAATCTTGGTCTGGACTTATAGAAACCTACCGTCCTTACCTGCCTGTAACCGATAAAACCCCTGTTATCACCCTCTTAGAAGGAAATACGCCTTTAATTCCTCTGCCAGCTATTCAAGATCGCATCGGTAGACAGGTGCGCGTTTGGGCAAAGTATGATGGTCTAAACCCGACCGGAAGCTTCAAAGATCGGGGTATGACTATGGCAATTTCTAAGGCAAAAGAAGCCGGAGCGACCGCAGTAATTTGTGCGAGTACCGGAAACACCTCCGCCGCCGCCGCCGCCTATGCCAAACGCGGAGGAATGCGCGCTTTTGTACTAATTCCTGAAGGTTATGTAGCTTTAGGTAAGTTGGCTCAAGCATTGCTATACGGAGCCGAGGTATTGGCGATTAAGGGCAATTTTGACCAAGCGCTAGAAATAGTCCGGGAGATGGCGACTAATTACCCGGTAACACTGGTAAACTCGGTCAATCCTTACCGTTTAGAAGGGCAAAAAACCGCCGCCTTTGAAGTGGTGGAAGTTTTAGGAGATGCTCCCGATTGGCTGTGTATTCCGGTAGGAAATGCGGGAAATATTACCGCCTACTGGATGGGATTTTGTGAATATCATGCCGCATCTAAATGTACTCGCTTGCCGCGTATGATGGGCTTTCAAGCGGCGGGAGCATCGCCTTTAATTACCGGAAAACCTGTAACAAATCCCGATACTTTAGCGACAGCCATTAGAATTGGCAATCCCGCAAATTGGCTCAAAGCGATCGCAGTTAAAGAAGCAAGCCAAGGTGAGTTTAATGCTGTTACTGATGAGGAAATATTAGCTGCTTATAGATTGTTGGCATCGGAAGAAGGGATATTTTGTGAGCCAGCAAGCGCCGCCTCGGTAGCAGGAATGCTAAAGGTTAAAGACAAAATTCCCACCGGAGCAAAAGTTGTCTGCGTTTTGACAGGAAATGGGTTGAAAGATCCTGATACAGCTATTAAACATAGTCAAAACTCTTTTCAGCAAGGTATCGAGCCACAAATTGAGGCTGTTGCTAAAGCAATGGGATTTTAGGTTATTTGTTATGGCGCAGGGGAAGGGTAAAGTCTACCTAGTCGGTGCGGGGCCAGGAAATGTTAATTATTTAACTATTCGAGCGCAGCAACTATTAATTAAAGCTGAGGTGTTAGTTTACGATGCTTTGGTTGATAGTCAATTATTGCAGCAAGTACCGCCCGAATGTCACAAAATTGATGTGGGTAAGCGCGGTGGAAAAAGTAGCACGCCGCAAGTAGAAATTAATCAGTTATTGGTAGAACATTGTCAGCTAGGGAAACAAGTAGTCAGGCTTAAAAGTGGAGATCCGTTTATTTTTGGGCGCTGCACTGCTGAAATAACGGCACTTAAAGGTAGCAATTGCGATTTTGAAGTAGTACCGGGAATATCCTCAGCGTTGGCGGCTCCTTTGTTGTTAGGCATTCCCCTAACAGATCCGGTGCTTAGTCGCTGTTTTGCTGTGTTTACGGCTCACGAGCCAGACGAATTAGACTGGGAAGCTTTGGCGCGTATTGACACCTTGGTAGTTTTAATGGGAGGGCAACATTTAGCAGAGATTGTCGCTCAATTAGAAAGGCATGGAAGATCGTTGCAAACGCCAATTGCGATCGCCCGTTGGGTTAGTTCTCCCCAAGAACGAGTATGGACAAGCGATTTAGCCCATATTGTTGCTCAAACTACAGAAATTTCCCTAACTCCTGTAGTGATGATAATTGGGGAAGTAGTCAAGTTACGCACCTATCTTCAATCTTCATTGCTTCCCCTAATAGGAAAAACAATTTTAATCACGCGCTCGGTAGGACAATCTAGCCAATTTAGCCAATTATTACAGCAACAAGGCGCTAAAGTTATTGAAATGCCAGCCATTGCTATTATCCCGCCTGCTAGTTGGGAAGCATTAGATCGGGCGATCGCACATTTACTAGAATACGATTGGTTGATTCTAACTTCTGCTAATGCGGTAGATTATTTTTTTGAGCGGTTGGCAACTCAAAATAAAGATGCTCGTGCTTTATCGGGATTAAAAATTGCTGTAGTTGGCGAAAAAACTGCCCAAGTTCTCAAACAATATGGTTTAAAGCCTGACTTTATCCCCTCGGAATTTGTCGCCGATGCGATCGCAAGTGATTTCCCCGAACCCTTAAAAGGTAAAAAAGTGCTATTTCCTAGGGTAGAAAGTGGGGGAAGGGAAGTTTTAGTTCAGCAATTAAGCGCTAAAGGCGCAGAAGTAGTCGAAGTAGCTGCTTATCAATCTACGTGTCCCGATAGCTTCGATCCCATTGCTTTAGAAGCATTAAAACAGGGTACGGTAGACGTGCTAACCTTTGCTAGTTCAAAAACTGTCAAATGCTTTCATCAACTTCTAACAGACTGGGGAGAAGTTGATTTAGAGCGTGTTTGTATTGCCTCTATTGGCCCACAAACTTCAAAAACTTGTCAGCAATTGCTACAAAAAGTTGACGTAGAAGCTACAGAATATACTCTAGAAGGATTAACTACTGCAATTGTCCAATGGGCTGATGAAAAGTAAAATTAAACGTCGCTTAATTGGCTTAACTGGAGGCATCAGTACAGGCAAAAGCACCGCCAGTAAGTATTTAGAGGCACAATATAAATTGCCAATTTTGGACGCGGATATTTACGCTAGAAACGCCGTTGAAATTGGTTCAGTAGCCCTAAATGCGATCGCCTCTCGTTATAGTGCAAATATATTGTTAGCCGATGGTAGTTTAAATCGGCAAGAGTTGGGAAGTATTGTTTTTGCCGATATCTATGAGCGTCAGTGGTTAGAAAAGCAAATTCATCCTCTCGTGCGCGATGCTTTTGTACAAGAAATTGATAAATCCCCAGCAGAGTCAATAGTGCTTGTCATCCCGTTACTATTTGAAGCTGCGATGACAGATTTAGTTACCGAAATTTGGGTAGTGTATTGCAACCCATCCCAGCAACTAGCAAGATTAAGGCAGCGTGAAAGCTTAAGCTTAGAAGCTGCCCAAGCTAGAATTAGTAGCCAGATGTCTTTAGAGAAAAAATGCGATCGCGCTAGTTTAATTTTAGACAATTCCTCTAGCCAAGAATTTCTGTACAACCAAATAGACGCAGCAATGCTTAAACCTCCGCTTCCCCGCCAATTACCACATCCCGAATCCGCAAACTAGGGCCGCCGCAACCCACAGGTAGCCCATTTTGTCCACCTTTACCACAACCACCGGATTCATCCCAGTAAAAATCGTCTCCTATCCCTTCAATATCTGCCAAAGTTTGAAAGACATTCCCCGACAACGTAACGTCTTTTACAGGCTCCGCTATCTGTCCGTTGCGAATCATCCACGCTTCTCCAGCACTAAAGGTAAACATTTCGCCGTTAGTCATTCCCCCTAACCAATTACTCGCATAAACCCCTTCTTCAATGTCGCTAAACAAATCAGCTACAGGCGTTGTCCCCCGCTCGATCCAAGTATTAGTCATGCGGACAATAGGCGCATAGTGATAGTTAAGACACCGAGCATTTCCCGTAGGCGCTTCGCCTAACTTCCCCGCCGTCTCTCGCGAATGCAACCTACCCACCAATACGCCATCTTTAATTAGTTGCGTTGTAGTTGCAGGAGTGCCTTCATCATCATAAAAAAAGCTGCCGCGATGACCTAGAGGAGCCGCACCATCAAATATTTGCAGTTCTTTAGGCCCAAAGCGCCGTCCTAGGCTCATAACTTCGAGCAAATCGGGGTTTTCGTAAGCCATATCAGCCTCGGAAAGATGACCAAAAGCTTCATGGACAAATAAACCCGTTAAAATTGGATCGATAACTACGGTATAGGTATTGCCTTTAACGGCTGGCAAAGATAGCGCTGCAACGGCTCTTGTCGCTGCACTAAAAACTTGCGATTCTAAATTCGTTAAGTCTTCGTAAGCCTTACGAGAACCAAAAGTTTCGCGCCCAGTTTGTACGGTGTCGCCATTACGAGCGGTAGCGGCAAAACGCATCTCCATATCTACCCACGATTGCTCGATTAATGTTCCTTCTGATGTTGCTAAAACTACTCTTTGCACAGTGTCGCCGTAGCGGACAGAGGTTGTAGTAACTTGAGCTACACTTTTGAGAATTTCACCATAGAAGTCGCATAATTCTTTTTTTGCCGCCAAAGAAACATGACGCGGATCGGTTCCCGTCAAAGGCACAAAACAAACCTCTTGGTGGGGGGCAATTTCCGCTAATAAAGTTTCCGAATCCCCCACAATCCGGGCGGCGGTTACAGCTTCTTCAATTCGCTCTTCAATGGTGGCAAGTTCGTTAAAGCTGCTCAATCCCCAGCCGCCTTTATAACAAGCGCGAATTTGTCCGCCAATAGATAAACCTTCGCTGAGGGTTTCTATTTTGTCACCACGCCGTAAAATATCTGTCCCTTCGGCTTCTTCTAGACGAATAGCTAAATAATCTACTCTAGAGCGATAGCGGGAGATTAAGTCGGCAAGCAAGTTTTGGGCATCAACAACCGCGATCGGCATAAAAGTAGCCAAAGATAGTAAACTGACTCTATTTTGCAACGAATCCGGCAGCAGTTACTACTAAAAATCAAAAGTTACACCTTTCTGCCCGTTCTCTTTGGCTGATAAAATTAATTTTCACGTCGTTGAGGGCTGAAAACCATTGATATTAATGAAATTACGGCAACAGCCGAGTTTATGGTTAGTTACAAAAGTAGCAAGTATTTTTTTTATTATTTGTCTAATATTTATCCTCCATCGCTACTACACTTTTTACGCTTCCTTCGATCAAGGTATTTTTAATCAAGTATTTTGGAACGGTACTCACGGGCGAATGTTTCAAAGTTCCCTTTCTTCTAGTCTTTCTACTAATGTCGTTCACAATGGCGAAGTTCCAGAGGTGTTTTATCACCGTTTGGGGCAGCATTTCACCCCTGCTTTACTCCTATGGCTGCCGCTTTACCTCTTATTTCCTTCTCCTGCTACTTTGGCAGTTTTGCAAGTAATTTTAATTACGGCGGCGGGGTTTGTTCTTTATGGGTTAGCAAGACACTATTTAGAAGCACCCCTATCGGCGATGATTTGTGTCAGCTTCTACGGAGCTAATGCTGTAATTGGCCCTACGCTGTCCAATTTCCACGATCTAAGTCAAATTCCCTTATTTGTATTTGGGTTGCTGCTGGCAATGGAAAAACGCAAATGGCGGCTCTTTTGGCTGCTTGCAGTGTTAATTTTAACGGTGCGGGAAGATAGCGGGGTGGTGCTGTTTAGTATTGGTTTTTATTTAATTTTAAGCAAACGCTACCCTCAGATAGGGCTAATGGTTTGCACTCTTAGCCTAGGTTATATGCTAGTGCTGACTAATGCCATTATGCCGCTCTTTTCTGACGATATTTCCCGGCGGTTTATGATCGAACGCTTTGGACATTTCACCGATAAAGAAGAAGCAACTACTTTAGATATTATTTGGGCAATTGTTAGCCAACCGGGGCAGTTGTTGGTACATTTATTTTCACCTTTTGCCACCAAAGTCAAGTATTTACTCGGTCATTGGCTACCTTTAGCTTTTATCCCGGCGGTTTCTGGCACAGCTTGGCTAGTGGCGGGGTTTCCATTGCTGCAAATCTTTCTCCAGCAAGGAGAATCAAGATTAGCAATTACAATTCGCTATGCTTTAACGGTAGTTCCTGGGCTATTTTATGGTGCAATACTTTGGTTAGCGCATCACCCTAAACAATTTAAGCCATCGTTTCAACGTTTTTGGACAGTTTGCATTGGTTTGTCCTTAATATTTACTCTGACTTCAAACCCTAGTCGGACTTTTTATTTTATCATTCCCGACTCGATTCAACCCTTGGTATACGTGTCTTTACCTCAGCAATGGCATCATGTCGCCCAAGCGCGTAAGCTTTTAGACCAAATTCCCGTCGGTGCTAGTGTATCGGCATCTACTTACCTTATTCCCCCTCTTTCGAGCCGTCGAGAAATTTTGCGGTTTCCGGCGCTGCAACTGCGTAATGATGCTGGGAACGTTGTAAGTATAGAGTATGCGATCGCAGACCTTTGGCAATTACAACAATACCAAGCCGCGTTTAAGGGCGATCGCCAACTATTAGTAGACTATAGGGCGATAATTAATCAAGTTTTAAGCGATCATCAATACGGAATTATTGATTATGCTGATGGTGTAGTATTGCTCAAAAAAGCCGCGTTATCTTCTAATCAAGCTCTAACTAATTGGTTAGCCTACCAAAAGCAACTCAAAGCAACCAATCAGCCTTAATCTTTTAGATTACCAATTACCAATTACCAATCACCCATTACCTAAAATCAATATATATTTAGAAATATTTGTAGGTTTGTGGTCGATGAAGATTTTGGTACTAACGTGGGAGTTTCCACCGCGAATTGTAGGCGGAATTGCTCGCCATGTAGCGGAATTGTATCCAGAAATTGTCAACTTAGGGCATGAAGTCCACTTAATTACTGTAGAATTTGGCGCAGCGCCAATGTACGAAGTAGTAGACGGGGTAAAAGTACATCGCGTTAGCGTTGCTGCAAGTAATGACTTTTTCCATTGGATAGTCAATTTAAACGACAGCATGGGCAATCATGGCGCTAAATTGATGTTGGAAGAAGGTGGTTTTGATTTAATTCATGCTCATGATTGGTTAGTGGGAGACGCGGCAATTTCTCTCAAGCACAACTTTAAAGTTCCACTAATTGCTACTATTCACGCTACCGAATTTGGGCGATACAATGGGCTTTACAACAACGAGCATTACTACATTTGTGGCAAAGAAAGGCTACTTGCTTACAATGCTTGGCGAGTGATTGTCTGTACGGACTATATGCGCCGTGAAGTAGCAAGAGCGCTACATAGTTCTTGGGATAAAGTAGATGTGATTTATAACGGGATTAGAGCCGAAAAAAAACAGCATCAAACAGATTTTGACTTCTGGAATTTCCGCCGTTATTTTGCAAGCGATCGCGAAACTATTGTCTACTATGTAGGGCGGATGACCCATGAAAAAGGTGTGGCGGTATTAATTAATGCTGCTCCCAAAGTTGCCGCCGCCATGGGCGGTGATGTCAAATTTGTAATTATTGGTGGCGGTAACACTGACAATTTACAACGCCAAGCTTGGGATTTAGGAGTTTGGGACAAGTTTTATTTTACGGGTTTCATGTCTGACGAAACTTTAGACAAATTTCAAACTGTAGCAGATTGCGCGGTTTTTCCTAGTTTGTATGAACCCTTTGGGATTGTAGCTTTAGAAAGTTTTGCCGCCCGTGTCCCTGTTGTAGTCTCCGATACGGGAGGTTTACCGGAAGTTGTACAACATACAAAGACAGGTATCGTCACTTATACAGGCAATGCTAATTCTTTAGCTTGGGGAATTTTGGAAGTATTAAAAAACCCTGGTTATAAACAGTGGTTAGTAGACAATGCTTACCAAGACTTAGCGCAGCGCTTTCAATGGAAAGACTTAGCACAGCAAACAGTGAGCGTTTACAATCGCGTATTACAAGAAAAGTCACAAACTGCTTGGTAAGATTCAACTAAATTCCGCAAAAAGGCGATTATTTAATCAATTTAGTTGTTCGATAGTGCCAGTTACCCCTTGACTACTTAAATACTGCTGCATTTCTACAGCCTTGGTGCGATCGCCAAAAGCTCCTACTTGCATCAACACTTTACCATTATTAAAAGTTCTAAAGGCTCCCGGCACAAGGCTTCGCACCTGGTCTTGTTGGCTTTTGCTATCGGCGGCTACTACTACCCGGTAACGTAAACCTAGGCTCGTTGCTTGAGTTGGCGGTAAGGGTGGGCTACCATCAACAGCAACGTTAGTATTTTGCACCACAGGTACTTTAGGTAATTTACGACTATCACCAACGGGAATATTGCCCCCAGGTACGGGTAATAGGTCTGCTTCGACAATTTGGGCAGATTGCAATACAGGTAAATTGTTGTCTATCGTTGCTGGCGGGTTAATTTGCCCAGAGACAATGGGCGGTGGGGGAATCTCAATTTGGGGAACACTCGCAAGATCGCTACCTTGAGCAGCCCTTGCAGTAACTTCAACAACTGGTACAAAGCTAGCTTTTTCTGGCGGCGGTACGATAATTTCAATACTTGTGGTAGATAGTGCGTTGCTACTAGAAAGGGTTGGCACTCTTGGGGGTGTAGGTAGCTGTCCAACTCCTAAAGATGCTGCTGGTAGCGATGGAGTTGTCCTCCCTAGGGGCGCTACTACAGGTCTAAGAGGCTGAGTGCTAACGCTGGGGACATTTTGGGCAATTTGGGGTTGAGTTGGGTTTATTGTGCCGCTCAAGTCTAAATTACCGCTAATGCGATCGCTCTCTAGTTGATTGCCAAAAGCTACCAATAGCTGTTTTGAAGCGCTGCTATTAATATCAAAACGTCCGTTTTGGCGAAATACATTTTTTCCGGGTTCGGCTTTTGTGCCTAAATCTGGCTGGCTAGTAGAAATTGCGACTAACCCATCTTCGGTATTTCCTTCAATAATATTACCGCGCAATACCGGGTGTGCATTCGCTTGGGTGATAATTCCAGAGCGATTTTGAATTATGCGATTATTTGTGATAATTGGCGCTGCTTTTTGGGCAATATTAATGCCAAACCCAGTTTTTTCAAAAACATTTTCCTGAATTTCTGGTGCTGATGTACCGTAAATTGTCATCCCATTAGCGCCATTAAGGTAAAAATAATTGTTGCGAATTTTGGGCGCACTATTACCAGTAACAGAAATGCCATCGTGTTTATTGCCCGTAAAAGTATTGTCGCTTACCATAGGGCTACTCGACTCAATCCACAACCCATAACCACGCGGATTGTTATTTGTAATTGTCACTCCTGAAATAGCGGCATTATTTGCCCCCAACATTGTAATATTTTGCCTAGCAAAGGTACGGCTCATATAAGCACCGCCGCCATTGATCACAATATCGCGTCCCTTTGATGGAGAATTACCTTGAATCGATACCCCACTTTTGAGCATCAAAGGAAAGGTTTCCCCCGATTCGGCGCTATAAGTACCCGTCGCCAAAACAATTACACTATTATCTCCAGCTACTTGCAATGCTTGAGTAATCGTTTTAAAAGGCGTACCTTCGCTCCCGTTACCTGTAGGATTTCCGGCAGGATTTACAAATAGCTGATTTGCAGAAGTAGGTACTTGAGTAATCGAGTCAACACTCCTAAGCGGTGCAGCCAAGCTTAAATCAATACTGCACAATACAGTAACAGTAGTCAAGCATAATGCCGGAGCAATTAAATAATTACAATGTTTCACGATTTTAAAAAAATGGCTGGGATGATATAGGAAATTCACATTACTCCTTTAATCAATCTTTAAATTTACAATTGTGGCATTGTTTAAAGACAACAATCTAAAGCTGTTGGTTCGGGGCCAATGGAAAGTAGATTGTTTTAGGCTATTTACTAGCTTTTAAATAGCTGACGAATTATTTTATATTTGTTTTGGTTATACCGCCGATGTTAAATAAGATCAAGGGCTAAAAAAGTATTTATTTCTACTCTTTAGCGGAGGGTTTTTATATAGTTTCTGTAGGAAAAAGCTCCATCAATATTTGTCAAGGGTCTGTTACATCTTAGAAACAGTAACATTGACTGGTAAGATAAAAAAACTAATGCTTTTGTTTTGATGGTCAACAGACATAACCAGGGAGTACAAGTGCAGGCAAAGGTTTGTCGCATCTTGGATGCCAATTTAGATCGCGCCCGTGAAGGGTTGAGAATTATTGAAGAATGGTGTCGCTTTGGGATCAATAGCGCCCAATTGACTGATGAATGCAAGCAATTACGTCAAGAATTAGCTAGTTGGCATACTCCCGAACTACGAGCAGCACGAGATACACCAGGAGATCCGGGGACAGAATTAACCCACCCCCAAGAGCAACAACGGGATAGTATTGAGCAATTATTGCAAGTAAATTTTTCGCGCGCCCAAGAAGCTTTAAGGGTGTTAGAAGAATACGGCAAGCTTTATCATCCAACAATGGGCGGTGCATTTAAGCAAATGCGCTATCGGGTTTATACCCTTGAGAGCCAGTTGCTAGGCTACGGGCGGCAACAAATACTTGCAGAATCGAAGTTATATCTAGTTACGTCACCGAGCGATCGCCTATTTAATATTGTCGAATCGGCTTTGCAAGGTGGATTAACTCTAGTACAGTACCGCGACAAAACCACCGATGATCGCGCGCGCCACGCCACCGCCGAAAAACTCTGCCACCTTTGCCATCAATACGGGGCGTTATTTATAGTCAATGATCGCCTAGATATCGCCATGGCAGTAAACGCCGATGGCGTACATCTAGGGCAGCAAGACGCGCCGATTAGCGTAGCTAGAGAATTGCTAGGAGCGCAAAAAATTATTGGTAGCTCCACAACTAATCCCGAAGAAATGCAACAAGCCATCGAACAAGGGGCTGATTATATCGGTGTGGGGCCCGTCTACGAAACCCCCACAAAACCAGGTAAAGCCGCCTCCGGGTTAGATTACGTGCGCTACGCCGCTCAGTATGCAACAGTTCCCTGGTTTGCGATCGGGGGAGTAAATGTAAACAATATTAATGATGTAATTGGAGCCGGAGCCGAGCGAGTGGCGGTGGTACGGAGCTTAGTTCAAGCCCAGCAACCAACGTTAATAGTGCAGTATTTTTTAGCGCAATTAAATCGCCGTCCGTCAATGCGAAGTTTAGCCCCAGACTACTCAGATAATCATGCCTAAGGCGATCGCACTGCAAGTAAATGGCGAAACTTTTACCTGCAATGAAAGTTCGAGCTTACCGGAAGTGTTAGCCCAACTAGGATTTAACCCGCGCCTGGTAGCGGTAGAGTACAACGGCGAAATCCTCCATCGTCAGTTTTGGACAGATACCTTAATTCAAGCAGGCGATCGCTTAGAAGTTGTCACAATAGTCGGTGGTGGGTAAAAGTTGTTCGGTTATCTCCATAGGAAATCTCTCAATAAGATCGATCCCCTAGAAGGATGAGAAACGATAAATTAGAAAGGTAGCCTTGAATTGAAGGTAAAAACTCCATCAAAGAGTTTCTGCTGTTCTGGTGTGGATTGGCAAAGATTCTCTAAAAATCGGCAGCCAAAGCTAGATGTCCACTACCAACCAACTGTTTTTTAGGAAATCTGTTATGCGTAACAAACTGCTTTCGGTAATCAAACCACTTTTAAAACCTTTATTTGTACTCGGTCTAATCGTTACTTTGGCGTTAGGACACGCTGACGGAGCCTTAGCGGCTCGTGGTAGCGGGGGGCGGATTGGTGGTGGCTCTTTTAGAGCGCCTAGCCGTAGTTACTCCTCTCCTAGCCGTACTTACGCTCCTCCCGGTGGTGGATATGGCTATGGCTACCCCGGCGGTGGCTTTGGCGGTGGCTTTGGCTTTCCCTTTGTCTTTCCCTTCTTAGGGATTGGTGGCGGTTTTGGCGGTTTGTTTACAATTTTAGTTGTCGGGGCGATCGCTAATTTCTTGATGCAGAGCTTCAGGCGTGCTAATGGTGGCGAAGACGAAGCTCAGTATGGTAGCAATCCCAGCGTTTCAATTAATCGCTTGCAAGTAGGTATGCTGGCTAACGCTCGACAGTTGCAAGCGGAACTTAACCACATCGCCGAAACGGCTGATACAAACTCCCCTGAAGGACGCGCCGAAGTATTGCAAGAAACCTCTCTAGCTCTATTGCGCCACCCCGAATACTGGTCTTACGCGGCAGGAAATAGCCAAAAAGCGCTATTAGGTGCGGCAGAGTCGCAGTTTAATCGCTTGTCGTTAGCGGAACGGAGCAAGTTTACCGAAGAAACCCTTTCTAATTTCAACAACCAGCTAAAAGGCGCAACTCCTAACATTTTGCCAGGAGTGGAAGTTGGGGGAGCTTTAGACAATCCAACTCGTTTAATTAGTGAAGGGCCTGGAGAATATATTGTTGTTACCCTCTTGGCGGCAACTTTGGGCAATTTAGAAATGCCACAAATTAACAGCGCTGAAGATTTGCGCCAAGCACTGCGAGTTTTGGGCGGCTTGTCTAGCGATCGCTTACTAGCGATTGAAGTGCTTTGGACACCTCAAGCTGAAGGTGATACTCTAACAGCAGATGACTTGTTAGCTGAGTATTCTGACCTCAAACTTGTATAATTTAAACCTCTAGGTTAAAACTCCTCGTTGCTAAAAAAACGGGGAGTTTTAAATTAGGTGAGGGCGGGTACAGCTTAAATGGATATTAGTAGCAACGGAATAATAGATAATGTTTGGCAACCTCAAGCTTGACGGCAAAGAAAATAACTGGCGACACCAATTAAATAAGTTTGTCAAAGCAAATCAGCGAGAATTGGCGGCTTTATCGTGGGGATTTTCGCTAATAAAAGGCGATAGTCAAGATACCTTGGGCATTGATATTAAACCAACACCACATTTTATTGCTTGCCCAAAAGCGGATTTAGAAAAACTCAATCAAAATGTCAACGACCACATCCAAGAAATTTTAGGTGTAATTGATGGGCATCAAGCCGATAAAGAAGTGGTAATTATTGGCATTGGCAATAGTCAAATCAAGCTAATTCAATTTCAGAGCGAACCGCCGCCACCAATTTGCTATCAAGAAATTGCCGCCGAGTTTGATGCGTTAGTTGAGTTATTAGAGCAGCGAATGCTTGAGCAAATTCAAGAATAATTTTAGCATTGGTTAGTTAATGCCTATCGGTTTTACTTAAACTTGCGATCGATGCTATAGTTACAAAATATGTGGGTATGTAGCTCAGTGGATAGAGCATCAGATTCCGGTTCTGAGGGTCGGGGGTTCAAATCCCTCCATACTCGTTTTAACAAAAGCCTTGAAAGTCAACGAATTTACGTTACTTCAAGGCTTTTAAGTTGGTACAGTAAAAAACTTAAGTATAAAAATAATCAATAGATTAGGTATTTTTAGGTAACTTTAGAGCAATAATTGGGGTAGAGCATAAGATATTACCCCAATCTTACCCAATGTACTCTCAAAATACCCAACGTAAGTCTAGCAAAGGTTCTGTTCAAATCAAGAGTTCTAACGGTAGGTTGCAGCTAGTCTTTTCCTACGCTGGTAAGCGACATTATCTTTCCTTGGGATTGCCAGAAAACAAGGCGACTTTTAAGGTAGCTGAAGCTAAAGCTAAACTGATTGAGTCTGATATCGCCTATGATCGCTTTGATGAGACTCTGACTAAGTACAAGCCTCAATCAGCATTAAGTACCGTTACCCCAATTTTTACCCCAATCTCGGAGTTAAGCCTAAATATTCTATGGCAGCGATATACAGAATTTAAGCGCCCTAGTATCAGTCCCAATACTTTAGTTAAAGAGTTTGCTACGGTAGAACGCTGTATTGAGAAACATTTACCTACAACATCTTTAGATGACGCGGTGATAATTAGAGATTGGATTATTGCTAACAAATCTCCTGATGCTGCCAAGCGTCTTTTAACTCAGTTGGCTGCCTGCTGCGAGTGGGCTGTTAAATCTGGTTTTGTTTCTAAAAACCCATTTACAGGCATGGCGTTAGAAGTCAGACTACCGAAGAATCAATCCAACAATGACGTTAAGGAAATTGATTCGTTTACCGCAGAGGAACGAGATTCAATTATTCAAGCTTTTGAATCAAACCGATACTATCGCGGCTACGCGCCTTTTGTTGGTTTCTTGTTTGCCACTGGCTGTAGACCTAGTGAAGCGATCGCTTTAGAGTGGAAGCACATTACCAAAGATTTGCGGCGAATTAACTTTGAGCAATCAGCAATTATTTCTGAAGATGGGCTGATTTCTAGAAAAGGGTTAAAGACTCAAGAATCGCGCACATTCCCCTGTAATACCAAGCTTCAGAACCTATTAGAAGCTACCAAACCTGACAATTACCAACCAAACTCCTTAGTTTTTCCTAGTCCTGAAGGTAAGCTTATCGACTTCCATAACTTTCGCAACCGAGCGTGGAAGAACGTTTTAGAAAGCTTGCCACTAATTAGATATCGTAAACCATACCAAACTAGGCACACATTTATTACCTTGGCTTTAGAAAACGGTATGACTGTCCAAGACGTTGCAAGAATTTCAGGTAATAGCCCAGGTATGATTTACAAGCACTACGCAGGAAACCGTAGAGATTTATTTGTTCCTGAGTTTTAGATATCGAAATACTTTTAGAGATTCCCCATAACAAAGCTCCCAGAGGGGACTGGGAGCATTCAAAATTCTTAATAACTATCATGAATCAATCTGAATCCCAGAGCAACTACTTCAAAGTTCATCTACGTCTGCCTAATTTCGAGTTACTTCAAAAAGAAATCGCTGATCAACTCAAACCTTCCTTAGCAGGAGCAAAACAACTTCAAGCTGATTTTGCAAACAATCCGATATTTCAACAATTAGTAAAACAACACGAACCTAATCACAGCCCTCCTCAAACTTCTTCAGATGAAGTTAGTACGGAAGAAAAGCGTTATAAATCAACTGCCAGAATGGGCAAACTACAAACTGACATCCTTCTTCGGATAGCTCAGGAGGAACAAGAAGACAAACTTGTCCAATGGAGTCCATCAAAATGGTTTGGAACTTCTGAAACAACTGACTCACAAAGATCCTCATGGAGCAAGTCACTTAAAAAATTAGAAGCAAGAGGACTTGTAATAATTATCTCTGCTATTGATATAAATAAATTATCAATGAGTAAACAAGGAGCTAGAAAAACTTATGTAAAACTCACTCAATTGGGGCGCAAAGCGGTTGTAGTGGTTAACAAAAACTGTACGAGTAGTAAAAATTACTTCAATTCATGTTGTAGTGGTTAACAAAAACCAGTAGTGGCTAACAAAAGTAACATTCCCACGCTGTAATAATTCTGTAGTGGTTAATGTTGCTACTTTTGTATTGGCAAGGTAATCATGAGTACAGACGTACTTACTGGTATTAATCATTCATGGTTACTTTTTTGTTGGCAAAAGGGAAGCTGAACGTATTACAGGATTGAGTCATGAAACACTAAAAAAAATGCGTCTCAATGGTGACTTGAGGGAAAACATTGAGTGGGTTCGACAAAATCCAAGATGCATCCTCTACAACGCGCTCTTATTAAGTTCATTTATCCAAAATCGCAACCAGCCAGAACAACACGCGATCGCTGTAGAAAAATACCCAGCATCACTACCGCACAATCAACCCAAAACGCGGGGCAGAAAAGCAGCATAAAAAAATGGATACCTCGTCTGGGATCAATCTCGCCACCGCTAAACAGCTAGTGTTACAAGCACAAGCATCGGCATCAAGAATTGACCAAATTTGGTATCACACAATAAAACTATATAAACGAGTTTAGCAAGGGTTGACGAGAGAAATAAGGGCGAGGTATCCAAATTACCTAAAAAGAGGATACTTCAAAATGCAACAAATCTCAGTTAATAGTTTAACCCAAAACGATTCAATATTAAGCGATTGGTCGCTTAAACTTAGAGACTATCAGCAAGCTTTAATCGACAAAATCGAATCTCACTGGAACGCTGGGAGGTTCGGGGTTTTAGCTCAGTCTCCTACAGGATCAAGAAAGCGAGTCATCTTCACCTATTTAGCCTTGGAAGCCTTAAGGATTAGAGAATCAATACTTGTAATCGTTCCCAAAATTGAGCTACTTAACCAAGCTATTGCTGACTTAGAGAAATTCTTAGGCTTACCCATTGGCATTATCAAGCACGGAATCAAGCCAAATCCTTATAGTCGTGTACAAGTAGCCACAATTCAATCACTAACTAGGCGACAATTGCCCAAAGCTGATTTAGTGATTCTAGATGAGGCTCATCATGCCGCCGCGCCTACTTATAGCAAAACCATCGCTTACTACAGGCAGCAGGGAGCTAAGATACTTGGACTAACAGCAACTCCTTTGAGAGTAGATGGGCGAGGCTTAAGATATCTGCATGAAGGAGTATTAGGGTTTGACGCGCTGGTTACTGGCGAATCGGTTAAAAACCTCACTGAGCAAGGCTATCTTTGCCCATTTAAAATATTTGCTGGCAGTAACTTACTTGACCCCAAAGCGGCGGGAATTTCTCCTAAAGCTGGCGACTATTCCCAATCAGAACTAGAAGATTATGCCGGGAGTGTACTGCTAACCGGGGAGATTATTGACACCTGGGAGAAACACGCCCAAGGTAAGCGCACTGTGCTTTATCCGGTATCAGTTGAGCTATCTAAGCAATACTGTCAACAGTCCGATTAGTCGTGAGTTACTTCAATTGGATTTGGCAGCACCGTCTATTTAAAACGACCCCGGCGTGGCGTGCAGAGCTAACTAACCGACCTTGGACTTGGCACGATATCGTTACTTATCCAACAATCCTTTGATTCACTACCGCAAAGTCCGCGAACAAGCCCAAAAAAACCGCAGTATTCAAGGTTAATGATTATTGACTTCTCAAGCCGTGAAAGATACTTGCAATGCTAGTACCGAGCCTTAAGGGTTCTGTGATTACAAATGTACCAATGGGAGCAAAAGACATTTAGCCGTTGATATTCTAGGTTTGCCGTTTTTTACGTAAAGCTCGCCTCGATGCGAATCCTTCCTCCGGCAGACTTTACCCACAGCATTAAAGCTAGTGTGTCTGACGATCAAGGCTTGCTCGATATATGGCGTGCAATCATAAAATAGATAACGTAGTAGCAGCGATCGCGCTGATTTACTTAGAAATTGCTAATCGTAATGTTAGGGTAGGAAAAAATAAGCTCAAAGCATCACATTTATGACTATTGCCGTCTCTGTGCAAAACGTCCGCAAGGTTTATAACGATGCTCCGGTAGTTAGCGATTTATCCTTTACAATTCAATCTGGGGAAATGTTTGGTTTACTTGGGCCTAATGGTGCAGGCAAATCTACTACTATTCGGATGCTGACAACTTTAACTAAACCTACTCAAGGACACATTGAAGTAGCAGGGTTTGATCTAAAGCGTCAACCATTGCAAGCAAAGCAAAATATCGGTGTAGTTTTGCAGCAAACCAGTGTAGACGCTGATTTAAGCGTGTGGGAAAACATGGAGTTGCACGGGCGGTTGCATCACATTCCCAACCCCCAACGCCAACAATCAATCAATCGCTGGCTAGAATATGTAGAATTAATTGAGCGGCGCAAGGATTTAGTTAAAACGCTTTCCGGTGGCATGAAACGCCGCTTGCAGATTGCAAGAGCGCTATTACATGAACCAAAAATATTATTTTTAGATGAACCTACCGTAGGTTTAGATCCGCAGACAAGACGGCGATTGTGGGAGATTATTAAGGGCTTAAATAAGCAGGGAATGACAATGTTACTCACAACTCACTACATGGATGAAGTAGAGTATCTGTGCGATCGCATTGGCATTATGGACGGCGGTAAACTGATTTCTAATGGTACTCTGCAACAACTAAAATCCCAGTATGGCGAAGGGCTAGTAATGAAACAAGTAGGCGATCGCTGGGAGTATAAGTTTTTTGCCGATTTAACCGACGCAAACGCTTATCTAGAAAACCAGCCTGACAAAACAGGAATGATGGTACGCCCAGCCAACTTAGAAGATATTTTTGTTGAACTAACAGGGCGACAACTTGATTAGTTACTTCTGAAACTGTCTTAACGCAGCTTCAGCTTTTTGTAAGCCTTCTACTTGTCCTCTTTGCTTATACAGTTCACGAGCGCGGCTAAAAGCTGCGATCGCCTCCGGTGCTTGTTGCTGTTGTTGCAAAGCTACACCCAAACTATAGTAAGCATTACCGTTTTGCGGAGATAGGATAATTAGCCGCTTGTAAGCTCTGATTGCTGGCTTTATTTCTCCCCTGGCTAGTAAAATATTTCCAATCCCTTCTTGGGCTGTAACTAAGTTAGGCTGTACGGTTAAAGCTCTTTCGTAAGCCAGCAAAGCATTATCTAAGTCCTGCTGTTCTAATAGTAGGTTGCCAATTACTAAATGAACTTTAGCATTACCTGGTTCTAAAACAGCTACTTGCTGTAACGTCAAGAATCTAGCTGTATCGTTACCCTGTTTGCCCCAAGCATCGGCTAACGATAATAGTACATTACTGTTATTGGGGTCTATTTTTGCGGATTTTTGCAATACAGAAATCGCTTCCATTGAGCGCCCTTGTCTCAATAATATCTCTCCGAGTAAGCCGTAAGCACTAGCATTGTCAGGATCGAAGGCTAAAGCTTCTTTGTAAGCTGCGATCGCGCCATTGTAGTTTCCTTGACGTAACATAATCACCCCAAGTCCCAAGTGAGCATTAGGGTTATTTTGATCTAGCTCTATAGTACGACGATAAGCTTGGGCTGCTCCGGCGTTTTCTCCTAGTTTCCCTAAACTATAAGCTAAAGCATAGTAGAAGTCTGGATTTTCTGGTTCTAGTGCCACTGCTTGACGATAAGCTACGGCGGCGGCAGAAAAATCCCCTTTTAACCCTTGTAAGTAGCCAATACCAGAATAAATACGGGGATTATTTTTCTCTAGTTTTGCGGCTTTTTGATATAGTGCGATCGCTCCTGACCAGTTGCCAGCATCTACCAGTTTACGACCTTGCTCTAGCAATTTGTTTAACTGTTGATTAGTTGCTTGCTGGCTCTTCTTTTCTTGTGCTGCTAGTATCTCGGCCGTCGCTACCGTTGGTGCTAGGGCAGCAATACTTCCTAGTAGCACTAAACTAATTCCTAATAATCTTGACTTTTGCACGATTCTACAACCTATAGTTCTTTATGCCTTTACAAATTTTTACAGTTCTTACAAGGGTTTTTATATTAAATCAGAAATCGGTAGTTTTGGAAACTGTATAGGTTAGATTGGCTTAATTTAGTTAAATAACAATCAAATAATTACGTAGTTATTGTTACTCAAAAATTTATTAATCAAAAGTGTAAGCTCATTTATAAGTTAGCCTTTTGCTAGCCCAGAGGCGATCCAATCAGTTTAAAAAGCTCTTGGTAGCGATCGCACAAGGAAAGTAAATTATTGCCAATATAAGCAATTGTTGGAAATTATAAAACGACTAAAACTAGACATTTATGTGCAAATAAAAACTTAAATAATTATCCAAAAAACTTAGTTATGTCTAAAGGTAGACAATTAAAGTATTTCTAGTGATAGATAGTGGATTTATGGATTTTGTAATTAAATGAAAATCTGAAGTGAAAAAATTAAGCAATCCTTACAAATAATTAAAAAGGAAAATTGAGTTATGTCTTACGTAAATAGACCAATTGATGATGTAATTCCTGAACAAGGAATTGTTGCAAATAGAGCAGTAGATTATCATGATCGCGTCCGATGGGGGCCAATCCTCTCAGGATTAGTTATAGCCTTAGCAACTCAGTTAGTCTTAACAGCATTAATTGGCGCAATAGCTTCAAGCTTTATTTCTGATTCTGGCGCACCTAGATCGAATGCTGACAATGCCGGAGCTACTGCTGGTATCAGTGCAATTATTGCATTACTAATTTCTTTATTTGTAGGTGGATGGTTTACCGCCCAAGCTTGCGGCCCCATGAACCGGAAAACAGCTTTACTCAATGGCACAATTTTGTGGGCAACAACTTTAGCTCTTAGCTCCTGGTTACTAGCAAGTGGAGTTAGCGGTGCTTTTGGTCTTGCGACCAATGCCGCCAGTAACGCTGCGGGGGCAATTGCCGACCAAGTACAACAACAAGGTGGAGTCAATGTACCTCCAGCGCCAAATGTGACTGCAAATGATACCCGTGCGATCGCTGAGGGAGCGTCAAAAGGATTATGGTCTTTTGTATTTGGTTCTTTACTAGGTTTGGCGGCTGCTATGATTGGCTCTGCCGCAGGCGCTCGTACTCCAAAAAGAGACTATTAATTCCTGTAACTGCTAAAAGTAATTCAAGAATTTAGACAGCACTTTGTAAAAGGTGCTGTTTTGTTTTGCAAGGGTAAAACTTCAAGTCACAATATTATTAGGTCAAAGTTTTACTATCTTCTTTTAGGCAAATGTATCAAACCAACCCGCCACTCGATCCTAAAAAGTTTTTGCCGACGATGTACGATCTTAAGAGCGAAGATCCACAGGAGCCAGGTTTGCCGGATGAATTTCATGACTATCAACCCCAACTATTAAGAGAAACATTTTGTCCGCCTAATTACCCTGAAGATAAGATTTTTACAGGTAGCGACTTAAAGTTGTATTACAACGTGCGTCAGTCAGCTTGGTACAAACGCCCGGATTGGTTTGCGGTGGTAGATGTAGATAGGCTCTACGAATTAAAAGAGT
Organism: Chlorogloea sp. CCALA 695; assembly: GCF_003003885.1. Lineage (GTDB taxonomy): Bacteria > Cyanobacteriota > Cyanobacteriia > Cyanobacteriales > Chroococcidiopsidaceae > Aliterella. The sequence continues at coordinate 4,575 of NZ_PVWN01000049.1, read as the reverse complement.
TAAGAACGAGCTATGTAACTTGGATTGAAGGAGTCAACCCTTTTGTGGTGGTGGAGCTACTTTCACCCGGTACAGAAAAAGAAGATTTAGGTCAGACTATACGGGAAGCAAATCAACCCCCGACTAAATGGGAAGTCTACGAGCGAATTTTGCGTGTACCTTATTACTTTGTATTTAGCCGCTATACAAATCAGTTAAAAGCCTTTCAGTTAGTAGGTAGTAGTTACACAGGGTTAGAGTTGAATGAACAGCGAGTATGGATAGATGAAATTAAATTAGGTTTAGGAGTTTGGCAAGGAAGTTATCAAAAGATAACAGAGCAATGGTTGCGCTGGTACGATGCCGCAGGTAATTGGATTTTGACCCCAGAAGAAGCCCAAAGGCAACAGGCTGGACAAGTCGCAGTAGAAAGGCAACGCGCCGAACGAGAAAAGCAACGCGCCGACAGATTATTAGCACAATTACGCGCTCTTGGGGTTGAACCTGATGAGAACTTTTAGCCAAAATAATAAGCCAGGTTGCTAAATTTGTGATGAAAATGATTTTGCGAGATCAAAGCCAGTGTAGAGACGTTGCGGTGCAACGTCTCCATTACACGAAAATTCATACACCTAATTAACAACGTCTAAAAAGCGATCGCACTGCCTGTAAACTTATTAAGCGCTAAAATATTTAGCTGTTGGGTGGTAGGCAATGATCGCCGTTGTAGACTGTTCGGGATATAGTTGTTCGCTCTCATCCATATGTAGTTTGATGCGATCGCTCTTGAGCAAATCTAATAATTTATATTGATCTTGCATATTTGGACAAGCTGGATAGCCAAAACTGTAACGAGAACCTGGGTAGCGTTGAGCTAAAATATCTCGAATATTAGTCGGTTCTTCTCCCAATCCCAACTCGCGCCGAATCCGAACGTGTACCCATTCAGCTAATGCTTCAGCTACCGATACTGCTAACCCGTGAAAATAAAGGTAATCTGTGTACTTATGCTCCTCAAATAATGATTTAGCAAACTCGGTTGCAACTTCTCCCACTGTCACCGCCTGCATCGGAAATACATCCATAATCCCCGATTCTACCGGAGCAAAAAAGTCAGCAATACATAATCGTCTCAATGACTTTTGACGCGGAAACTCAAATATAGCGATTTTTTCCGTCGTTTCTGGCTCGTAAATATACAAGGAATTTTCCTCGGATTGACAAGGAAAATACCCATAAATTAGTTGAGGATGCAGCAACTTTTCTTCAATTACTCGCTGTTTCCATTGCACCAAAACTGGGTAAACCTTTTCCTCCAAAAACGCCTCATATTCTTCCTTAGACTGTTCTCTGGGCTTGCGGAACTGCCACTGTCCGGCAATTAAGGCTTGTAAGTCCAAATACCCAAAAACCTCCTCTAAATCGATATCACTACCCTGTAATAATTTAGTTCCCCAAAATGGCGGCGTAGGGCGTTTTATGTCTACTTCTACCGCTTCAGAGCGGCGCGTGTCTAAAGGTATGTTTTCGGCTTCAACGACAGGTTCAGCGACTTCTACAGCTTGCTTATGACCATTTTCTTCTACTTTTTCCGCCATGCCATTTAAAAAGCCCGTGCGATCGCTCCATTGCTCTTGCGACTTAGCAGGCATCAATTTGTCCATAAAATGCAGGTCAGAAAAGGCATCTTTGCCGTAAATCACCTGACCGTTGTATGCGTTTTGACAATCCTCATAGACAAATTTGGGTGTAAGCGCCGCACCGCCTAAAATCACCGGGGTAGTAATACCGCGATCATTAAATACTTGTAAGTTTTCTTTCATGAAAGCAGTAGATTTAACTAATAAACCGCTCATAGCAATACAATCGGCTTCGTGTTGCAAGCAAGCATCAATAATCGTATCTACAGGTTGTTTGATGCCTAGATTAACTACTTTGTAGCCATTATTTGACAAAATAATATCGACAAGATTTTTGCCGATATCGTGGACATCACCTTTAACGGTAGCAATTACTACTGTACCTTTAGCACTGCGATCGCCTGCTTTTTTCTCCATAAACGGCTCTAAAAATGCTACCGCCGCCTTCATAGTCTCCGCAGACTGCAATACAAAAGGCAATTGCATCTGTCCCGAACCAAATAATTCGCCCACAACTTTCATGCCATCTAGCAAGAAAACGTTGATAATCTCTAAAGGTGGATGAGTTTCTAATGCTCTTTTTAGCTGTTCTTCTAAACCAATCCTTTCACCGTCGATGATGTGACGCTTCAATCGTTCTTCTACGGGGAGGTTTTCGTCTTCAGTGCGATCGCGTTTTGTAGTCGCCCCTTCAAACAATGTCGTTAATTGAGTCAAAGGATCGTATACGCAGATATCCCCATCAAATTTGCGCTCGTCAAAAATCAACTGACGGCAAACTTCCTGATGCTTGTCTTCAATTCGCGCCAAAGGTAAAATCTTACTGGCGCTAACAATTGCTGCATCCATTCCTGCGGCGGTTGCATAGTGCAGAAACATCGAATTTAGCACAACTCGCGCGGCAGGGTTCAAGCCAAAAGAAACGTTAGAAACACCCAAAATAACGTGACATCCGGGCAATTCTTGCCGAATTCGCTTAATAGATTCAATAGTAGCGCTGCCATTAGCTCTATCTTCCTCAATCCCGGTAGAAATCGGTAAAGCTAAAGCATCAAAGAATATTTCGTAAGGAGCAATACCATATTCTACCGCTTGATGATAAGCACGGCTTGCGATCGCAAACTTTTTATCTGCTGTTCGCGCCATCCCATCCTCATCAATTGTCCCAATTACTATTCCCGCGCCATACTTTTTCGCCAACTCCAGCACTTTCAAAAACCGGGGTTCGCCATCTTCGTAGTTAGTAGAATTAAGCAAACACTTACCACCAGCAACCTTTAACCCCGCCTCCATTTTTTCCCATTCGGTAGAGTCAAGCATCAAAGGTAAAGTCGCACTGGTTACTAGACGCGATGCTAGTTCGTGCATATCGCGCACCCCATCACGTCCCACATAATCGACGTTGACATCTAATATATGCGCCCCTTCTTTAACTTGGGCTTTTCCTAAAGCTACAAGTCCGTCCCAATCTTCTGCATTCAATAAATCGCGGCATTTTTTGGAACCACTAGCATTAAGACGTTCGCCGACAATCAAAAATGAGTTATCTTGCTCGTAAGGCTGGGCGCTATAGATAGAAGCCGCCGCAGGTTCGTATTGAATTTGTCGCTCTTTAGGTTGTAAAGTTGTGCCTATTTCAGCTAGTTTTTGAATATGATCGGGTTTTGTCCCGCAACAACCGCCAATTACCTGCACTCCCAAGTCTTCAATAAAGTGCATCAACGCCATTTTTAATTCCATTGGCGTTAATTTATAATGAGCGTGACCGCCAATATTTTCTGGCAAACCAGCGTTAGGAATACAAGAAACCACAAAAGGGGAATGCTGAGATAGGTACTTGATATGTTCCGCCATGCGATCGGGGCCAGTGGCACAATTTAGCCCTAATATATCGATGGGGTAAGGCTCCAAAATTGACAATACAGCGCCGATTTCTGTACCTACAAGCATTGTCCCTTGGACTTCCATTGTCACCGACACCATTAAGGGTCTTCTTTCACCCTTGCGCTGAAAAACCTGTTCAATTCCATTTAGCGCCGCTTTTATTTGCAAGACATCTTGACAAGTCTCGACGATAAATAAATCCACCCCGCCGTCATATAGCCCTTCCGCTTGCTCTGCAAAGGCAGATTCTAAAGAGTCATAATCAATATGTCCCAAAGTTGGTAACTTAGTACCAGGCCCAATCGAACCTGCTACAAATCGAGGTTTTTCGGGTGTAGAAAATTCGGAAGTAACGCTTTTAGCGAGTTCTGCGGCGGCTTTATTGAGACTATAAGCCTGGTCGCCTAGGTCGTACTCAGCAAGTACAATTGACGTGCCGCCAAACGTATCTGTTTCAATGACATCTGCGCCAGCAATTAGAAAGTCACGATGTACTGTTTTCACAGATTCAGGTTTAGTATGTACCAAATACTCGTTGCATCCTTCGTACTCTGCACCGCCAAAGTCTTCCGCAGTCAAGTTTTGCGTTTGTAAAGATGTACCCATTGCTCCATCAAATACAATTACTGGGCGACTTTTACTATGAAGGCGAGAAAGGAAGAGACTATTCATAATTTGGCGACTATATAAGTATTTGAGCTAGGCTTTGGCTAATTAACTTATTATATTCTGCAAACTTTCTAGTTTTTTTGTTACAAACCAAAAACTAAGTATTAATTTGCACTCTAACTTATTCTGCGCCGGGATTGAGTTGGATCATTTCTTCAGTTGTATAAGTACCTACGGGACTCCAAATAATATTAAGGAAGGGTAGGGCTACGAAAGTAATGATAATTGCTAGAGTAGGGACAGAATTTAATATTCAATGATATTCGATCTTGAATCCCACCCGTACCTCTGCTCAAATCGTCAAAAACGGGCGAATCCATAACAGTAAACAACGATTTTTGTGTAGAGAGTGTAGGCGACAATTTGTGCAACAACCGACACGGAAAATAATTGACGCAGCTAG
>NZ_PVWN01000120.1 GCF_003003885.1 Chlorogloea sp. CCALA 695 | reverse complement strand
GCAAAGCTCAACCTCTGCTTTATCCGCTTGATGGTAAAGCGATTAGCTACTTAAAGAGATGTCAAATGGGTTCTATATACACAGTGCTTGCAATAATCACTCATGTTGTTGATATAGTTAGCAGAAGCAGCATAAGGTTTAGAAGCGATTGCTCCTCCATCGGCAAATTGTCCCATGCCAATTACATTGGTTTGCATTACCCAGTCATAGGCATCGATAAATGCAGCATGAAACCAGTCTTCAAGTTCTTGGGGTGAAATTCCTGCAATCAAGCCGAAGTTATTTAGCACCATTAGGCGTTGGATGTGATGGGCGTAGCCAATTTCTTTAACTTGCATCAGTATTTGACGCAGGCAATTCATCTGCGTCTCGCCCGCCCAATAAAAATCGGGTAGGGAATGGGTATGGTTGAACCAGTTGCGTTCTGGATAATCCTCACCCATGTAGATAGGGTTCAAGCCTTTTCCACTCTTCGTTACTGAGGCTGCTTTTGTACGGCATAGCATCTGCATCACGTTTTTGCCTTTACTTTACTTCATTACCGAAAAAGATGCCAAATGGGTTCTATAAATGAATTTGGGATCTATTTAGACTTGGCAAATATAGGCACAGGTTTGTTGAATAGGCTGCAATCATAGCACCATAACAACTGCGATCGCATTCGCTTTAAACTAAAGCTAATTTTATGCAGAAAACTTGGTTTGACACCGCTCGCTTCGGTATGTTCATTCACTGGGGACACAGTAGCCAGCAGGGATGGGAATTATCGTGGCCACTCGTGGGCGGCGTGTTTAGCTTGCCTTACTGCCAGGATGTGCCGATCAATCTGTATCACCAGAATGCTTACACCTTCAATCCTAGCGCCTACAATCCGCACGAGTGGGCGTGATTTGCACAGGAATTGGGAATGCAGTACGCGATCTTAACCGTCAAGCATCATGATGGCTTTGCTTTGTTCCACACGCAGCAGTCCGAGTTCTCCATCGAACACACGCCGTACCGTCAAGATATTGTGCAACAATATCTCGATGCCATGCGTTCGCATGGCATTCGAGTTGGCTTGTACTTCTCGCTCTGTGATTGGCATCACCCGGACTACCCTGCCTTCACCGAAGCTGATAAGCCGTATCGCTTCGATCACTTGCCGCAACCTTCACCCCAGCAATGGCAGCGCTACTGGGAGTTTCTGGAGGCTCAACTGCGCGAACTGCTCGTGAACTACGGCGAAATTGACGTACTTTGGTTTGATGGCGGGTGGGAGCGCACGCCTGAACAGTGGCGCTCGTCCGACCTACACCAGATGATTCGGCAACTCCAACCTCACTGCTCGATCAATGATCGCTTACCTGGCTGCGGTGACTTCGATACACCGGAACAGTTCATTCCCGCGCATCCTCCGGCACGGCGCTGGGAAACCTGCCTCACGATCAACGAAAGCTGGGGCTATAATCCAACGGATCGGCAGTTCAAAACTGCCCGACAGCTTATCCACACGCTCTGCGAAGTCGCAGGCAAAGGCGGCAACTTGTTACTTAACGTCAGTCCAATGGGAAATGGCGAACTTCCACCTGAGCAAGTCGAACGATTGGAAGTGGTATCAGCTTGGATGAAGCATTATGCTGAAAGCATTATCGGCACCGAACCGGGATTAGAAGCCTGGCAATTCTATGGTACTTCGACGCGACGCGGACAGCGCTATTATCTGCATTTGTTGATGCAACCCTATGACACGATTTCGGTGCGGGGGCTGCCGATTAAACAGATTGCATCGGTGCGATCGTTGAAGACGAACCAACCGTTAGAGTACACTACTCGCTGTGCTATCCTAGATGCCTTGCAAAATCCTGACCCGCTTGGCGAGTTAACTATTCAAATACCTACCGACGAGATCGATCCGAATGCAACCTTCTAGTGGTGGATTTGCTGCCGCACTAGTTTCTCCAAGTAGTCCAAGCGATTGTGCGTTGGGCGATCGCAGCGCACAGCCTTAAAGGAGCGACCTCCTTTAGGAGATTGGGTAACAGAGCGCTCAAATGATTGGATGGAAGGCTGTTGACCTGGGCAAAACTCATGATTTTAAGTTACTTAAACGTAGTCGCTTGCCCTTAGTGCGATCGCAGTTGTGTTTAAGCCGACCGAGGTTATCAAGGGTTTGTTATAGCCCTACAAAATTAAGTTAAGACATATAATAGGAAAAGACGAATATTAAACAACACTTATGCCTGCCCCATACAGTGAAGACCTGCGCCAAAAAGCGATTGCTGCCATTGAGAGAGGAGAACGCAAAAGTAATGTGAGCCGGATGTTGAACATCAGTCGTAATACCCTCGACCTATGGTTAAAGCGCATAGAACAAACTGGCAACTGTCAAGCGATTACTCACTATCAACAGGGAAATCGACATAAAATCACAGATTGGCAGCGATTTCGTGAGTTTGTGAAACGGCATGGAGGTAAAACTCAAGCACAAATGGCTTCGTTGTGGGGAGAGGGTGTAAGCCAGCAGAACATTAGTGATGCAATGAAAAAATTGGTGTGAGTCGTAAAAAAAGACTTATGGATATCGAGAACGGGATGATCTCGAGCGGCAGGCGTTTGGAGAACGTCTGAAGACAAAGACTGTCGAACAATTGGTGTATGTTGATGAAGCTGGGATCGATAACCGAGAGGAGTATCCTTATGGCTACTGTGAGATTGGACAACGTTTCCATGCCCTTAAGTCGGGCAAGCGCACCCAAAGAGTCAGTTGGATTGCGGCACTCAAGCAAGGGTTACTTTTTGCTCCTATGACATTTCTTGGCTCGTGTAATCGAGATTTATTCCAGATGTGGTTAAAAGAGTGTCTTCTACCACAATTACAACCTGGTGATATTATCATCATTGACAATGCAAGGCATTTTTCGGATGACTCAGTCACCCGAAAAGATGCCGCCAGTTTTCATCGCTCCCAGATGATTGATGAAATTGTGGCAGAAGCTGGCTGTGAGCTATGGTATCTCCCTGTCTATTCTCCAGACTTGAACAAAATAGAGCATTGGTGGTTTGTACTCAAAAATTGGATGCGACAGCGATGGGATGAATTTGATAACTTTCGCTCCTTGTGTTGATGCCGCATTCAAACACTGTCCTAACGTGTCTTCGTAGAGCTATAAATGCCACACGAAAGCTGGTATTTCCACCAAGAAGCCACGCAAGTAAGCCTTACACTAGAGGCAGCATAACCCTTGCCATAGCACGACTGCGAGTTCAGGTTGAACATTTAATCCGCCGCTTCAAGATTTTCCGCCTTTTCCCCGGTCGCTATCGCCATCGTCGGAAGCGGTTTGGCTTACACTTGAACTTGATTGCCAGGTTGCTGAACTACGAACTGGTACACGCTTCTTGATTCAACTTGGAGGTTTATTAATTAAAGGCAAAACATTAGTTTGATAAGGCGAACTATTGCGAACAATTTCCTACCTTTTGCCGAACAAGTTCCGAATATCTCTAACTATGCTTATTGATATATTTAAAAGCGTGTAGCTAGGAAGTTGAGATGACCAAAGTTTGCAGGAGTTACCGGGTAATGGCAGTCTAAGTTCGGTAATTGCAGAGGTAAAGATATGAAACTTGATTAGAGGAGCTAGTTTAATTACTATCGCTCTCAGTCTGTCCAGTCTGGAGGCGGTGTGTAAGTTAGTACGACTGTTGTAATACGAGGTGGATTAGATGTCAAATGCGATCGCTTGATTTAAGCACCACTCCTGGCGATCGCAAGTGATGTATCTCGGCAATCAGGTTTTAAACTGTAATATTTATAAGACTCCACAGATATTCTCTGTTGCTATTTGTAGGCAAAATTGATGCAATCAAAACTATTCAATCGGCGCAAAATTCTCTGGGGATTGGGTCTAAGCGCCTTATCTTCGAGCTTGTTGTTTCAAGATCAAGTCAGGGCTAATAAAACTAAACGTTCGCCCTCTGTCTTAGTTTTAGGAGCAGGGTTATCGGGCTTATACACCGCATTGCTTCTAGAGCGGGCAGGCATTAAAGTTGTGGTATTAGAAGGGCGCGATCGCGTAGGTGGGCGCGTCTATACTTTAGACAATATTCCTGGTAAACCAGAAGGAGGAGGGCAAGGATTCAGCGAAAAATACCAGCGATTGCTAGATTTAGCGGCAAGTTTGCAGGTAGCTACCCAACAAGCAAACGCACCAAGCCCGGAATCGCGGCTTTACGTGCGATCACGAGCTATCCTTTCATCAGACTGGGCTGCATCTACTGCTAACTTGTTAAGCTGATAGACATTTAACTTGTAAGAACTTTATTTCCTTTATTACGGAGCTTTCTATTCCAATTAATTACTAAGT
>NZ_PVWN01000048.1 GCF_003003885.1 Chlorogloea sp. CCALA 695 | reverse complement strand
TCATTAGTCAAATCCGTGGGATAAGGTTTGCGTTTCATCGGCTATAGGTACAACTCGGTCGTTGTTCTGATTATTGCTAATACTTTACAGATACGCTCTTGGGGATTTTAGGGGCTTTACTTTAAAAAATATTTCGCCATTGTTACTAACAAAAATAGTTAGGCTAAAAATATAGAATACATCAGAGGAAATTATATGACTGCTGTTTCTAATCTGCAATCAAAGCGATCGCCTTGGCAAACAATTGTTCTACTAACTTTGGGTTTGTGGCTTGGTGGAAGTTTGATTTTAGACTGGGTAATTATGCCTAGTTTGTATGTGTCAGGAATGATGAAGCAAGCGGGTTTTACTTCCGCAGGTTATCTAATTTTTTGGAATTTTAATCGGATTGAATTAGTAGCGGCGGCGGTAGTATTAACTAGCGTACTAGCTTTAAATAAAACAGCCTTTGTGAGCAACAACTGGCGACGCGGCGCGGTGATTTTGTCAGGACTGATGTTAGCTGTCGCTTTGATTAATGCTTACTTTTTGACTCTGCAAATGTGCGCTACGGGAGTACAACTAAATTTATTTGAAACTGCTGAAGTTCCTACCACAATGAACAGTTTACACATTACTTATTGGTTACTAGAAGCAATCAAATTAGCTGTGGGTGGTACGCTTTTGGGTTGGTGTTTCCGTCAAGAAGCTTAAAAGTTTTGAGTCATTTAATCATTAAAAAACCTTTCATTAAGTAATGAAAGGTTTTTTGCTGTAAAGGTTGCGGATTGAAGTGCTATAAGATTCATTTATCTTGCCAAAGCAGTTCGTTAGCCTGCGCTGACAAATCGGATCTGCCACTATCTCCCATTCCTATACATTTTGGGCGTGGTTTCTTCTTGATAAAGGGATACTCATTAACCATTTCTTGAATAATTTCTGATATATTTATTTTCTTACTCATAATTCAATTTTTATACGATTTTTAAGTAAAATTTTATTATCATACTTACCACGCTAATACGCTGATTTTAAGTAAGCGACTGGAATTTGCTCGGTTCTGTCTGGAGATTTCGCGCCCGTTGCCACCTCAAGAACCGTATGCAGAATATCTGCTGAGTAATATTGATTGCTGAGGCGATCGCACACCCCAATGGTGACATTTTCAAGAATAACAAAACCATCTCGATCCTTGAATGCTTCACGTTTAACAAGACGATTTTGAACCGTACCTTCGCAATATTCGCTCTATAACCGTACATATCTTTAGCCCTCAAGTAAGTAGGACTGTATTATCCTAGTGACTGAGCTTGCAATAGCTGTTTGTGATCGCATTTGTAAAATAGCATTTAGATTTAAGAGTAGTTAAATTTTTCGGGTAAACGCGATCGCATGATATAAGTTTGCCGCCGCAAATGACTTCTCAAACTCAAACGTTTAACGGCTGAGAGATTCTTGTAATTTAGCTTGGAACCTGACGGGAAACTCGTGTTTAACCCATTTCTCTCGGTACCCCTCTAGTCCATATGTTTCTAAGATCCGTTGCGAGGCTGATAAAACTGCTCCTGCAAATGTCCGCAATCGGCATTGGACTTCTAAAATCACCCTATCGTCTCCATCGGGGCGATCTCTGAAACTTTCATCGAACCAAAGAATACGAATATTAAGTAGTTTTTTTGATACTCGTGTCAATCGCCATCTGTACCCGCCGGGTTCCTCTGTAAAAAACGCTGCTGCTTCATTCGCACCTCTTACTACGGTCGTAACCGCCTCAAGCAAACTAGCTAAAGTATTAGACAGATAGGAGGCTGTTAAATGTGCTTTTTGGTTATCAATTTCTACAATGCACTCTGACCAACCTACCCCTGTCAAATTGTATTGAATAGAAATTGCCATCAGTACAAAACCTGTACTTTGAGTTGATGCTTAACGCTAACCGATTAACTTAATGTTGTTGGTAGGTTTTTACAGGCGAGACAGAATAAACGCGATCGCACTTCCCTCACATCTTACAAATCTCGATCTAAAACCGTTACATTATCGCCTTTAGACCACAATAACCGTATCCCCAAAATTGCAAACCCGATCGCAGCAATTAATTTCACTGTCCGCACGGGTAACAATTCCGCCATCCATTCGCCTGCAATTACTCCCAGCAAGCTAGTCAATACGAGCGCTGTAGCAGTACCAAAAAATACAGCGCGGGGTGAGGATGATTGACCGCTAAGAGCGATCGCGGCTAACTGACTTTTATCGCCCAATTCAGACAAAAATACAGTAACAAAACTCAGTCCTAGCAAATGCCAATCCATATTTTTTTAACCTACAATTACATCCCACAATAGCGTTGCGGATATTAATAGCAAACTAATTCCGGCGGCTATTTCTATAGTTTTGGGCGTAAAACGACTAGCTATCCAACGTCCTACTATTACCCCTAGCAAGCTGGTTGAAACTAAGGCTGTACTTGCACCTAAAAATACTACCCAAGGCTTTTGAGATTCCGCACTCATTAGCAAGGTTGCTAACTGGGTTTTGTCACCTAATTCCGCTAAAAATATGGTTAGGAATGTAGAGCCGAAAATTGCACTAATAGAGGAGCGCTGATTATTGGGTGCGATCGCTATAAGCGGTTTTTCCGATGTAGTGACTGAATTAGGCGCAGCGTCAAGTTTCACGAGCAATTAAGTTAAAGGACAGAAATTTCTCATATTCCTTTCATTTTCTCTATATTTGTTACACAAATCAACTACTTTGCATAAATTTTAAGAAAAACCTTAGCTTGATAATTTAGGAGGCAAATCTAAACTTATGCCTACCGCGCTTTCAAACCGTACCATTTCTAAAGACAAATCGCCATAAACTCCAGTAATTTGTTGTTCGCAGCATTCGATCGCAAAGTCGTTTAATTCTTCTGCTTCTATACCGTACATATCTGCAAATACCTCTGATTCCACGCGACAAAAACGCGGTCTATCGGCATAAATGCGACATTCTCGCCCAAGGCGATCATAATTGACACACCACCCATCGCTTCCTACCATACTCAGATATAGCGCTAATTCATCCGGGAGGAGGTACTCATCTAAATCGGGGCGATCGCTCGCGTCGAGATGACAGCAGGCTCCACATTGCTTGACGCATTGCCAGGTTGCCATAATTTAATTAAAGATATTGCCTCTCTAGCTTATTGCACTTTTAAGAGTGCTGGATGGGTAAAACTGGATGAGAACAAAGCAAATTTTGTGATTATTTATTATAGATTTGTAAACTTACTTTTATTAGACGCTCGCTCTTTGAGGTAAAATAGAGTGGGGATTTTCTAGCGCCTTGATAGAAGTTTTTGGGTTAATTTGGAGAAAAAATGGAATCATTGTTTGATGGATTAAACAGCATTAATTGGCTCGTTATTGCTCAATTGGTTTCGGTAGGACTAATTATGATTTCGGGGCCTGTAGTAATATTTATTCTTGCCTTTCGCAACGGCAACCTGTAGAAACAGAGGGCGAAAACTATTTATAGGGGGGCAAAAAATACCCCCAAGTTTATTTTCAACAATTTTTTAAAGCCCAAAGTTTGCTAAAACAAACCCATTACCAATCAAGATAAACTAGGGTTATTCCGTTAGTGTAGGAATTTAGATAAAACTAGCTCTACTTTTAGGTATTAATAACTGGGCTAACCTGTGAGCGCTAGTTGTGTACCTACACTTTAGATGTTCTCAATTCCTAAGTTTGTATTTTTTGACTCAATCATTAAGAAGTCTTTAATTTTTGCGATGTTCCTGCTAGTTACTCAAGCAGGCTACTACCTCAAAGGAAATTAATCATGAGCATCTTTTTTGTCTATTTCTAGGGCTTTTAGTGCAGCCTGGACTAAGTTATAAATTTTGGGCTGAGATAAATCTACCGAGGTGGCATTTTCTCGCTTAGTACCCACTAAACCTGTATTTTGCCCAGATTGAATTGCTAAAACTTTACCAACGTCATTTTTGATTCTTAGTTCTAATAAAGAATTCGTAGGAAAAAAGCCACAGGTGTAGTGGCGTTGTTTGTAGTTAAATTTGGCGCTATGAGGTGCTAAGGGAGAAAAACAAACTTGAGGAATAGCAATTACACCTATTAACTCTAGTTCTATAGCTGTGTTGCCATTCCAAGTATTTTCCCGCAATTTGTAGGCAATATCAATTCTTGGTGGGAGGGGATAATAATCGCGCCAACGCCAGGCGATCGCTTTTATTTTAGTAACTCCGTCAGTAGAAACAGTAAGTTTAATATGACCTTTGCCGATAAGTTGTTGCTCAACTACCTGGACGTTCGCCGTCCAAAATACTGGATCGGGGTTGTCAATACCGCAGGGATTGAGAGCTAAAATTTGCTCGTAAAGAGATATATTTATTTGGTTTAGAGCAAGTTGGGCATCAATTTTTAGTAAGGGTTTGAGGTCTTCAATTTGCAAGCATTCGTTGGCAAAAGTAACCAAGCGCGATCGCAATTGAGGCAAATTCTTTGCAGGAAAAGAAAACCCCCCCGCCGCTTTGTGTCCGCCAAACTTGCCTAATAAGTCTTTACAAGCTTCTAAAGCAGCGAATACATGAAATTCAGGAATCCCCCGCGCCGAACCCCGAATTTGCTCGTCTTGTTCGTAAGTACCAATAAAAACGGGTACGCCGTAACGTTCTAAAAGGCGTGAAGCCACAATGCCAATTACACCATGATGCCAATTTGGTTGTACGACTACTAAAACTCGATCTTGAGGCAAAGACGAAGCATACAACTTTTCGACAATAGAAGTTGCCTCGGTTTCGATTTGTTCGCAGAGTTGCTGACGAGTTTGGTTAATTTGTTCGCATTGCATCGCTCTCTCTAAAGCAATGCCGGGGTCGTCGGTAGTAAGCAATTCAATTACTATTTGGGGGTCAGCAATGCGCCCAATGGCATTGATTCTCGGCCCTAAACGAAAACCAATATCATCGGGTTTGAGGGTTTGCTGTTTGTTGTTGCCAGCTTGCTTTTTGACTCCCGCTACTTGTATTAAAGCTTGTACGCCAGCTAGTTGAGAGTGGGGTAGCTGTTGCAAGCCGCGTTTTACCCACCGACGATTTACACCTGTTAAGGGTGCTAGGTCGGCAATTGTGCCTAATGTAAATAGTTCTAGTAAAGGTTTTACTAAGCCCTTAATTTGTCCTAATTGTTGCGCTAAACAGACGGCTAAAATGTAGGCAACCCCCACACCCGCCACGCCACGATAGGGCGAAGATTCAGCGATTAGTTTAGGATTGAGAATAGCATTAGCTGGGGGAAGTTGTGGGGGGACATCGTGATGGTCGGTAACGATAACTATTAAGCCCAATTCTCTAGCGCGGGCAACTGCATCGTAGGCAGAGATGCCATTATCTACGGTAATAACGACCTCAAACCCAGTTTCTTTAAATTCTTCAACAATACGTTTATTGATGCCATAGCCTTCGTGCATTCGGCTAGGAATAGCATAATCTACCTGCGCCCCCAACCAACGCAGACTTCGCAATAATAAGGCGGTGCTAGTCATCCCGTCCGCATCGTAGTCGCCGCAGATTGCAATTTTTTGTCCAGTAGTGATCGCCTTTTCTAGCAATTCTACACTCAAAGCTAGGTCGGGAAATTCCTCTAGGGGTGAAGGTAAGCTTTGAGATTCTGGATTTAGAAAGGCTTGGATTTGCTCTGAAGTTTCTGCGCCGCGATTAATAAGTATTTGGCTAACTATTGGCGATATTTGACTACTTTGGGCAAGTTCAATAGCTCTTTGGTTAGGGGGATAAATTTGCCACCGATGTAGCGGTAGTCGGGGATTTGGCGCATCTAGGGAAGGATGAGACATTAGGGTTGATAACTAGGAACTAGCGCTTATTTTACCCTGACGATCTTCGAGTTGGCGATCGCACTGATAACCAATAGACCTCCTTGCAATCGTGACTACCATCAAGTTCTTTACTTAATTTCTGCCGTAAAAAGACGAAATTAATTACTTTCAATCCTAAAAAAGCACATAAACTTGGGGTTTGTGTGCTTTCAATTAGTAATTTAATTGTTCAGACCGATAGATAGTTAACTGTTAATGGCAGCAGCAGCACGGGCGGCGGCGGCTTCGTCAGGGTGAATACCTAAACGGGTAAGATTAATTCGCCCTTTATTATCAACCTCGCGGATTTTTACAATTACTTCATCGCCAATAGTCAACTCATCTTCCACTTTGGCAACACGGTGGTCAGCAATTTGAGAAATGTGAACCATTCCTTCCTTTCCAGGCAGAAATTCGATAAAGGCTCCAATGGGAATAATTCGATTTACGCGACCTGCATAAACATCACCTTCATTAAGCTTGCGTGTCATGCCTTGAATGATGTTACGAGCTTTTTTAGCCTTGCTTTCATCAATCGCTGAAATTGTTACTGTGCCATCATCTTCGATATCAACTTTTGCCCCAGTTTCCTCGGTAATGCCTTTAATGGTTTTACCACCAGGGCCAATAATTAAGCCAATTAAGTCTGAATCAATCTTAATTGTCAGCAAGCGAGGGGCAAAAGGTGAAGTTTCCGAGCGGGGTTTATCAATTACCTCTAGCATTTTCTCTAGAATATGCTGCCTAGCTGGGCGTGCTTGCTCGATGGCTTGAGCAATAGTTTCTATAGGTAAACCACTAATTTTCATGTCCATTTGCAAGGCGGTAATTCCGGTATCTGTCCCGGCAACTTTAAAGTCCATATCGCCTAAAAAGTCTTCAATGCCTTGAATGTCGGTCAAGACGCGCACTTCGTCACCTTCTTTAATTAAACCCATAGCTGCGCCGCTTACAGGCTTAGAAATTGGTACGCCAGCATCCATTAATGCTAGGGTAGAACCGCAGACTGAACCCATAGATGTTGAACCATTGGAAGAAAGAATTTCTGATACTATGCGAATCACGTAGGGGAAATCTTCTTTTGATGGCAGTACGGGTAAAATCGATCTTTCGGCTAAGGCTCCGTGACCGATTTCTCGTCGACCTGGAGCGCGTAGAGGTTTGGTTTCGCCGACAGAATAAGGTGGGAAATTGTAATGATGCAAGTAACGTTTTTTTTGCAAATCTGGTTGCAAATCGTCTAAAAGGGTTTGAGCATCTCCCGGCGTACCAAGGGTACAAGCCGATAATACTTGAGTTAGTCCGCGATTAAACAAGCCACTACCATGTACTCGCTTAGGTAATAGGTCGATGCTACAAGAAACTGGGCGCACTTCGTCGAGTCTGCGTCCGTCTATGCGTACTCCGTCTTCAATGATTTGACGGCGCATGAGTTTTTTAGTTAAAGCCTTAAAATTGTTGCCTAAAGCTTTACTATTTGTTTGGGTCGCTACTCGAATTGAGTCATCTTCAGGCAAGGCGGCAATTTCGGCAACGATAGATTTTTTAACTTCATCTAGGGCAGCATCGCGGACATTTTTATCTTTTTCAAATCGCCCGATAATTTCTTTAACCGAATCTGTAGCGCGATCGCTAATAAAGTTTAGCAAGGTTTGATCTTCTTGGGGTGGCGTTTCTGTTACCATTTCAATCCCCAATTCAGCAATTAAGTCTAGCTGCGCTTGAATCAAGTCCCTTACTGCTTCATAGCCAAAATCAATCGCTTCGATAATGTCTCTCTCTGGCAACTGGTTTGCTCCAGCTTCTACCATAATTACCCCATGAGGAGAGCCTGCTACTACTAAATCTAATTCTCCCGCTTCAATCTCTGCGTAGGTAGGATTGATGATAAAGTCGTCTCCTACTAACCCCACTCTTACCGCAGCCATTGGTCCATTAAAAGGAATTCTAGCGAGTAGTGTGGCTAAAGATGCACCAGTCACCGCTAATATATCTGGCGGTACTAATTCATCCATTGATAAAGTAGTGGCGACGATTTGCAAGTCATCCCGCAGCCAAGAGGGAAACAAAGGACGCATGGGACGGTCAATTAGACGACTGGCGAGGATAGATTTTTCTGGGGGACGAGCTTCGCGGCGCAGATATCCTCCCGGAATCCGACCTACAGCATACAGTCTTTCTTCGTAATCTACAGTTAATGGTAAAAAATCAATGCCTTCTCTGGCGGTGGAACGAGTCGCAGTTACAAGGACTACGGTATCTCCAGATTGCATTAAAACTGACCCACCAGCTTGAGGAGCCAATAGACCAACCTTAAGCCTAATATCCCGTCCATCAAAGGATATTGACCTATCAATCTCTCTCATTCAGTTTTTCTTCCTGCTCTTTTTTCTCTGTCGCAATTTTAGCATCGATAGAGGAGACAAGGGGAGGCAGGGAGTAAGGGTAAACTAAATAGGGCGATCGCCTTTGCGAAAAATTGTGTTATGTGTAAATACTGAAAATTATTATTCGACTTCAATTTAATTTTAAAGTAGTCAAGCAAAAGCTTATTACTGTATAACATAGAGCAAGTTAGGCGCTAAAAATCAGCCTTATTGAAAGATGTATAAATAATTACTTTGAAAGTAAATCAGTTTGCGTAAGTCGGAATTTTGGGAAAAAGATGGCAATTTTACACGGTAGTTGGTTACTAAAAAAGCAAGGTAGTTGCTTTTTTATTTGGGGAGAAACTTGGCGGAGTTTTGTCGGTTTGCCAGAAAGCTTGACAGCGTTACCCAGTCATCCGTTAGCGATGACTTCAGAGGATTTAACAGCTTGGGTATCTTTGCAAAACTCCGAAGTCGCTAAATTACTCCCCACAGCTTCCAGTGCGACGGTGGTAAATAAACGCCCCCGCAAAGGGACAATTGCTCAAAAGCTAGAAGTTAGTAATCATCGAGTAGCTTCTAGTCAAGTAATTGCTTTACCAACTCATAGCGAACAAAATTTACAGTTTCCGGTACACTCTGTCGCCATAGAATTAGACAGCGATAAGTCATATTTGTTATATCCCTGGCAAGTTGAGGGGTTTTGCTTTACTCCCCTAGAAGCAATGAAACTTCTAAACTCTTTACCTTTAGGAATTGAAGAAAATTCTTACTTGGGTGGAGATTTGCGTTTTTGGGCGCAAGTTGCCCGGTGGAGTTGGGATATAATGAGTAAGGCTAAGTTTTTACCTACTTTAGAAAGACTTGAAGATAATACGCTAACGACTAAGTGGCGCAGTTTATTAGATAGTTCCGTTGATTCGGGGCGCTTGGAACAATTTGCCCAAACTATGCCTTTAGCTTGTCTGTACTATCAGCAGGAAGCCAACAGGGCGATAGATTTACCATTGCCGCCACAAAAACTAATTCAAGACTTTCTTAGTAGTACCATAGATGCTCAAGTGCGAACAGTGGTTAGTAGCGATTTGCCTACCTTGCCGCCTTTATGGAAAGAGTGGCTACACAGTTTAACTCGTACTGATAATACTGTTAAATCAGAGCCAGGGCAACTAGAACGCCTGGAATCGTCGTTGAATGCTTGGATTGCACCTTTGCAGTATCAATTGACGGCGGCTCAAAATCGCTTTCGGACTTGTTTTCAGTTAGTGCCGCCAACCTCTGATAATAATGAGTGGATTTTGGCTTATTCTCTGCAAGCTGTAGATGAAGCGGAATTTTTGGTAGATGCCGCAGCAATTTGGCAGCATCCGGTGGAAAGTTGGGTGTATCAAAATCGAGAGATAGAAAACCCCCAAGAAACTTTTTTGCGCGGGTTGGGTTTGGCTTCTAGATTGTACGAACCCGTTGCGCCTAGTTTAGAATTCGCCTATCCTCAAAGTTGTATTTTGACTCCGTTGCAAGCTTATGAATTTATTAAATCTATAGCTTGGCGGTTTGAGGATAACGGTTTAGGCGTAGTTTTGCCGCCAAGTCTTAGCAGTAGCGGCGGTTGGGCGAATCGTTTGGGATTGAAAATTAGCAACGCAACTCCCCAACAACAGCAACGTTTAGGATTGCACAGTTTACTGACCTTGCAGTGGGAATTGGTCATTGGTGGGCAAACAATATCTAAAGCCGAATTTGACCGCCTTGTAGCGCTTAACAGCCCCCTTGTAGAGATTAATGGAGAATGGGTAGAACTGAAGCCGCCTGATATTAAAACTGCCCAAAACTTTTTTGCTGCTCGTAAAAATAGCTTGACATTATCGCTCGAAGATGCGTTGCGCTTGAGTACGGGGGATACGATGGCAATTGAAAAATTGCCAGTAGTCAGCTTTGAAGCTTCGGGAGTGCTTCAGGAATTGATGACTACTTTACAAGATAATAATGCGATCGCAGTTTTACCGACACCAAGCAAGTTTCAAGGAGAGTTGCGCCCTTATCAACAACGGGGTTTTAGCTGGCTAGTGTTTTTAGAGCGTTGGGGTTTGGGTGCGTGTTTAGCCGATGATATGGGTTTGGGTAAAACGCCGCAGTTAATCGCCTTTTTGCTTTATTTGCAAGAACAAAAAGCTTTGACACAGCCAACTTTGGTAGTTTGTCCAACTTCGGTATTGGGTAACTGGGAGCGAGAAGTGAAGAAATTTGCGCCCAGCTTAAAAGTAATGATTCATCACGGCGATAAACGCTCCAAAGGTGAGGTTTTTGTCAAAGAAGTACAAAAACATGAAGTTGTTATTACAAGTTATGCGTTAACTTACCGGGATATTAAGGTATTTGAAAGTGTTTCTTGGCAAGGAGTTGTATTAGATGAAGCCCAAAATGTTAAAAACTCCGATGCGAAACAATCCCAAGCAGTTAGACAATTAAAGGCTAGTTTTAAAATTGCTTTGACTGGTACGCCTGTAGAAAATAGATTAGGGGAATTATGGTCAATTTTAGACTTTCTCAATCCAGGTTACTTGGGCGCTAAACAATTTTTTCAAAGGCGGTTTGCAATGCCAATTGAAAAGTATGGCGATGCAGCTTCTTTAAATACATTACGATCTTTGGTACAGCCGTTTATATTACGGCGATTGAAAAGCGATCGCACAATTATTCAAGATTTGCCCGAAAAGCAAGAAATGACTGTGTTTTGCGGACTTTCTGTAGACCAAGCAAGCCTTTATCAACAAGTAGTTGAAGACTCTTTAGCTCAAATAGAATCAGCAGAAGGGGTACAGCGTCGCGGCATGATTTTAGCGTTACTTGTGAAGCTAAAACAAATCTGTAATCATCCAGCGATGGTAGGAGAAAAAGCAGCAAAAGTAAATACATTACCTAGCGATTTTGATAAAAAATCAGGTAAATTACAGCGTTTGCAGGAGATGTTAGAGGAAGTTTTAGCTGAAGGCGATCGCGCTTTAATTTTTACTCAATTTGCGGAGTGGGGAAAGTTACTAAAAGCACATTTAGAACAGCAGTTAAATAGAGAAGTATTGTTTCTATATGGCAGCACTACAAAGACGCAAAGAGAAGAAATGATTGATCGTTTTCAGCACGATCCGCAAGCGCCGCCGATTTTTATTCTTTCCCTCAAAGCTGGGGGTGTAGGGTTAAATTTGACGAGAGCAAATCATGTATTTCACTTTGATCGCTGGTGGAATCCTGCTGTAGAAAATCAAGCAACCGATCGCGTATTTAGAATTGGGCAAAAACGTAATGTTTTAGTACATAAATTTGTTTGTACTGGCACGTTAGAAGAAAAAATTAATGCCATGATTGAAAGCAAAAAAGAACTAGCTGAGCAAGTAGTAGGCGCAGGGGAACAATGGTTAACGGAACTAGATACTAATGGATTGCGTGACTTACTGATTTTAGATCGAGATGCAGCGATTGAAGACGAATAATGAGTAGTGAAGATCCAATTATAATAGTTGATTACAATGCTAATTGGTGTAACCAATACGAGCAAGAAAAACAGCGAGTTATGCTGGCTTTAGGCGATACCGTAACAAATATTCAGCATATTGGTAGCACCTCCATACCAGGATTAGCCGCTAAACCTGTAATTGATATGATTTTAGGTTTAAAGCAAATACCGCCTTTACTAGAGCAAATTTCTAATTTCGAAGCCATTGGCTACAGCTACCACGGCGAATTGGGAATTCCTGGAAGACACTACTTTCGTAAAGGAATGCCTCGTACTCATCAAATCCATGCAGTGCTAGTAAATAGCGAGTTTTGGGAAAGACATATTTTGTTTCGGGATTTTCTGAGAAACAACCCCCAAGTAGCGCAGAGATACGAAGCTTTAAAGCGGAAATTGGCTCAAGAATTTGCAGGCGATCGCACTAGCTACACTAATAGTAAAACTCCACTAATTGAGCAGCTACTTGTAGAAGCGGCATTATGGCAGCAAACATTGTAGGTGCGATCGCAATTTACTTATTGCCAAACTTCTGCGTAATCTTTGGCAAACTGCTCAAAACTTATAGGTTGCTTTCCTGTAACTTGCTCTACGACTGGCGATACCGTTGCTGCTTGTCCTGCTTTATAACTAGCATACAATTCTAGTAAGGCGTTAACTGTTGGTTCTGGCATTCCTGCGCCTTGCATTCCTTGACGCACGACATCTTCAGGAACATCTACATAATTAATTGTTCTACCCAAAACTTGAGACAAAATAGATGCCGATTCAGCGTGAGACAAAGCTTCCGCGCCTGTAATAGTGTAAGATTGCCCTTCATGACCGCTAGTTATTAAAGCCGCTACTGCTACTGAGGCAATATCACGAGTATCAACGAAGCTAACTTTACCATCCCCCGCGTTTAGATAAAAAGCCTTGTCAGATTTAATAGTCTCTGCCATTGCATTG
This sequence comes from Chlorogloea sp. CCALA 695, assembly GCF_003003885.1. Taxonomy (GTDB): domain Bacteria; phylum Cyanobacteriota; class Cyanobacteriia; order Cyanobacteriales; family Chroococcidiopsidaceae; genus Aliterella. The sequence goes on along the minus strand of NZ_PVWN01000048.1, from coordinate 22,102 downwards.
ACAAAGTTTTGCATAAATCCATTAGGGCGCAAGAAAGTGAAAGAAATACCTGAAGAAGTAATCGCATTTTCCATTTCAGAATGCCACTTACTTAGGGCAATTCCTGGCTGTGCTAGGGCGGAGAGTTTAACAATTTGCTGAACATTTGCTCTTTTTGCTGTTTCAATCAAAATAGCCGTAAGTTCAACCATATTTGGTACAAAAGGACTGACTAAGAAAACTTTCTCTACTCCCGTTAAGGCAGATTGAACTGTCTCCGGGCGCTCTAAATCCATCTCTACAGGTTCAGCGCCAGCTTTTTTTAGTGACTCTGCTTTATTCATCGAACGTACTGCTACTCGTGGCATTATCCCAGAAGCAACTAGCTGTTGTACGACTTGACTACCTACATTACCTGTAGCACCAGTAACCAAGATTGTGTTGCTCATCACTTGCTCCTTATTTAGTAAGTTTGAGCAGCTACAACTAGCCGCTTGCCAAGACTATACTACATATCAGTGATTACGGCTCTAAATCGTACTTCACCATTAGCTACGCGATCGCCTACTTGTCTTGATGTTACTCCTGATCCAATTGCCACAATCTCCCCAACGGGTTCGTGTCCTAAAGTGCGGGGAAATTGCGTCGGAATATTGCCCTTAGTAATGTGTACGTTGGTGTAACATAGTCTGCTTGCGCCAACTTTGATTAATACTTGGTTAGCATCAGGTTCAGGCGTGAACTTCTCTAATTTCCCAAGGACTATTTAAGGCAGGAACGATCGCAGCTTTCATGTCTTTAGTCCTTTAATTACTGTAATTTTGAGCAGTCAAATCCAGTTTTTAGCTTAAAACATTGTTTTAATCATCTGTCGCTAGTTTACTTGCAATAGTATCGACAGCTACAAGCCACCTTGAACCGATGGAAAATAGTAAAATAGTAACTTTGACCTTCAGGATAATATCATGACTATTTCCGCTTTAAGCTGGACAGAACTCGAAGCCCTTGCTAACTATGAAGTTGATATTATTAATGGGTTAACCAATGCTCAATCTCGGTTGCGTCTATTTGGGCGTAGCGAGTCGGAGGTGCGAGTAACACTATACCGAGACAATCATGCTTGGTGTCCTTACTGTCAAAAAATTTGGCTGTGGTTAGAGGAAAAACAAATTCCCTACCGCGTAGAAAAAGTAACTATGTTCTGTTATGGGGAAAAAGAAAGCTGGTACAAGCGCAAAGTACCTTCAGGAATGTTACCCGCCGTTGAACTAGATGGTCGCATTATTACTGAAAGCGATGATATTTTAATTGCTTTAGAGCAAGTCTACGCACCCTTAGGATTAAGTATGAAACATCCCACAGTGCTACCGCTACGGCAATTAGAGCGACGGTTATTTCGAGAGTGGTGTATGTGGTTATGCAATCCTCCTAGATCGGCGCGACAAGAGCAAGAAAGCCGCGATCGCTTTATAAACATGGCAGCTAAGGTAGAAGCGGCGCTCGGTGCTACGCCAAGTCCTTATTTTTTGGAGGATTTCGGGACAGTAGATGTCATCTTTACACCCTATGTTGAACGCATGAATGCTAGTTTGTACTACTACAAAGGCTACTCGTTGCGCGAAGAACATCCTCGCCTAGCTGACTGGTTTGCAGCGATGGAAAGCAGACCAACTTACCGAGGTACTCAAAGCGACTTTCACACCCACGCCCATGATTTGCCGCCTCAAATGGGAGGATGTTGGGAAAACGGCGAACCTCAAATGCTGATTAATAAAGCTAGAGTTGATAACGGCTCTTGGAATGGCTTGCCTGACGCGACTTTCCCCGAACCAGAAAATTCTCGCACTGAGGCGCTCTACCGCGTAATCAAGCACCGTACCAACATTATTCGCGTCAATCCTGCCGATGACGCATTAATGGATGTTGCGTTGCGTTGTACTTTAACTAACTTGATGAGTAGCGAAGCTTGTCCGCCACCACCAGGATCGGATGTCGCCTTACGATATCTGCGCGATCGCATTAATGTACCTAGAGATATGTCAATCTATGCAGCGAAAAGACTGCGAGAGGCTTTAGAAACAACCGCCGCTTTGGCAGGTGATGGACAAAGTATACCTATTCCAGTTAAACATCGGCGCGACCAAAATCCGGCAGAATTTGCCAAACTTTAATGCTGCTTTGAAAAAATAGCGATCGCTATTTTTGATCTGCCTATCGCCTAAACTTAGTATAGTCAAGTGACTTTTTAGCCATTCGGGAGAAGTTGCCCAATCAAAAATTGAAAGAGAATCTGACTAATGATTAATTCACAAAGCGATCGCCTAGACCGAATAGAAGCCTTATTAGAAAGGTCAATTGTTGCCAGCGATGAGCGAATGACACGCACGGAGCAAGAATTACAAGAATCTGTCAAAGCTAGTAATGAAGCTTCTACCCAACTGCGGCAAGAATTACAAGAATCTGTCAAAGCTAGTAATGAGCGCATGATACGTATTGAGCAATCTATAGAAGCTAGTAACGAGCGCCTAACTCGCATTGAGCAATCTGTAGAATCGAACAATCGTTTTTTAGAGTCTTTCAGTCAAGATTTGAGGATTTATACAAATTCAATGAATAACTTGGCTAATCGCCTTGACAGTGTAATTGCTGCAAGTAATTACAGTAGAGACGAGACAAACTCACGACTAGCTCGAATAGACTCACAACTACGGGCAATCTCAAATCATTTAGGAATTAGATAAATAACTCTTGTAAAGTGCGATCGCATAGGGTAACGCTATTAATGCGATCGCATTGATAAACTAATCCGCTTCAAGTTCTCTTTAATTTCTAGCACCCTAACCTTGACAACTTGTCCGACTTTAACAAATTTATTGGGATCGTCTACAAACTTATCAGCCATTTGCGATATATGCACTAACCCATCTTGATGTACGCCAATATCTACGAATGCCCCGAAATTAGCTACGTTTGTAACTACTCCTTCTAACTCCATTCCCACAGTCAAATCTCTAATCTCTTTTACACCCGCCGCAAAGGTTGCATACTTAAATTCTGCTCTTGGATCTCTACCGGGTTTTTCTAATTCACTGATAATATCACGCAATGTAGGTTCGCCAATGGTAGCTGTGACGTATTTTTGCAGATTTATCGATTTAAGCTGCTTGGATGCCTGGGAAATCTCCGCTAAGGGAACGTTTAAGTCACTAGCGATCGCATTTACAATAGCGTAACTCTCTGGATGCACGGCGGTGTTGTCTAAAGGGTTTTTTCCGCCACTAATACGCAGAAATCCGGCGGATTGTTCAAAGGTTTTTGCGCCTAGTTTTGGTACAGATAATAATTGAGTGCGATCGCTAAATGCCCCGTGTTTGTCTCTGTAGGTAATAATATTTTTAGCGATCGTGGCATTAATTCCCGAAACAAACCCTAAAAGCTCTCCTGAAGCGGTGTTGAGATTTACACCTACATAGTTGACGCAGCTTTCTACAGTTTCATCTAACTTTTGTTTGAGTAGCTTTTGATCGACATCGTGCTGATATTGTCCCACACCGATAGATTTAGGATCGATTTTGACAAGCTCCGCTAAAGGATCTTGCAAACGCCTACCAATACTAATCGCACCGCGTACTGTAATATCTAAATCAGGAAACTCGGCGATCGCAACGTCACTAGCTGAATAAATTGATGCCCCCGATTCGTTTACCATGACTTTAACGGGCTTAGATTCTACATCTTTAAAAACTTCAGTAATAAATTCATCGGTTTCTCTCCCTGCTGTACCGTTACCAATAGCTATTAATTGAATGCTATATTTTTTAATTAATCTTTCAATTGCTTGACTTGCTTGATTACGTTGTGAAGTACCAGAATGAGGGAATATAGCTTGATATTCTAAAAACTTGCCTGTGTTATCAATAACTGCTACTTTACAACCAGTTCTAAAGCCTGGATCGATAGCTATAGTTGGTTTCATCCCGGCGGGACTAGATAATAATAGTTCTCTTAAATTACTTTCAAAAGTTTTAATAGATTCAATGTCTGCGTAAGTCTTTCTATCGGCAATTACTTCGCTAGTTAAAGATGGCTTCATTAAGCGATTGAAAGCATCTTTGAGCATTCCTTGATAAAACTCTTCTATTTCCCGGCTTTTAGTAATTATTTCCCGGCTTTCCAAATAGTTTAATATTACAGATTCATCAAAATCAAGGTCTAAATTGATAATCTTCTCTGCTTCACCACGCAAGAGAGCTAACATATTGTGCGAAGCAATATTTTTGACGTTGATTTGGTAGTCGCGGTACATTTCGTACTTGGTACTACCTTCAGGGTAATCTTTTTTGATTTTCGCTCTAAATACTCCCGATTTTAGGAAATATTCGCGCACGGAAGCCCGTAAAGCCGCCTTTTCTGCAACTTCTTCCGCCAAAATATCCGCCGCACCTTTAAGCGCCTCAACCGTAGTATTTACAGACTTTTCGACAGAAATATATTTTGCGGCTTCCTCCTCTAAAGATTTGGCAACATTAGACTTATTTACAGATTTAATAAATTCAGCCAAAGGTTGCAAACCCCTATCTTTAGCAATAGTTGCTTTAGTGCGCCTTTTGGGTTTGTAGGGTAAATAAAGATCCTCAAGCTCGGTTTTTTGCAAACAGGAGGCAATTTTTAGCTTTAGTTCGTCAGTAAGTTTACCAAGGTCTGCGATCGCATTTACAATCGTCGTCTTACGATCTTCAAGTTCGCTGAGGTATGTAAATCTATCCGACAATTCCCGCAACTGGATTTCATTCATTTCTCCCGTGCGCTCTTTGCGGTAACGAGCGATAAATGGAATAGAAGCAGATTCCGCAAATAATTCCAACGCACTCTTAACTTGAGAGGGTTTCAGGGAAAGTTCTTTAGCTAAAAACTGAGCAATATCTAACATAAGCGAATCTAAAATAATTGAATATATAAGCTAACCGATAACGCCAAAGCTCAACCAAAACAAGCGATTTATCCTCATCCTACTCCTTTGGATACATTGACTAATCAAAAATCCTAGGATATATTGCAAGAAAATTTGAGTATATTAGCCAAATCTATCTTTTCAAGCAATGATGAAGATAGAACGGAGGAACCACAGTTCGGGGCGTATCTGCATTTTTAGCAGAGGGACATCTCTCAGTCCTAGCCCGTCAGCTAACTTCGTCGGCATTGGGGGAAAATTGGAGATTCAACACATTTTTATAAAATGATTTGAACTTGTCAGTATTCCTAGTTGGTATTACTCACGTCTGTTGTACCTACTCTCTATTTCTGAGGAGTATCAAATGTTAATGCAGCTTAATCTTGCAGCCTTGGCGGTTGCTGGTCAACTTGCCTGGAAACGTACAAAACCAGCAATTATTAAAGAGGCGATTTTATTACCTTTAGCGGGGTTTTTGGGGGTAATTACCCTTTGGTGGTTTGTAGCAACTTTTTTGACCGATTTAATGCCCACTCCTGCCGAAGCCTTTGTAGAAAACTTAGACTATATCTTAAATCCTTTTTATCGTCGCGGCCCTGGAAACTTGGGTTTAGGTTGGTTATTATTAGCTAGTTTGCGGCGAGTGTTAATCGGCTTTACGTTGGGTGCGTTGGTTGCTATTCCTGTAGGGTTTTTAATTGGAATGTCTAAGCAAGCACTATTAGCACTTAATCCAATTATTCAAATTTTCAAACCTGTATCCCCTTTAGCTTGGCTACCGATTTCTTTAGCAATTTTTAATCTAGCTGACCCTTCAGCGATTTTTGTAATTTTTATTACCTCGTTGTGGCCGACAATTATCAATACGGCTTTAGGTGTTTCTAGCGTCAACAAAGATTACCTAGATGTGGCGCGAGTTTTAGAAATGCCGCGTTGGAGACAAATTACTAAAATAATTTTGCCTGCAAGTTTACCTTACATTTTTACTGGTTTGCGAATTAGTTTAGGGATTGCTTGGCTAGTAATTGTTGCTGTTGAGATGCTAACTGGCGGTGTGGGAATCGGCTTTTTTGTCTGGGATGAATGGAGTCGTTTGAACTTAAGTTCGGTATTTTTGGCAGTGCTAGTAATTGGCGTAACTGGTTTAGTGCTGGATTACGCTTTAGGAAAAATTGAAACTTTCGTTACTCATCGCCCTAGAATTTCTTAACCATGTAAAAGACGTTGCGCTGCAACGTCTCTACATAAAATTTATACATCTATTCAGCAACGCCATTTCTATCTATATCAATAACTAAACATGAACGACAATTACCAAAACAGTTGGAGTCGTAGAAGCGTCATTAAAGGCATTGGGGCGACGGCGGCTAGTATGGCTGTTTCTTCCTGTGCTATTAATGCTAATCGCGCTCCTCAAGGACTCTCAGAGGCGGTAGCTATAGAACCCGTCGTAGATTCCCGTACTTTAGAAAAGCCTAATATTACTGTTGGCTATGTACCTGTAAATGACTGCGCTCCTTTTGCTGTGGCTTGGGAAAAAGGTTTATTTCGCAAGTATGGCTTAAACGTAACTCTGAGTCGAGAAGCTAGTTGGGGAACATCCCGCGATGGCATAATTTTCGGACGATTGGACGCTTCTCCGGTAGTGTGTGGAGCGGTAACTAATGCGAGAGACGGCGCAGAAGGCGCAAGACAAGCTCCTTTATGTGCAGCAATGACTATTCACCGCCACGGCAATGCTTTGACTATGAATCGGGCAATGTGGGAATCGGGGTTGCGTCCTTGGCGAGAATATAACGGAAACTTGGAAGAATTTGGACGAGATTTTCGCCGCTATTTTGATAATATTCCCGCCGAAGAAAGAGTCTGGGCAGTGGTGCTGAGTTCGGCTATTTATGAGTATTTTGTCCGCTACTTATCCGCCGCCGCCGGAGTAGACCCTTATCAAGAATTTCGGGTAATTATTGTACCACCGCCGCAGATGCTAGTAAATATGCGAATTGGGGCGATGCAAGCTTATATGGTAGCTGAACCTTGGAATACACGGGCAATTAGCGGTAATGAGGGGATTGGTTTTACTTTTGCCCAAGGTAAAGAAATTTGGCAAGGACACCCAGACAGGCTACTAGCGGTAATGGAGTCTTTTATTGATGAAAACCCAAAAACTTATTGCTCTTTAGTTAAGGCAATGATTGAAGCTTGTCAGTATTGCTCAAAGACCGAAAATCGTCCAGAAATTGCCAAAATTATCGCTCAAAAGTCTTACACAGGTTCAAAACCAAAACTAACCAGCGCGGCGATTGTGGGAAATTATAATTATGGTGGTTTTGATGGCAAAGATCGGACAGTGCGATCGCCTGATACAACTGTTTTCTTTGACTTGCCCGATAATTTAGCTAAAATCCCTGGCGATCATTCTACTTTTTTGTGGCAGTCCGAAAGTATTTGGCTGATGACGCAAGCGGCGCGTTGGGGACAAATATCCGCAGTTCCCAAGGATGCCCAAGCTGTAGCCCGTAAAGCTTGGAGAACTGACCTTTACCGCGAAATTGCCGAGGAAATGGGCATAGAATGCCCCAAAGAAGATTACAAAATTGAGAGTGCTGAGTTATTTATTGATAACAAAGCTTTTGACCCTAGCGATCCTGTTGGTTATCTCAACAGTTTTGAAATCCGTGCCAATCGTCCTAAATCTTTCTACTTTTCTTGAAATTATTACATAGAGGGAAACATGAGCCAACTATCATCGACAAAAAATAGCGAAGCATCAAGCTTCGATCCGGGAGAATTTTTAGTAGTAGAAAATCTGATTAAATCCTACCCCGCACCCGATGGCAAAGAATCTGTAGTATTAAATGGGATTAATTTAACTATCAAAGAAAATGAATTTATCTCAGTAATTGGTCATTCTGGCTGCGGTAAATCTACGCTGCTAAAAATTGTCGCCGGACTAGAAAAAGCAACTTCTGGGTTAGTAACTCTAGAAGGTAAAGCCATTCGCAAACCAGGCGCGGAAAGGATGATGGTGTTTCAGAACTACTCTTTATTACCTTGGTTAACGGTACGAGAAAATATTAGATTAGCCGTAGATGAAGTATTAAAAGATGCCACCCGTCCCGAAAAAATTAGCATTGTTAACGAACACATTGCGATGGTGAATTTAAACGCGGCGGCGGATAAGTATCCCGATGAGATTTCTGGAGGAATGAAGCAAAGAGTCGGCATTGCTAGGGCTTTGGCTACTCGCCCCAAAATGCTATTAATGGATGAACCTTTTGGGGCATTAGATGCTTTAACGCGCGGCAAATTGCAGCGCCAAGTATTAGATATTTGGGAAAACCACCGCCAAGCGGTGATGATGATTACCCACGATGTTGATGAAGCAATTTATATGAGCGATCGCATTGTACTAATGACAAATGGCCCCGAAGCAACCATTGGGGAGATATTAGATGTACCTTTCGATCATCCACGCGATCGCGCCTCCATGCGAAACTCAAAAGAGTATTACGAACTTCGTAACTATGCCCTCAATTTCTTAGATCGTTATTTTACTCAAGATGAGTAATTGAATTTAACTAATCGTCTTTGTCTTTACGATCTGCCTTTTCTTTTTTATCTGGTTTTTGCCGCTTGGAATCATCATTTTGCAAGTCATCGGTGATTTCGGGAGATGGGGAGATTTCTTCATTTGTAGGTACAACTACATCAGGATTTTCATTAATCGGAGTTGGAGATTCCACAGGCGTTGGAGATTCTACAGGTGTTGGAGACTGAGAATTTTGGCGGCGGATTTCCCGCAATTTTTCCCGCAATGATGGCGAAGGATCGTCGCTAGGAATGGGTGAATCGGTTGCTAAAGGAGAAGGAGTAACAATAGAGGTGGGATCTGGCGTTGTTTGCTGCTCTCTAGTGGGTGTTGTGCTTAAATTTGGTGTAGGACTAGCTTCTACTTGAGACGGTGTTGTCTCTCTAACTTCCGGTGAAGGTGTTACAACGGGTACATTGGGTTGCTGCGAATAGTTAGATAAAACCCTACTCAAAGCCACGCCCGAAATTGCTGCTAAAGCAACACCGCCACCAGCAAGCAACCAAGGAAAGGAACGTTTTTTGACGGGCAAAATTGCCCTAGCAGGGGTTGTAGGTGCTACGCGATCAGGTTTTTTGTGGTGCTGGGGAATTAACGCAACAGTTGCTATTTGGGCTGAAGCCACAGGAGTAGCTTTAATAGGAGCAGGAAGCAGCGCCAACCATTCGGAAATAGTGGCAGGACGAAACTTTGCTTCTACCGCCATACCGCGCATTACAGCTTGACTTAGAGACTTACTTAGCTGGGGTTGCAAGTCAATAGGCGCTGGTAAAGGAAGGCGATCGCGTAAAGAAGCCGCTACAGGAACTTTAGCTGTAAGTAACGCATACATGGTTGCAGCTAGTCCATAAACATCGGTAGCGGGGGTACGGGGAGCTTGATAAAGATACTGCTCAATCGGTGCGTAACCTTCGGACACCATCCCCGTATGAGTCTGAGTTGAACCTGGTGTAAATTCTCTAGCAATGCCAAAATCAATTAATACTACTTCTTCTGTACCTTGACGCAGAATAATGTTTTGGGGCTTGATATCTCGATGCAGTAAATTATTTTGATGTACTACTTGCAAAGCTGCGCCAATTTGGCGGATATAGTGAATCGCCTTTGCTTCCGGTAAGGGTTTATCTGGAAATACTACCAAGTCTAAAGTTGCCCCTGGTATATAATCCATTACCATGTAGGGCAATCCGTCTTCAATAAAAAAGTCGCTTACTCGGACAATATTTGGGTGGACGCAAGAGGCGAGTCTTCGGGCTTCATCTTGAAACTGGCTTTGAAACTTGGCAAATTGGGCTTCGCGCCGCAGGGTGTCATTCAGGGTTTTAATGACTACTACCTGATTTAGATAGTGATGAGTAGCTTTAAATGTTATGCCAAAACCACCGCGCCCTAGTTCTTGTTCTAAGGTGTATTTTCCGCCTTGTAGTGTTTTGCCAACTATCATTAATTTTCAATTCTATGCTCTTTGCATTTTAGCCCTTTGAACCAATTAGCCGCTAAAACCTTTGTCCAATCCCAAATTGTACTTGACTTTCACCGCGATCATTGATGCCAAAATCTGCCCGTAATAATCCAATAGGCGATTCTACTCGCAAGCCTGCGCCGAGAGAAAAGCCTGTACCTGGCTTACTTCGGACTTCCGCAGGTTCCCCTAATACCGTGTCGCCCGAACCCAAATCTGTAGCAAAGTCTGCAAACAATACGCCCCCTACAGGCTGAAAAATTGGAAAGCGGTACTCCGCAGAAGCTAAAATATAAGAGCGTCCGCTACCAACTTCCGCACCTCCATAAGCTCTAACCGAATCAAGCCCACCTAAGTTGAAAGCTTCATAGGGTGGCAAATCGCCGATAATAGTTCCACCTTGGAGATTAAAAGCTAATACTTCTATATTTCTTTTATTGAGTAATTGTACCGGAAAGTATTGAATATAATTTGCTTGCAACCGATTCATTGTAATGTCGCCTTGACCAATCGGAATTGATTGCTCGGTACTAAGACTAAGAATCGAGCCTTGAGTTGGATTGCTACGGTCGTTGCGTTCGTCTTTAATGGCGCTAACTGATAGGGTGGTTAAGTCGTCAGCGCCTGTACCGCTAAAAGAAAGCTGGTTGCCTAATTCGTCAGTAGGGGAAATATTACCATCGCGATCGCGGATACTAATGCGAGTATAGTTTATTCCTAACGACGTTTGCCAATCATCAATAGGTTTAGTAAGACTAAAACCACCGCCGTAGCGTCCTTCGCGGGGATTGCTACCATTAGCTAAATCGATATTGCCGTCAAAAGTTGGGGACGTTCCCCGACGGCGAAATACATTAACTTCGTAACCTGGGCGATTTGGTTCGCTGGCGCGGTAAGGGCTTGTAAAGGTAGTTTCAAATTGCAAGTCACGGGGGCTAAATTGCAAGTCTACATCTACAGAATTATTAATGCCGCTAATATTAAAGTCTTGATAGTTGATCGTGCCATAAATCCCGGTATCATCGTCGTACCCACCCCCAGGACTTACACTCCGGGAAGGTTTTTCGGTGAGATCGTAAGTGACATCAACTTGTTTACCTATTTCGACTAAGGCAACATTTACGCTTCTAAACAGGCCTAGTTGGTATAGTTGACGCAAATCTTGCTCAATTGTGATATTTCTTGCCACATTCCCCGGCTTTAATCGCACTTCACGGCGCAAAAACTCCTCTGTAGTCCGGCTTTTAATTGGGTTTCCTTCCGAGTCAGTAGGATTGCTATCTCGATTAAGAAAGCGGAATTTGACACTACTAACAATGCCTTCGGCTACGTCTATCGTTAGCACTCCTTGGGAATTGGGGTTTATTGCCCATACTTTGGCGGCTAAGTAACCATTTTTGGCATACCATTTATTGATTGCTACTCGGCTTTGGTTGATAGCTTCTGGACTAATCTCTTGACCAATTTGGGGTTGAAAGAAGCCCAAGGCGACATTTTCTGAGAGTACATTGGCATTGCTTAATTGAATAGCTTTTACTACTACAGGTTCCACCGCGTATATTACATCGATTCCAGTAGGGCTAGTAGTTGTAATTGCTTGGGCGCTGACAAATAAACCTGTAGCTAAAATGGCTTGAATATCTGCTTGCAATTGGCTATTGCTAGTATCGCTTCCTTCACGAGTTGCGATCGCCCTCTTGGCGATTTCTTGTAATTCTTCCTCCACTCCGGTCACTTGAACGCCAGTAGCCAAAATAAATAAATTACTTTCTTGGGTAGGATCTGCTACAGACTGTTTTAGTCTTTCTTCTAAAGGCAATGCGATAGCGCCATCACTGTAATTTAAGCTCAAAAGCACTGCTAGGGTGACAACTGTAGTATAAAAAATACGCATAGAATTAATTTACAAATATCCTTGCTTAGTGATAATTTTTGCTCAATTAAAAAGACGAAATCTAATCGCCCTAAAAGCGTAGATTAAATGTAGTATTTAACCCAAACCTTTCTTTTATCCGTTTAAATGTCCAAAAACTCTAAATTTCGATTACTTTGCCTCAGTAATGGTCATGGAGAGGATATTATTGCTGTGCGTATTTTACAGGAACTACGCCAAATCTCAAGCAAGCTCAATATTTCGGCTTTACCTTTAGTTGGTGAAGGTAGAGCATACTTTGCCGCAGGTATTCCGGTGATTGGAGCGGTGCAAGCTATGCCCTCTGGTGGTTTTATCTACATGGATGGACGGCAGTTAGTACGCGACTTACAAGGGGGTTTGTTGCAGTTAACCTGGACTCAACTTAAAGCTATGCGTACTTGGGTAAAAGATGGCGGTGGCATGGTTTTAGCTGTAGGAGATATCGTACCATTGCTGTTTGCTTGGTGGAGCGGTGCTAATTATGCTTTTGTGGGTACAGCTAAATCTGAATACTATGTGCGCGATGGAGAGGGGCATTTGCGCCAAGAAAGCCGCCTAGCAAGTTTTTTAGGGTTAAATAGCTCTATTTATTTGCCTTGGGATCGCGCTTTAATGATCAACTCTCGGTGTCAATCAGTGTTTCCTAGAGATACGCTCACAGCCAAGATGTTGCAACAATGGCAGATTCCAGTTTTTGACTTAGGCAATCCCATGATGGACGGACTTAAACCCGTCCAACCTCTGCAAATATCCTCAAAGGCAGAATTGACAGTTGTTTTGCTCCCCGGTTCCAGAGTGCCAGAAGCTTATGCAAATTGGCAGCAAATTTTAAGGGCAGTTTTTAGTTTAATTGAAACTTATAGGGATCGCTCTTTGTTATTTTTGGGTGCAATTTCTACTCATGTCAATCTAGATACTTTAGTTCAAATTCTTGTTCAGGCTGGCTTCTACACTTTAGATAACAAAACATTTAACTATAAAAATGCCTCTATTGTTCTTACTCAAACTGCCTACAATGAGTGTTTAGATAAAGCTGAAATTGCGATCGCTATGGCGGGGACAGCTACAGAGCAATTTGTCGGACTGGGTAAAAGTGCGATTACTTTTCCTGGTAATGGCCCCCAATTTACCTATGCTTTTGCGGAAGCTCAAAGCCGTCATTTAAGTTCATCAATAATTTTATTAGAGGATCCAAATCAAACGGGAGAAGCGGTAAAATCTTTATTAGGTAACAGCGAACTTTTAGCAACAATTGCCGAAAATGGTTACAAACGCATGGGAAAACCGGGTGCAGCGCGTCGAATTGCCGAGAGGTTAATTGAGCAAAGTAATTAGCTATTTTTTATTTGAATGCGATCGCGCCTTTTACTAAATTTCAGTTATCTGCACTAAAAGGCGCGATCGCATTACCTGAACTACAGCACGCGAAAAATAAAAGGATAGCGGAAGGCGACATCAAAATTAGTTAAAGTCTGATAAATTGCTAGTGCTGCAAATCCCCAATGGAAAAGGACTAAAATAGGCCCCAAAATCCACCCAAGCAAGCCTAAAGTGAAAACGCTAAGGACGAAAACGATCGCTCCGTAAAGCCAGACGTTAAAATGAAAGTTAATAGCTTCTTTAGCGTTCTCTTTTACCACTGGATCGCTAGATACAAGCAAAATTGCGATCGGTATACCTATGGATACTAATGCAGTGCTAAAAAATATTGAGCCGTGAGCTAGTGCTGAAAGTAGTTTTCGTTGATCTGCATCGTACATAATAATAATTACCTCTTTAAAAATAAGTTTTCTTTGGATTTCAACCTATATTACTGCTCGTTACCCGAAAAACAAGCTCTTTCTCGCTTTTTCTATAATTTTTGATTCCTGTAACATCCTACTAGCTAAACTTCATGATATCCACTGACCTTGAGGCGGAATTACAAACAGCCGTTGAGCATAGACGCAATTTTGCAATTATTTCTCACCCCGACGCGGGTAAAACTACGCTCACAGAAAAGCTGTTGCTCTACGGAGGAGCAATCCACGAAGCGGGAGCCGTCAAAGCCCGCCGAGCGCAGCGTAAAGCTACGTCAGACTGGATGGCGATGGAACAGCAACGGGGTATTTCGATCACTTCTACCGTGTTGCAATTTGAGTATCACAATTGTCAAATCAATCTGCTTGATACTCCCGGACACCAAGATTTTAGTGAAGATACTTATCGTACTCTGGCGGCGGCGGATAATGCCGTCATGCTCATTGACGCAGCTAAAGGCTTAGAGCCGCAAACGCGCAAGTTATTTGAAGTTTGTAAAATGCGAAAGTTGCCGATTTTTACTTTTGTCAATAAGCTTGATCGCCCTGGACGAGAACCACTTGAACTATTAGACGAAATTGAGCAAGAATTAGGCTTACAGACCTATGCTGTAAATTGGCCCATTGGTACAGGCGATCGCTTTAAAGGTGTATTCGACCGCCGCAACCAGCAAATTCATCTCTTTGAACGTAGCGCTCACGGTAGCCGCGAAGCTACTAGCACAATTTTAGATTTGGGAAATCCGCGCATTGAACAGCTACTAGACCAAGACTTATATCATCAATTTAAAGACGATTTAGAGTTAATAGAAGGCATTGGGCCAGAGCTAGATAGCAAGTTAGTCCACCAAGGGAAAATGACCCCAGTGTTCTTTGGTAGCGCCATGACGAACTTCGGCGTAGAGCTATTTTTAGATACTTTCCTCGATTACGCGCTCAAACCTGGCGCTCGTAATAGCAATTTGGGAGAAATGCAGCCTACTTACCCAGAGTTTTCGGGGTTTGTATTCAAGTTACAAGCAAATATGGATCCCAAACACCGCGATCGCGTAGCGTTTATTCGCGTCTGTACAGGGAAGTTTGAAAAAGATATGACAGTGAGTCATTCCCGTACTGGGAAAACGATTCGCTTATCTCGTCCACAAAAATTATTTGCTCAAGATCGAGAATCTATTGACTATGCTTATCCTGGCGATGTAATTGGTTTAAATAATCCTGGCGTATTTGCGATCGGCGATACTATCTACAACGGACAAAAGATAGAGTACGAGGGGATTCCGAGCTTTTCTCCTGAAATCTTTGCAAGTCTTAGAAATCCAAACCCTTCCAAATTTAAACAGTTTCTCAAGGGTGTTTCGGAATTGCGAGAAGAAGGTGCGGTACAAATTATGTATTCCGCCGATGAAATGAAGCGCGAACCGATCTTAGCGGCGGTAGGACAACTACAATTTGAGGTAGTGCAGTTTCGCTTGCTGCAAGAATACGGTGTCGAAACGTTGTTAGATTTATTGCCTTATACTGTAGCTCGTTGGGTAACGGCGGGTTGGGAAGCTTTGGAAAAAGCCGGACGCTTATTTAATAGTGTTACCGTCAAAGATAGCTTAGGACGACCAGTTTTATTATTTCGCAATGAATGGAATTGTCAGCAGGTAGAAGGTGATTGTCCAGAATTAAAACTAAGTGCAACTTCGCCTTTACTTTCTAGTCAACATCCTAATAATCCTTAGTAAGACAAAATCTTGTCTTACTACTATTGCCAAAAGCAGCTACTTTTGGCAATTTTTTTAAAAAACTATTTTGCGGACATGAAAACCTTCAGCATATTTATCCGGGGCATTTGATTCTATACCCCGGATTCTCAAAATTGCTAAAAAAGTTTCTTCGCTAAACCATTGTTTATCTTTTTGGGACGGAAAGCTATCAATTAAATGTTTAATTTTGTCTTGGCAAATCGAGCTTTCTAAGGGAACAAAAAAATTAGGATTACCTAGATCCCCATCATATTTAGGAATTTCATATTCTAATATTAAATGGTTTCTAAATGTATTCCAGGTTAAATCAGAAATCAAACGATGATCTTGATGAGCATCACTACGATAATGAGTAAATATTAGATCGGGATTGAAAGTTTGTTTTATTTGCTCAAAAGCTTCTTTAACTTCCACGGCAATAAAAGGTAAAAATCCATCTCTAAAACTTTTAATCATTATCTGCTTTTGGGCAACATCCGCTAAAAATTTACTTGCACTACAAATAGCTTCTTTCTTTCTTTCTGAACTAGCACTAAAAACAACCCATTGAAATACAATATTTGGGTAATGTTCTATTAATTTTAAAATTGTCCCTCCGCAACCAATTTCTATATCATCGCTATGAGCGCCTAAACACAATACCTTATAAGCTAAACCTGGCTTTTCTGCGAATTTTAAATTGAGCATACCGACGACCAAGTTTACATTAAATAGGGTAATCTATAGCTGCACATTGATTGCCAACAAATTTTCTAGATTACTTATTTACCTAGACTAGCTGTTGTTAGGTTTTTATTATGTTTCCATGCTTCCCAAGGAGCGTTACCCTGAGCAAACATATCTTCTAATTGCTGCTTCTCTTTAAAAGTATCCATACAAGCCCAAAATCCATTATATTCGTAGGCAAAAAGTTGTTCTATATTGATTAGTCTCTGGAAAGGTTCATAAACTAATTCTTCTTTGTCATTGATATAATCAAATATTTGATTTTTCAATATAAAATAGCCTCCATTAATTCTCAGATTAGCTTGATTCACATCTTTTATTTGCGTTACTATTCCATTCTCTTGAGTAGAAATTAAATGAAAGGTTTGAGATGGTCTTACACTTAAAAAACCAGCTATCTTGTCTGTAAAATAAAACTTTTCTATAGCTTCAGGTAAAACTAAATCTGTAAGACCATCACTGTAGTTTGCTAAAAAAACTTCTTCATTTTCTAAGTGTTTTTGGACGAATTTTAATCTTTGCCCAATATTTGAATGTAGTCCCGTGTCAACAAAAGTTATATTCCAATCGTGAATATCGCTATTTAATAATTGTACTTTTCCTCCATTAATTAAAGTAAAATCATTAGAAGTACATTCATCATAATTTAAAAAATAACTTTTAATTAAGTCAGCTTTATAACCCAAACATAAAATAAAATCTTTGTGTCCATAGTAGGCATAATATTTCATTACGTGCCAAATGATCGGTCTATACCCAATAGGGACTAAAGGTTTAGGTATCGCCTCAGAAAAATCTCTTAACCTAGTTCCTAATCCGCCACAAAACAAAACTACTTTCATTTTTGTCTCTTACACTACTATTCAGCTTCATTCAACTTACATTAAGTAACCTATATTTAACTAATACCAAAAAAACTTCAAATAGTGTAATTATAACCTGCCAATTATTTCTGAGTTTTGCTAAAATAGGTTTGAAGCATTTAGCACTTGACGACAGCTTTAATTAAATTACACTAAGTTTTTATGTCTTTCATCTTCCTTTAAGTATATCTTTACTGTATTGCCACTTTTTTGTAGTTTGATTAGTTATTACAGAGCAATTACCTTGTTTTTTGATTGTGTAGCTACCCATATTTAGAGTATTACAATGCTTGCCAATAGTGGGTTTCTAAGGATAAGAGCATTCTAAAAAATTAGAAATGTTTACAAAATTAGTTGTGAATATTTATTGTAATTCAAACTACTCTATTACTTAGAAAAGACTTAAAAAATTTAGAGATATTGCTATATATTAAATTAAATAGAAAATGATAAAATCTTTAAAAAACCTAGCTATTTTGACCTGTTTTTCCAAAATATGTCTATTTAGAGGTCAGCCTTGATAATAAATTTGCAAATAGCAACTATAGCACTTTTTATTGTACTACCGATCAGATTGTTAATCTATTAGTTTTGAGACTCAGTAAACTTGGATTACTTGCTCAAGTATTGCTGAATCGATCACTATCAAGAGTTTTGCCTTATTGAGTAATGCTTAACAGGATTTAACGCCGCTTACCTACCAACATTGTTATCTGCTTGTAATTAAAGTTAAAACAATTGAACCAATTAAAGTTGGGAAAAATCCCCCCACAACAAAACCTGGTGTCAGTTTCGCAGCAAGTAAAATTACAATAGCATTGATGACAAATAAAAATAAGCCAAAAGTTAGCAAGGTTAGCGGTAGGGTTAAAAGGAATAATAGTGGCTTGTATAGTAGCGTTCACTAACCCTAAGATAACAGAAGAAATCGCGGCACTAATAATATTGGTGACGAGCAAACCTGAAACTATAAAGCTGTAATCATTAAAGCTGCTGTTGCAATCAACCAAGTAATCAAAAGTTCCGGCATCTACTCGTTCTCTCAAAAATTGGGTCAAAAAGTCTTGTAAGCTTAAGAGCATCATTCCCACCTCAATAGTTAAAATTTTATATGTGGCGGCAATTTACAGGCTTTATTTTGATGTTAGTGCTTTTTTTTGGGGCAATGCCAGCTCAGGCGACAGATTATCCGCCTCCATTGTCTTTTAGTAACGCTGAATTAAAAGGGCGGGATTTTTCTGGTCAAACTCTAAGAGCAGCAGAGTTTTCTAATGCTAATATGGAACTTGCTAATTTTTCTAATGCAGACTTGCGCGGCGCGGTTTTTAGCGCTTCGGTGATGACGGGCGCGAACTTGCACGGAGCAGATTTGAGTAATGCTATGGTCGATCAAGTAAACTTAACCAAAGCCGATCTAGGCGATGCAGTTTTAACTGAAGCGCTATTACTACGGGCAATTTTTGCTGATGTTATTATTACCAACGCTGATTTTACCGATGCAATTTTAGATCGGGCGCAAATCAAAGAATTGTGCGCTAAAGCAAGTGGTGTAAATTCAAAAACTGGGATTGAAACTCGTTACTCTTTAGGATGTCGATAAAGCGCGTTGGTGTAATTGGTGGGGGACAACTAGCACTGATGATGGCAAAATCTGCCGAGAAGCTAGGTGTAGAGTTAGTCATACAAACGCCAAACAAAGACGATCCAGCCGTGACGATCGCCCAATCGACTATTTTTGCCCCTATAAATGATGCCGCAGCTACAGCTACCTTGGCGACGCGCTGCGATGTCGTTACCTTTGAAAATGAGTTTGTCGATTTAGCAGCTTTAGCACCCTTAGCCGAGCAAGGTGTATGTTTTCGTCCCAGCTTAGAAGTTTTGTCACCTTTATTAGATAAATACCATCAGCGCTGTTACTTACAACAAATCGGCTTACCTGTGCCTAAGTTTGCCACCCTAGAAAATGTTTCTGAGCCTTGGCAATTTCCTTTGGTGTTAAAATCTCGTCGTCACGGCTACGATGGGCAAGGTACTTTTATTGTTAAAGATGCTGATACCTTACATCAGTTAACTAATGCAGGTAAAAAGACATCCTTTTTAGTTGAGGAATTTGTACCTTTTGTCAAAGAATTAGCTATAATTGCTGCGCGATCGCCCAATGGTGAAATTGTTACTTATCCAGTAGTTGAAACTCAACAAAAAAACCAAGTTTGCCATCGCGTCATCGCTCCGGCGGATATTAGCACAGAACTTACTAATCTAATTCAGGAAATGGCTGGTAATTTGCTGCATAATCTGCAAGCAGTGGGGATATTTGGGATAGAGTTATTTTTAGTAGGCGATCGCCAAGTATTAATCAATGAAATTGCCCCCCGTACTCACAATTCCGGGCATTTTACGCTAGATGCTTGCGAAGTTTCCCAATTTGAGCAGCATTTACGCGCAGTTTGCGATTTGCCGTTAGGGAACACGTCTTTACGCTCCCCTGCGGCGGTAATGATAAACTTACTAGGCTATGAAGAATCAGAAAATGATTATTTAGTCAAGCGCCAACAATTAGCCGCTTTACCTAACGCTTTTGTGTATTGGTACGACAAAAAAACATCGCGCCTTGGCAGAAAATTAGGTCATGTCACCGTGTTATTAGATAGTAATACAGACGCAGAGGAAGTCGCCCAAATAATTGAATCTATTTGGTACGTCTAACTGTAGAGACGTTGCACTGCAACGTCTCCATATTATTAAACAACCCTACACTGTGGTAGAAGTTGACCCAGTAGTGGGTTGTGCTTGCATTGGCTCTGGAGTCGAAGTTTGAACCGAGTTCTCTGAGAATTGCGTCCACTCTGTATGGAAGAATCCTTCTTTATCGGTGCGCTCGTAAGTGTGAGCGCCAAAGTAATCTCGTTGAGCTTGAGTGAGATTTTGGGGTAAGCGATCGCGTCTATAACTATCAAAATAGTCTAAAGAGGCGCTAAAAGCCGGAACGGGAATCCCTAATTTTGCCGCCGATGATAACACTTCGCGCCAAGCGGTTTGTCTATCCAAAATTGTCTCTCTAAATTCTGGAGCAAGTAATAAGTTAGGCAAATCTGGATTTTCGATAAAAGCGCTTTGAATTTTACCCAAAAATCCCGCCCGAATAATACAGCCACCCTTCCAAATCCGCGCCATTTCGCTCAAATTGAGGTTGTAGGAATACGCCTTAGATGCCGTACTTAGCAATGCCATCCCTTGAGCGTAAGAACAGATTTTAGAGCAGTAAAGAGCATCGCGGATGGCATCAATAAAAGCCTTCGAGTCCCCTTCATACTTGCCTGTAGGGCCAGTCAGAACTTGCGAAGCTGACACCCGCTCTTTTTTGTAGGAAGACATGATTCTGGCATTTACCGCCGCCGTCATTGTGGGGATACATACCCCAAGCTCTAAAGCACTTTGTACCGTCCAACGCCCCGTACCTTTTTGTCCGGCCGCATCCATAATCAAATCAACCAAAGGCTGATTTGTATCAGTATCGATGTATCTAAAGATATCAGCAGTAATCTCAATTAAAAATGAATTGAGTTCGTCTGTCTTATTCCACTCAGCAAAAATTTCATGCAATTGTTTATGATTAAGACCTAAAGTATTTTTCAAGAGGTCGTAAGCTTCAGCGATTAGCTGCATATCGCCATACTCAATGCCATTATGTACCATTTTGACGTAGTGACCAGCGCCACCAGGACCAATATAAGTTACACAAGGGCCATCTTCTACTTGAGCGGCGATTTTCGTCAAAATTGGCTCCAAAAACTCGTAAGAGCTTTTCGTGCCTCCAGGCATCATGCTAGGGCCATTTAAAGCCCCTTCTTCGCCACCACTGACACCCATACCAATAAATCTAAAGCCCATTGGTTCTAGTTCGCGGGTGCGACGGGCAGTATCATCATACAAAGAGTTGCCACCGTCAATAATGATGTCTCCTTCGTCGAGCAAGGGTTTAAGGCTGTCGATAACACCATCTACAGGCGCACCCGCTTTGACCATAATTAAAATTTTGCGCGGACGCTCTAAAGAAGCGACAAAATCCTCGATGGAGTAAGCAGCATGAACATTTTTACCTTCCGCCCGCGTGTGCATGAAAGCATCGGTTTTTTCGGGAGTACGATTGAAAACAGAGATAGGAAAACCATTACGCTCGACATTCAGCGCTAGGTTTTCACCCATAACTGCTAGACCAATTACGCCAAAACTTTGTTGTGCCATAAAATTTAACGGGTTAATGCACTATGCGTTCAGTAAGGGTTGATTCCTTCTTAGGGTAGCCAGATTTTATCAGTTCTTTACCATTGAAGAAATTAAAATCTAGAAAAAGCCCAGCAAAGGTCAAAAAAGAGAAATTTTGACCTTTGCTTACTATTTGTAAACACATAAATAATTTTTGTTTGTATCTAGTTCAACAATTCTCTTGCAAAATTGAGATATCTAGTTTGAAATTGTAAGGAGTACCCACAATTATGTTGGCTTATATTCTGGCGTTAGCAGTCGGTCTTGGTAGCTTTGCCCTTTATATGGCTGCCTTCTTTTTTCCAGAATTACATCGCAAAAATGATTTTATCTGGAGTGGGGTAGGATTATTCTACGCTTTGGTCTTGTGGGTGTATGGAAGTCGCATTACGGGCGGGTTATTGCTCGGTCACGCTGCAAGTGTTGCTTTATTAGGTTGGTCTATTAGTCAAACTTTGCAGTTGCGCCGCCAGCTTACGCCCGAAGCCCAACAAACAATACCAAGTACCGCCGCCGTTACAAGTACGGTCGAACAAGTATCAAAATCTGTCCCGGCGGTAGCTTCTGGCATTGGTGGCGCTGTTAACGGCTTAACAAACCAATTTCAGCAGTTGTTGAACAAATCGACTCCATCAAAAACCCCCGTTGCACCTAAAACTACTCCCAAGCCGCAAGTAAATTCAAGAGTTGAAATAATTGATAATCGTACTCCTTTACCAGAACCCCAAGTAGTAGAAACTCCAAGCGAACCAGTTGATGAGACTAATATCTCGGCAGAAGTTGCACCAGCCTCCACCGAGG
>NZ_PVWN01000119.1 GCF_003003885.1 Chlorogloea sp. CCALA 695 | reverse complement strand
AAAAACATTTTGCTGAATGAGGGGATCCGCGCTTGGATGGCTCCTCAAGATCAGCCTCACGAACAATTCCAATTCCCAGAGGAGGTTCTGCCACGTGGAAACGCCCTATAATGCTTCATTGAACCGCGACTTAGCAATGGGTGGCGGTCGAGATTTAGAATCATCAGGTTTTGCCTGGTGGTCGGGTAATGCCCGTTTGATTAATTTGTCGGGTAAGTTGTTGGGCGCTCACGTTGCTCACTCTGGCTTGATTGTATTCTGGGCAGGAGCAATGACTTTATTTGAAGTTGCTCACTTTATTCCCGAAAAGCCAATGTATGAGCAAGGCTTGATCTTGCTACCTCACCTAGCTGCTCAGGGCTGGGGCGTAGGTGCTGGTGGCGAAGTTCTTAATACCTTTCCTTACTTCGTTGTTGGCGTACTGCACTTAATTTCCTCCGCAGTTCTTGGTTTTGGTGGGATTTATCATGCCGTGCGCGGCCCAGATACCTTAGAAGAATATTCTGCCTTTTTTGGTTACGACTGGAAAGATAAGAACAAAATGACTAGTATCATCGGCTTTCACCTAATCATTTTAGGTTGCGGTGCTTTGTTGCTAGTAATTAAAGCTATGTTCGTCGGCGGTCTATACGATACTTGGGCTCCTGGTGGTGGTGATGTACGGGTAATTAGCAACCCTACACTCAACCCTGCAATTATCTTCGGTTACGTGCTGCGCTCTCCCTTCGGTGGTGAAGGTTCGATTGTTAGTGTCGATAACTTAGAAGATGTAGTTGGCGGACACATTTGGGTAGCTTTACTACTTATTACTGGTGGTATTTTCCACGTATTGACTAAGCCTTTTGCTTGGGCGCGTCGCGCTTTCATTTGGTCTGGAGAAGCTTATCTTTCTTACAGCTTAGGTGCTTTGTCGCTGATGGCATTTATCGCCACTTGCTTTGTTTGGTTTAACAACACTGTATATCCTAGCGAATTTTATGGCCCTACAGGTCCAGAAGCTTCTCAAGCACAAGCCTTGACTTTCTTAATCCGCGACCAGCGTTTGGGTGCAAACGTCGGTTCGGCTCAAGGACCTACAGGTTTGGGTAAGTACTTAATGCGATCGCCTACTGGTGAAATCATCTTTGGTGGTGAAACCATGCGTTTTTGGGATGTCCGCGCTCCTTGGTTAGAGCCATTACGCGGCCCCAACGGTCTTGACTTAGACAAGATCAAGAATGACATTCAACCTTGGCAAGCTCGTCGCGCGGCGGAATACATGACTCACGCTCCTTTGGGTTCTTTGAACTCTGTAGGTGGCGTAGCAACGGAGATCAACTCGTTTAACTTCGTGTCTCCCCGTTCTTGGTTGTCTTGTTTCCACTTTGTGATGTTCTTCTTCTTCCTGGTCGGTCACTTATGGCACGCTGGTCGTGCTAGAGCGGCAGTTGCTGGTTTTGAGAAGGGTATCAACCGCGAAAGCGAACCTGTAATGTTTATGGGCGAACTAGACTAACTAGCAAAGCTTATTTGCACAATTAATTAAAGAATAGTTAAAAAGCTCCTGTGTAAAAGCAGGAGCTTTTCGTTTAAATTCCGAGCAATTAAAAGTGTTGCTGCAAATTGGTTTAATAAAGCTTTCGATCGTGGTGGACGGTGCGATCGCAAGTTATCTGACACAATCGGAGTTCTTTAAGGAAAACATAGGCGCTATGATAAATGACATCATTCAAAAACATCTGCGTTAATTGCTTTTTTAAACTAATTGTTTAGGAGTTGTAGCATCATGAACGACTTTCCTATCACGGGCGATCTGCAATGGACACCATCGGCTTTGGCTATGTTAAAAAAAATTCCCTTCTTTGTCCGTCCTCAAGCAACCGTCAGAATTCAAAATCTAGCTCGTGCGGCGGGTTTGGATGTTGTCACCGTAGAACTGGTAGAGCAAGCAAGACTTGAATTTGGTCAGTAAAGTCTGAGGTTTTTATGTTTAACTAATAAAGCTAATTTAATAACAAGTATGGTAAGTTAAATTAGCTTTATTTAAGGGTATCTTATTGAAATTTTAATTAGCTGCTATTGCTACCTTAATAAAACCATAATACTCTTGTAGTTGTTAGAAACTTATCTATTTTAAAAACAATATAATGCGGATTCAGCACAAATATCAATCAACTTTAGTAATAAACCAATTTCAAAAAATATTATTCTTAGCTCTATTATTACTTCCTGTAGGTCAAGCTAATTCCTTAGCAATAGATTTACAAGAAAAATCAGGGGAAATTACTTGTAAAAATGAGTTCAATTCTGGCAAAGTTGGTGTGAACAATGCTCTCAACAAACTTGTTCAAGTAGCTAGTTTGGTGGGAGAAGTGGAAACAATTTTCCAAACAATGAATCGCAACTTAGCGCCGCAACTAGCAGCTTATTTTAATCCCAGTGCTTGGCCCAAAATTAACGATCGCGCAACATTGGCAAAAGTTCCGGTATTTATGTATCACGACATATTGCCAGAAAAAGAAGTGTTTTTTGATGTCACTGTTAAAGAACTCGAACAGCATTTTCAACTCATTAAAGAACAAGGTTTAACACCAATTAGTTACGACCAGCTAGTAACCCATCTCCGTACAGGCTTACCCCTACCAGAAAAGCCCATAGTATTGACTTTTGATGATGGTTATGGAGGTCATTACGAGTATGTTTATCCTTTGCTGAAAAAGTACGGATATCCAGCAGTTTTCTCGGTTTATACATTAAACATGGGCAAGGATACGGGGAGAACTCATGTAAGTTGGGAACAGCTAAAAGAAATGGCAGCCGATCCCTTAGTAACGATCGCATCTCACAGCGTCACTCACCCCAAAGACTTAAGATTGTTGAATGACGAGCAATTAAAAATGGAGATCGAGCAATCAAAACAAATACTCGAAGCTCAATTAGGAATTGATATTCGTTACTTTACCTATCCTGAAGGAAAGTATGACCAAAGAGTAGCAAAGTTTGTCGAAAAAGCTGGGTATCTTTCGGCGCTAACTATGAGCGATACCGACGAGCGCTTTGCAGGGGAATCAGAAAGTATGCTGGCGATCGCCCGGTTTGGACAATCAAGGTTAGCACAAGGAGAAGCAAGCCCAATTTATCAAGCTTGGGGAGGAGCAAAACTACCTAATTTTTGGAGTGGTGGCTTTGACTTTTCTGCCGAAGTTCAAGTTAATAAAACAACTGTTGACGAAACCGACATTACCCTAATTTCTGGCGGTAAACCCGTTACTATTCACGCCAAAAGCCGTTACCAAGTAACAGAAATTCTAGCAGGAACTGAAGCTGTAGCCGCCGTTGATGGTGGGTTTTTCTCCTTAAAATATTTAGATTCAAACGTCATGATTGGGCCAGTATTGAGCCAAATAAATAATAAATTTGTCCCTGGTTATCGCGGGGAAATGTCTAAACTAATTGGGCGACCTTTGGTATTGATCGGCCCGCAATCGGCTAAATTTATCGTGTTCGATCCCCTCAAGCACAATACTTTACAGGGCGTAGAAGCAGTAATGTCAAATGTTACCGATGCCTTTGTCGCCGCCGCTTGGTTAGTTAAAGACAACCAACCCCAAAGCGCGGAAACTTTTGGTAGTTTGTTTGATTACGATGCAATTCGCCATCGGGCTTTTTGGGGTATTAATCAAGCCGGACAACCAACAGTAGGTGTAGCTAACGATCCGATTGATTCAGTATCTTTAGGAAAGGTTTTAGTTAAAGCCGGATTTCGGGATGCTGTGATGCTCGATTCGGGCGCAAGCACTTCTTTAGCTTATAAAGGTGAATCTTTAGTAGGCTACACTCCCCGTCCTGTGCCTCATGTAGTGGCGCTAGTGCCGCCTGCGTCTACTTTAAAATCGACTAATTGTGCGATCGCACAAGAGGTAAAATAGAGAAAGAGTTGGTAATCGGTAATCGGTAATGGGTGATGATTTTCAATTCCCAAGGATTTAGATATTGGAGTAAAAATTATGGGGCGATCGCTAATTAAATTTTCTTCCCAAGACTGCGGAATCTGCCACAAAATGTCTTTCTACGACCAAAAAGTTAGCGAAGAATTGGGCTTGCAATTTGTTGATGTCAAAATGCAAGATACGGCAACTTACCGCAAATACCGCAAAATTTTACTCAGTCAATACCCCGATAAAGCCGAGATGGGATGGCCGACTTACCTTATCTGCGATTCTCCTGAAGGCGAATTTCAGATTTTAGGGGAAGTAAAAGGCGGTCATCCCAAAGGTGAATTTAGAAGTAAGCTACAAGCCGTCTTAGCAAGTTCTAACTAATTACATCAAAAGATTGAACTTCTAGGACAGGACCAATCATGGCTAGAGTCATGATATCTTCTTTAACCTGTCCCACAACACTTACCTTTTGCCCAGGTTTGAGTAAGTCTTTACTCGCGCCTCTAAAAATTTCGTAGGTAGTACCATTATCGGCAACTAATGCCCAAGTACCTGTACCCATTTCTTTGCGTTCAATTGTTCCAATGACATTAATACTCATGCTGTTTTCGTTTCACCTTTGTTAGAGTCGATGGGGGTTATTATACCCCGCACCTCTCCTACAAAGCCGGACGCGAACCTTTCGACTCATCCGGC